>JBNMKQ010000001.1:0-73473 GCA_050874425.1 Alloprevotella sp.
ATCGAAAACGGTTAAAGAGTGGAAACAAACGCCTCCTCCCGATATCAATAAGATACCTACTATCTTTGCCATTTACGCTGGATAACGAGAGGAAAATAGGCTCTATAACGAATAGTGTGGGTAAAACTGCAATTGGGCCTCTCCCCCTAACCCCCTCTCCTTGAGGAGAGGGGGGACTGAAGTTACCTTGTTCTCCACAGTTTCTTGCTTGAGATATTTCCTGAAAATGAGCAAGAAAAGGAGACTTGTCCCCCCTCTCCTCAAGGAGAGGGGGCTAGGGGGTGAGGCCGTTAGGGTGGTTCGTGGACTCTTCGACAAATTGCAGTTTGTATCTGTTATTAAACGCAATATTACCCACACAATTCGATATAGAGCCCATTTTGCTTGCGCATGCTAGAATTATCGTGCAAGGCGAATGATCGAGCTCGCTCGAATTGCTGAGCCGCAGCCGATAATGTCAAAGAAAAGTACGCGTTTCGTAGGATTAATGGTAATAAGAGCGGTATTCATTTTAAAGCAAATTTCCACCTCTGTTTAGAAGGTGGGAATTTGTAGTTAGTAATTGATACTTATCGCTGTGGGATAGATGCGTTGTGGATCGTAAAAGGTTGCAAGTGATTCTTGCATGTATTTTAGGTCAAGTTGGGGTCGCTTATTATATACTTCCTTGCCATTGACTATTATGGAAACCTTCTTAGTAAGGTCTACTAAATGCTCATCTAAGTAAAGGACGAAAGAACCATTTTGAGCGTTTGTATAGCTTTTCTCAAATTTCAATTCTATACCATAAATGGGGTCGCGCTCAATGGTTTTATAGCAAACGTTTTCGACGACAATGTTTACTTCGTTGTCGTTGATGTTGACATCATAACGAGTGCGAAGTTTCGCGTCAGGTCGTTTGGTTACTCGTAGGTTGTAAAATCCAGTTCGGTGCTCTCCGTCCATTTCAAAGTCCTCCCACGTAAAGTGAGTGGGGTAGGGGTTGCGGGTAAAATGGCGTAGCCAAGGTGTTGTGTGAGAATAGTCAATGAAGTGCTGACGGTTGGGCTCAAGTTCAACTTTATGTCGATAGCCAGCGGGGGTGAGTTCTTCTAAACTGTCGAGAGCTTGTTGCGTGTAGCGAGTCAATAGGTTGCGATAGAAACCCGTGTCGTTAGCCCCCGTTCGTAGCATGAAGCCAATGTTGCTCAGATTTTCAGTAGGAGCATTCTTAAGCGGTTCACCTCCAGCCATAGGGCCTGCAGCAGCCCAATAATCGGCATAATAAGAAGCCAAACGTTGTGACCCATAACCACCTTCCGATATGCCGAACACATATAATTGGTTGGGATTGATACTATCAGATAGTAACGCATTTCGTAGTAAGGCTCGCCAAGCGTATTGCTTGCTCTTTTGCCACCACCTGTACCATTGTCCTTCATTGGGTATTTGGGGGATAAAGTAAGCTGATGGCGCATCTTTGAAGCTTTGAGCTAAAGCAAGTCCTGTTTGCCATTCTTGTTGTTTGGGGCCTGAGCCGTGAAGATAAATAAATAGGGGAAAGCCTGCGGTGGGCTTTTCGCCTTTATATCCGTAGTAAAAGGGTAGGGTGGCGTTGAGTTCTAAACTGTCTGGTAATTGCCAACTTGAAGGAGTGCAAGTGACAAGACTTGCGAGGTGGGGCAGTGTAATATGATTGTACTGCCGATTGACTGCTTGCCAGACTTGCCAAAGTTCATCACGTTTGGCTGCAATTTGCTTAACTGAGATTCGTTGACTATGTGCTTGACCAACTTCACCCTTCATTAAAGTCTGATAAAAATAATCTTTTGCTGACGCATTGTTTTGTCCGTGTGCTTGTGTAAGAGCCACGGATAGAACGAACGCGAATAAATACTTTATTCTCATGTGATAGTAAATGCAAGAATTTTAAAGATTTGAAAGTACAGCATCGGTTATCATTGCGATGTCCTCATCAGTTTTATTCGCTTCGTGTAGTAAATCCTTATCTTTGTTTAAGAACGCTGTGTCAGGATTATCAGCGATTGCTTTACGATAGCGTGAGATGGCTTCAGCTATGTTGCCCGAAAGCCATGCAGAGTGACCCGCATTGAGATAGTCCGTTGGCGCAGGATTGTCATCTAAAACTTTTGTATAGTACTTTTCTGCTTGAGAATACTTCTGCGTTAATAGAGAGCACCAAGCAATGGCCCGTTCTGTAACCCGCGTTTTAGGCGCTAAATAGTCTGCCTTAAATAGGTACTTGAATGCCTCTTCATACTGTTTGAGGTGGATGTGACATTCTGCCTGTTTAAGTGCAATGGAAACGTCTTCATCATTTCGTTCAGCCAATTGGTCGTAGCATGTGAGTGCCTTAGTGTAATCTCCCATTTGAGAGTAACAATGGGCAAGTCGCTTTAACGTCCATAGAGAATGTCCCTTCAGCAAGTCTGATTGCTTGTAGCATTCAATAGCCTTTCTTATGTTGCCCTCATGTTCGTTACAGATGCCCCACTTTTGTAGCACTTCTGCATCATAGTTGTTAGGTGAGAGCTGTTCAAAGAGCTTGCTAGCTAAGGCATAGGATTGGTCTTTAAATACGAAATTTATCATACGCAAAAGGAAACTATCATCACGCAACATCTTGTCAAAGGGCGCGTAATTTACGATAAATAGGTCGTGTTGGAAGGGATTCGTAAATTGCTCGTGATGTAAGTAGAGATTGCAGAACCTGTAGAAGCCTTGTACGTATGAGCGGAGTTCATTCTTAAATAAGGTTTCAGCATCTGTGTCGTGATTAGTTTGGATCTCTTCCAATCGTTCAAGCATGCCTTCTTGGAGTTTGTCACTTTTAAGATTAGAAGGAATGTGCGCTGACATCATGCAAAACGAATATTTGTCAGAGTCGCAAAGTCCAACGTTACTAATCATAAGCTTTGTAAGTTTGCTTTTGCGTGCACTTTCAGGCACTTCGGGGTGATTAAGCGTAAAGGGCCAAAACCAATTACTTACGGTGTTGAAAAACGGGAAACGTTGTTTCATTACTTTAAACGAGCCCATATACATGTCAGCACCTCGCTGTTGGAGTTCAACAAACTCATGCATATAGTCATTTAGCTTCTTATCTTGCGCGTTATCACTCCATTCAGGATTAAAATCCTCTTCACTTAACTTCTCGTTTAATTCATCTAGTCCTGTGTTACTGTCAATGTTTAGCTTCTCGATGCGCTTCATCATTTGAGGTATAATCTCTTCTTGCAGATTGCGTTCAATGCGCTTTGTCTCCAAGCTTAAGAATAGTTGCATTTGCAAGCGCTCAATTTCTTTTGAAAATCGAGGAAGGTCACACATTAATTCCAAGCGTGTGTTTACATCTAGATAGAGCGCAATACGTTCTGCATGAACGATGTGTGTAAAAATGAGCCCGACTAATGCACGAATACGTAGCTTTACGTTCGTTGAGAGTGCGGCATCAATTAGTATGCGATACTTAGCGATATCAAAGAACTGCATTGCTGCTATGCTTGTAGCACTAAGGAGCAGACATTTGTCAATTTCATCGACCGCGTTATTTGCCATATAGTCTGCTACCGTTAACTCATCATCTGCAGTCCATGCTGCTGAAAGCCAGATTGCGTCAAACTTGTCGCGTAAGGGGTACTGGCTATTGAGAATATCGGAAAGTGTATAATCATTTCCATAGAGTTGGCATAGCGTGCGAAAGCTTGTAGCATAGATAGTCGTGTCATTCATAAGTAAGCCTACTCTATTGAGCACTTCTGCTAATTCATAGGTGCGTCGTCTAAATCCAGCGTACATCTTGTTGCGCTCGGGGTCGTCAACGCCCTTTGCCATATAGCTTAATAGTATCTGGTATGACTCAAGTAATGTGTCAGTTTCTTCTTTCACACTCCATGATTTTAGCGTTGCAGCCATGCCTTGTAATGACTGTAGAGCTGATAACAAATGCTCTTGTCGCAATGCTTCTACTATGTCTTTATACAAATATTGATAAGTTAACTGCTTCATATTTGCCTATCTTATTTACTACTAAAATGACACGTCTTTAAAACTTTATGGTGTCTGCAATGTTTTGTGGGATTTTATAGTCTTTTTGCAGAACGAGGCTATATGCCTTAGTTCCTTTTATTCGTATTGAGTCGAGTGCTATTTTACGTCCTCTTTCGAGCAAGTCCCATTGCTTTTTCTTGGTAGCACTTTCGGATTTACGCACGTTCATAACAAAGGCTCCACAAGACTGACTTTTGGATTGTTGAGCAATACTACGATGTCCATTGGCTAAGGCTAATGAGGTATAAGGCCACGTGAGTAGTGCTGCATCGACTTGGTTGCCTTTTAGCATCAGAGCTCGGAGGCGTAGGTCATTAATTTGTGGAAAAAATATATCATCACTATTTATTTTAGCCTGTTTGAGCATGGTACTAAGCCAAAGTTCTTCGTCTGTTGAACGCGCTATCGCGACGGTGCGTCCTACTAAGGCTTTCAAGGAGTTAATACGTAACGTACCACATGTGAATAATTGCCATTGTTGCGTACCCTGCCATAACACTTTTGTTTGAGGCATTTTTCTCCCATAATGTGCTATACGCGTTAAATCTGCCCATCCTCCGTCGGCGATGCCCATGAGTGTTGTATCACAATCCATTTGTGAAGGGTAAGATACTATCTGTAATTTCAGCCCAAGCGAATCGTATATGCCAGTACGCTTGGCGTAATAGATGGGTAAACAATCGTGGTTGGGGACTAAGGCTATATGTAATGCAGCGCTGTCGTAACGTTCTACTCCAAATTTTAAAGGTTCATTAGGCTGTTTGTTGCTGCATGAGTTAGCAAGAATGATTGCTAATATAGTGACGATGAAGAGTAAGTGCTTGTTCATTGATAAAAAAAGAAGTTTAGAAGTTTAGCGGAAACGTTAAAACTAAACCTTTAGCGTTTACCTATAAACCTCTAAACTTCCGTTTGTAAAAACTAATTCGAATGTAATATCAAGGCATTACATAGAATTGATTAGCCTTCGATAGCAGCAACACCAGGAAGAGTCTTACCTTCAATTGCTTCAAGCAATGCGCCACCACCAGTTGAGATGTAAGAAACCTTGTCGGCCATACCAAACTTGTTGATGCATGCTACAGAGTCACCGCCACCAATAAGTGAGAAGGCACCATCAGCTGTAGCCTTAGCAATGGCCTCAGCAATTGCTTTTGAGCCACCAGCAAAGTTGTCAAACTCAAATACACCTGCAGGACCATTCCAAAGAATAGTCTTTGCGCCTTCAATAGCAGCAGCAAATGATTTGCGAGTTTCTGGACCTGCATCTAAGCCTTCCCAACCTTCGGGAATAGCTCCAGCGGGGCAAACCTGTGTATTGCAGTCATTCTTGAAATCGTCACCTGCGATGCAGTCTGTACCAAGAACCAAGTTTACACCATTTTCCTTGGCTTTCTTCATAACGTCGAGTGCAACGTCAAGTTTGTCGTCTTCACAGATTGACTTACCGATGTGTCCACCTTGTGCCTTTGCAAAGGTATATGTCATACCACCGCAAAGAATCAAGTTGTCAACTTTGCCCAAAAGGTTTTCAATGATACCAATCTTAGTTGACACCTTTGAACCACCCATAATAGCTGTAAACGGACGCTTAATGTTGTCAAGCACGTTCTTTACGGCTTGAACTTCCTTCTCCATCAAGTAGCCGAGCATCTTGTGGTCAGCATCGAAGTAGTCTGCGATTACAGCAGTTGAAGCGTGCTTGCGGTGTGCAGTACCAAAAGCGTCGTTAATGTAGATATCTGCGTATGAAGCCAAAGTCTTCGCAAAAGCCTTTTGGCTTTCCTTCATAGCCTTCTTAGCCTCATCGTATGCAGGGTCTTCCTTGTCAATTCCAACAGGCTTTCCTTCTTCCTCTGGATAGAAACGAAGGTTCTCAAGCAGAAGTACTTCACCAGGCTGCAATGCAGCTGCAGCGTCTTGTGCCTTTGCACAGTCAGGAGCAAACTGAACCTTTACGCCTAACTTTTCGCTTACAGCGTCAACAATCTGTCCGAGTGAGAACTTGGGATTAACCTTACCCTTGGGCTTACCCATGTGGCTCATAATGATGAGTGAACCACCGTCAGCCAAAACCTTTTTCAAAGTAGGAAGGGCACCACGAATACGTGTGTCGTCGGTAATCTTACCATTCTCGTCAAGGGGTACGTTGAAGTCAACGCGGACAATCACCTTCTTGCCCTTAAAGTCGCAAGTTTCAATAGTCATAGTGATATTATAAATTTAAAAAGAGTTTATTGTTCTATTGGTTTAAGTAGAAAGATAAACAAATGCTTCGTTCACCTTTGCTCAGCAAAGTTAATGCAAAGGTGGTTAACACAAAAGTTTTTTGATGAAAAAGTTTATTTTGTATTACTTTGTACGTATTTTTGCACACCAAATTAAAACCTACAAAATATGGCTGACGGAAATTTTAATAAAACGCATCTTCCCTATCGTCCGTTTCAAAGCGGTGTTAACGCGGGTAGAGCGCAGATGCACACACTTGCTATAAGTGCTTTTAAAAAATGGATGACTGAACAAAATTTTAGCGACGAAGAGATAACGATGCATGAGATGCGTTTCAGAACCTTATTGCCCTTATAGCTAAAATCCTTTATTGGAGAAGGGAAGCGCAATCCTATCTTATCTATAAATTACTATAGGTTTTAACGCATTTTGTATTATACCGATGGATTCTGATAAATTGTTTTTTTGAGGTTATAAGATTATAAAGTTTACATCATGTTGATTAATCAACTAAACTAACTTTATAACCTTATAACTTCAAAATATAGAACTAACTATTTTTAGAAATAGTCATAATGCTTTCAGCCCTTTTCTGATAATTCATTATCAATCTTCATATTCGCTAAGTTTCTTATCTCATCAATTGAAGCATTGGGATATTTTAGGCTAAATAAAGTCTTAAGTGCTTCTGCTGCAAATTTAGCAGCCAATTCGAATGAACTGTTAAAAGCTTCTTTTTCATTTAGCATATATGTACCAATAGCCATGTAAGCATAGATAGAAGGTTGGGTGATTTGAATGTGTGGCAATAAATTGTATATGTCATGCCACAAAGGTAACGCATCGCGAAAATATTGTGCATTAACTAATAATTGCAGTATTAACAACAATTCATTATCCTCTATTTTGGGACTATGTATGGCTTTGTAATAGCAACTGATCGCAAGATCACTATTCTTAAATTCACTACAAATATTTCCCATTTGAGTGTAAATGGAAGATAATGAGTTGCCCAACATCGCAAGTGATAGCATAGCCTCTTCTGCATTATCTATGTCATTGCAACTTATATAGAGGTATACAAGGTCGTTGATTATCCTTACCCGATCAGGATTCTCGAGTGGACATAATCGCAGTGCATCTTGTAAAGGGGCCTTTGCCTTGTCTATTCGGCCTGCGGCATAAAGTTGCTCACCTGCATACATTCTTATACTATAATCATCAGGAATAACCTTCATGTAATCCAAACATAGAGCAAGTCCCCGCTTACTATCACCTACTGCAAATGTTGCAAAAACTTTTAAACTCATGGCACGTTGATTGTTCCCATTGATAGCTAACGCATAGTCACAGCTCTGAATACAATCAGCATACTTTTGGCACTTTTGCTGAATATCGGCTAACTGCGTCCAGGCATTACTATCGTATGGACTTGCATCAACTAATCTATTAGCTGCCTTAATGCTATTATCATATTGTTGCAGTTGGAAATAAGCGTCAGCTATCAATTCATCTACACGTGTCCGTAAGGAATATTTTTGAGGAATTGCTAGTAAATATTTTAGTGCACGTTGTTGATACCCATAGTCTAATAGCATCTCACCCATATCTAAGAACCAATCATAGTCGTCATTTAACATGGTTGGGGGCAGGCAGTCTTTTATTCTCTTCTCTGCTTTATCTAATCTGCCACTTGCAACGTCCCATTCGATATAAAATAGCTGAACATCTTTGTTTTGTTGGTTGGGGATATTGCGAATAATGGTAAGTCCCTCACTCCAATGTCCCAGAGCTCTTGCCCTATATGCTTTAACAACTAATACTTCTTCACTGTCTGGATGCAACTTTTCTGCGAAACGCATTAATTGTTCTGCTTCATATCGTTTCCCTTGTTTCTCGTAGTACTCTTCTATGTCCATCAGAACCGACGCATCCATATAAAACTTTTTTCCCTGTGAAATGTTCCTTTCGTATTCTTTAATGGCTTGTTCTAAGTATTGATCCATATCGTTCTTATTTTTATCTTTAACAGATATTGGTTCAAGAAATGTAAAAATAAAAGGCTACACTATGCAATCAGTTATAATTTCTAATGCAAGTGTAGCCAATTATATATATTTTTTTGGTTCTCGCGCAAAGGCGCTTTCAAACCTTACATATTTATTTTTGTTTAGCCCAAGTATCCTTTAATCCTACGGTACGATTGAAGATTGGATGTTCAGGTGTAGAATTCTTATCTGCTGTAAAATATCCTGTACGTTGGAACTGTAGGTAGCGGTTTCCAGTTGGATTCTCAACAGCAAACTTCTCAACATAACAATTGGTCAAGACTGTGAGTGAATCTGGATTGAGTAATTCGCGGAAATCGCGCTCATCAGCAGAAGGATTCTCTACGTTGAAGAGTCTGTCGTACAATCTTACCTCTGCTTTCACGCAGTGTCCGATACTTACCCAATGAAGTGTACCCTTCACTTTACGGTTTGCACCTTCCATACCGCTTTTGCTGTTAGGATCATATTCAGCATATACCTCTTCTATTGTTCCGTCTGCAGCTTTCTTACAGCCTGTGCACTTTACAATGTACGCATTTTTTAATCGTACTTCCTTGCCGGGAACCATGCGGAAGAACTTTTTGGGAGCATCTTCCATAAAGTCAGAACGTTCCATCCATAGTTCACGACTAAATGTTATGCTATGTGTGCCATCCTCTTCACGCTCAGGATTATTGATAGCCTCCATTTCTTCGGTCTTACCTTCTGGATAATTAGTGATGACAAGCTTTACAGGGTCGAGTACTGCACTAACTCGCAGCGCACGAGCATTCAAGTCCTCACGAGCAGCGGCTTCGAGCATTGCATAATCGTTAAGTGCATCAAACTTGGTATAACCAATCATGTCGATAAACTTACGCACGGCTTCAGGCGAATAACCTCTACGACGTAAACCGCAAACAGTCGGCATTCGGGGGTCATCCCATCCGTCTACCAAATGTTCTTGTACCAAAGCCAACAATTTACGCTTCGACATTACCGTATACGTTAGGTTCAAGCGATTAAACTCGTACTGACGTGGACGATTGTCATCTAAATCTTTACCCTCTTTCAATTCATCAATAAAGTGATCATATAAGGGACGATGAGGTACGAACTCAAGTGTACAGATAGAATGTGTTACGCCCTCAAAGTAATCGCTTTGGCCATGTGCAAAGTCGTACATTGGGTAAACCTTCCACTTGTTACCAGTGCGATGATGATCTTTGTTGATGATTCTATAAATGATAGGATCGCGGAAGTGCATGTTAGGATTTGCCATATCAATTTTTGCACGAAGTACCATGGCACCCTCTGCGATTTCGCCCGAATTCATTTTCTCAAATAACTGTAAGCTTTCTTCAATGGGACGATTTCTGTAAGGACTTTCAACACCAGGTTGCGTAGGTGTACCCTTCTGAGCTGCAATTTCTTCGCTTGTTTGCTCATCAACATAGGCTTTCCCTTCTTTGATTAGACGAATGGCGAAATCCCAAAGTTTTTGGAAGTAGTCTGATGCATGGTAAATGTTGCCCCACTTAAATCCAAGCCATTCAATGTCTTGCTTTATGGCTTCAACGTATTCTGTATCCTCCTTTTGTGGGTTAGTATCGTCAAAGCGAAGGTTACATACTCCACCAAACTTTTGTGCTACACCAAAGTCCATGCAAATAGCTTTGGCATGGCCAATGTGAAGGTAACCATTAGGTTCGGGCGGGAATCGTGTCTGAAGTCTACCGCCATTTTTACCTTCCTTCAAGTCATTGGCAACAATCTGCTCAATAAAGTTTAAACTCTTTTTTTCTGAGTTCTCGTTATTTGTCGTTTCAGTCATTTTTTTGATAATAGGTGAAAAGGTTAGGAGTAGAGTTATGTGTTTTCAAACCATATCACTCCTAACCATTTCAGATTTATTAATTAGCCATTTCAGATATAAACTTAATGCGTACAAGTCTGATTTCCTCTTCAGTATAATCAGTACCCAATTCGTCAAACGCTTCGTCTAAGTCATCGGTTTCGCTTTCTCTGAAATATTGATAGATATCGTTAATGCTATCCTCGTCCATTACTTCGTTAATGAAGTAGTCAATGTTTATACGAGTTCCCGCATACACGATCGATTCAATTTCATCTAATAACTCGTCAAATTCAATACCATTGGCTACTGCAATGTCGTCAAGAGCGACCTTTAAGTCAATGCTATGAATAATTCTATTCTTTTTTTGCGTCTTGTCTGCAACCGTGCGAATGTGAAGGTCCTCAGGACGCTCAATATCGTTCTCTTCGCAATGTTTTTTTATGAGTTTGCAGAACTCAGTGCCATAGCGCTTAGCCTTGCCCGCACCAACTCCAGGAATGTTTTGCAATTCCTCAATGGTTTGTGGGTAGAAGGTTGCCATTGCTTCAAGCGAGTTATCTTGGAAAATAACATAAGGTGGAACTTCAAGTTCTTTTGATAAAGTCTTTCGCAAGTCCTTCAACATGCTATACAACGCAGGGTCAACTGCAATAATTGACTCGTCTTGCATTTCAGCTTCAGCTTCTTCGTCAAAATTCCTATCTTCTGTAATTTCGAACGAGGTGGGCTTCTTTATGAACTCACGTCCCTTGTCTGTCAATTTCAGTACACCATAGTTGGTAATGTTCTTTTCAAGATACCCTGAGATAAGTGCTTGACGTATAACAGCATTCAATAGCCGTTCGTCTGTTTCTTCACAACAGCCAAAGCACTCTAGCTCGTCATGGTGATAGTCACTAACATCTTCTGTGCGATTTCCCAGAAGAATGTCTTTTATATAATCATCAGCGAAGTTTTCTTTAGTAGCTAGAACAACTTCTAAAACATTCAACAATACTTTCTTAGCTTCCACTTTTTCTTTAGGGTGTAAACAATTGTCGCAATTGCCGCAATTATCGCGATCGTAATTTTCTCCGAAATAATGGAGAAGAAGTTTTCGACGACACAACGAACTTTCGGCGTATGCAGTGGTTTCTTTTAGGAGTTGTCGGCCTATGTCTTGTTCTGCCACAGGCTTTCCCTCCATAAACTTTTCTAATTTTTTTAGGTCTTGTCTTGAGTAAAAGGCAATGCACTTACCCTCACCTCCGTCACGACCAGCACGTCCGGTTTCTTGATAATATCCTTCAAGGCTCTTGGGTATGTTGTAGTGAATGACGAACCTTACGTCAGGCTTATCAATACCCATACCGAACGCTATGGTTGCAACAATAACATTGATGCGTTCCATCAAAAAGTCATCTTGCGTTTTTGAGCGTGTAGCCGAATCCATTCCAGCATGATATGCCTCAGCTTTTATATCATTTGCCTTTAGAACCTCTGCTAACTCTTCAACTTTTTTCCTGCTCAAGCAGTAAATTATTCCGCTACACGTTGGTCTTTGTTTAATAAACTTGATAATGTCGCGATCAATATCTTTTGTCTTAGGACGGATTTCGTAATAAAGGTTGGGTCTATTAAAGGAGCTTTTGTAAGTAATGGCATCTAATATACCCAAATTCTTTTTAATGTCGGTTGCCACTTTCACTGTAGCTGTAGCCGTTAAAGCTATGACAGGAGCATTACCTATATTATTAATAATAGGCCTTATCTTACGATATTCAGGTCTAAAATCATGCCCCCATTCCGATATACAATGTGCTTCATCAACAGCGTAAAAAGAAATTTTTATCGTCTTTAAGAAGTCAATATTGCTTTCTTTTGTCAGCGATTCAGGAGCCACATACAATAATTTTGTGATGCCTAATCGAACATCGCTTTTAACCTTTTCTATTTGACCTCTTGTAAGAGAAGAATTCATAAAGTGGGCAACACCATCATTCTGGCTAGAATGACGAATCATATCCACTTGATTTTTCATCAAGGCAATAAGCGGTGATATAACAATAGCCGTACCTTCCATAATAAGCGATGGCAACTGATAGCAAAGGGACTTTCCACCACCTGTTGGCATTAGTACGAACACATTTTTCCCTTCAAGAAGTGATTTTATTATCGCCTCTTGATTACTTTTAAATGTGTCAAAGCCAAAGTATTGCTTTAACGCTATTCTCAACTGTATTTCTTCCTTCATAGCTTTTCTGGTTGCTTAGAGGTTAGGGGCTTACGCTGGTATCTTATTTACCTTAATTGGCTTCTAAAATATTGGTTTAATGCTTTTACCTAAGCAAAGGTATAACAATTTTCTTAAAAAGAGTATATATAGTATACATTTATTTACATGAAAATTCATCTCTCTTTGCCTATTAATATAAAAGCAAAAAGAGATGAATTAAAATTGATGGCTTACCTATTTTATTGTAAATAAGCTATCTACATTATTTACAAGTTGTTACGCTTCTCCATTTGTGCTTCAGCGTATGCCTTGCTAACTACGAATTTCCGTTTCGATGTTGACGGAATCTCAAACATCGCATCCATCATAATCGTTTCTACAATAGAACGTAAACCACGAGCGCCTAACTTAAATTCCACAGCCTTGTCAACAATATAATCAAGCGTTTCCTGTTCAAAAACAAGCTCAACATTATCCATCTTGAAAAGCTTGATATACTGTTTTACTATAGAATTCTTAGGTTCAACTAATATGCGTGCAAGAGCTTCCCTGTCAAGCGGATTAAGATAGGTAAGAACAGGTAGACGACCTATAATCTCTGGAATCAAGCCAAACGACTTTAAGTCTTGTGGCTCGATGTATTTCATTAAGTTTTTAGGGTCAATCTTCTTTGCATTCTGCACAGAGTTGTAACCAACTGTGTGAGCGTTCAAACGTTGTGCTATACGTTTTTCAATGCCATCAAATGCGCCACCGCATATAAATAATATATTGCGAGTGTCAACGTGGATGTAATCTTGATCGGGGTGCTTACGTCCGCCCTTGGGGGGGACATTCACCATTGTACCTTCAAGTAATTTGAGCAAACTTTGTTGCACACCTTCTCCACTAACATCACGTGTAATAGAAGGATTATCAGCTTTGCGGGCAATTTTGTCTATCTCGTCTATAAACACAATACCTCGTTCCGCTTTTGCTACATCGTAGTCTGCAACTTGAAGCAAGCGTGAAAGTATACTTTCAACATCCTCTCCAACATAACCTGCTTCTGTAAATACAGTTGCATCTACAATCGTAAATGGCACATCAAGTAGTCTAGCTATAGTGCGTGCAAGCAAGGTCTTACCTGTACCTGTCGAACCAACCATAATGATGTTTGATTTTTCTATTTCAACATCATCATTGTCGTCCTTCTTTTTGTTGTCAGCCTGGGCTAAACGCTTATAATGGTTATACACAGCAACGCTCATAAAGCGCTTTGCATCATCTTGCCCAATAATATATTGATCTAAGTACTCCTTAATGTCTTTAGGCTTAGGAACATCTTTTAGGTTTATTTTTTTTGCTTGCCCCTTTTGCTTAGCATCGCTTAATACGTCATTAGGTAAGAACTCTTCAAGCATCTTATAGGCATTTTGAACGCAGTCTGAACAAATATAGCCATTCACGCCTGTTAGCAACATGGGTACCTCGTTCTCAGAACGTCCACAGAAAGAGCATTTCCTTTTTGAATTTGCCATTATTCTACGTCCTTCTTTTTGGGTTCAAATATCTTGTCTATCATACCGTACTCTTTGGCCTCTTGAGCTGTCATCCAGTAGTCACGATCCGAATCTGCCCAAACTTTATCAAAGTCCGTGTGTGAGTGGTCGGCAATGATAGAATAAAGTTCTTTTTTGAGTTTTTGAATTTCTCGTGCAGTAATTTCAATATCCGAAGCTTGTCCTTGTGCGCCACCCATTGGTTGGTGAATCATTACGCGGCTGTGGGGTAGGGCAGAGCGTTTACCTTCTTGACCAGCAACTAGCAGCACAGCAGCCATTGAAGCTGCCATACCCGTACAAATGGTACAAACATCACTCTGAATAAACTGCATTGTATCATAAATTCCCAATCCTGCATATACTGAACCGCCAGGAGAGTTAACGTAGATTGAAATATCCTTGCCAGGATCTGTTGAATCAAGATACAACAACTGTGCTTGCAGCGTGTTAGCTGTATAATCGTCAATTTGTGTGCCTAAAAAGATGATTCTGTCCATCATTAGCCTTGAGAATACATCCATTTGCGTTACATTTAATTGACGTTCCTCTAATATATAGGGGTTGAGATATTGGTTTTGGCTCTTGATAACATCGTCAAGAGCCATAGAGTTTATACCAGCATTTGATGTGGCAAACTTTTTAAAATCAGATGTTACGTTCATAGCTTATATTTTTTAACTAGCTACTTTAGTAATAATAGTAACCTATGAGTAATAAAATGTGCAAACATACAAATTTTCGAAAACAATTTAATCGGACAAATAATCAATGCCACTGAAATTGATTTTTTATTTGTATGTTTGCACACTTATTGATTATGCTTATGCATTTCTTAATGCGAGCAGAGATTACTTGTTCTCTTCAAACATTTTTGCAAAGTCTTCGCTTGAAATGCTCTTGTGGTTGAGTTTTACAACCTGCTTAAGAGCTTCGCCCAGTTTTTGGTCGATGCAGCGATCAACGAGTTGGTTAACTTGTTCCTGATGCTTCAACATTTCTTGGGCATAATTCTCAAGGTATTCATCAGGAATATTGTTCATACCATATTGTGCGAATTGGAAGCGAGCAGCCTGTACGGCAGCAGCCTTAACATCCTTATCGTTTACCTTAATCTTGTTAGCCTTTACCAACTGTTCCTTGATGAGTTGCCACTTGAGTTCTTCGATGCTCTTAGCATAGTTGTCCTCAATAAACTTGTCATCCTTATCCTTGTTGTTGGCCTTCATAATCTTCTTCAACAAGTCGTCAGCAAATTCAAGTTCACCAACCTTTTGTTCCATGTAGGCGCGTACGTCGAGCAAGAATTTGTAATCGCTGTCGTTTTGTTGAAGTTCGTTGATGCTTTCTCTAACTTTATTGCGGGCTTCCTCTTCACTCTTAACCTCATCCTTACCAAATACTTTATCAAAGAAATCTTGATCAAGCGTAGCAGGCACGAAGCGGCTAATTTCGTTTACCTGGAAGCTAAAGTCACCTGCATGGTTAGCGACATCCTCTTTTTCTACCTTCAAGAGTGACATTAATTCTGCCTCGTTAGCCTCGTATGCTGTAGTGGGGTTGAAAGTGATTACATCATTCTTTTTAGCCGTTTCGAAAATCTTCTTTTGATCCTCGTTCTTAAAGTAAGCAGGCATCAAAGACGCGGTTTCAATTACGATACCACCTTCTTTGGGTTGGCCATTCTCGTCAAGTTCAGCTAAAGTACCACGGAGAATGTCACGTTCTTCGTACGAATCAACGCTTTCAGGGTGACCAGCTTGCTGTTGGAGCGCACCGAGTTGCTTTGTGATTAAGTCCTCGCTTACTTCAATGTCGTAGTAATCAATTGTATCCTCTTCGCTGAGTTCAGCCTTAAACTTAGGAGCAATAGCAATGTCAAAGATGAAAGTGAAGTCGTCCTGCTTCTCAATATCTTGAGGCTCTTGCTTTTCACTGCCAAGAGGTTCACCCAACATGTTAATCTTCTTTGTCTTGATATAGTCGAAAAGGCTATCTTGAAGCAACTTGTTTACTTCTTCTGCTTTAGCCTGAACGCCATACATTTTCTTAACAAGTCCAGCAGGAACATGGCCAGGACGGAAGCCAGGCATCTGCACCTTCTTACCTAAGTCCTTCAAAGCTTTGTTAACATTAGCCTCATAGTCAGCCTTTACCATGTTGATTGTAAGCACACCGCTTACCTTGCCAACTTTTTCAAATTGAATATCCATTTTGTTATTTTCGGTTTTGAATTTCTTTTTTTTAGCCCAATTTTAATCATAAATCTGAAATCTTTAGGGCATAAAGCGGTGGCAAAATTAATATTTTTCTCTGAGAAACAATAAAATTGTAGTCATATTTTTATTCGACAATTGAAAAAAACACTTCAAAATCTGTTCATAACACCACTTCAAATCTTGACCTATGGGTCATTTTGCGTGGTAGAATATATCAGACCCCATTGTAAACATTGATGTTTGCGGTGACTCAAAGTTTTGAAACTCAAGATTGAACGTCAAAACTTCTCTATGGGTCATTTTGCGTGGTAGAATGCCCTTTGATCCCTTGTAAATACTTAAATACTAACTAAAGTTTCCCACCCCGAAATAATGAAGTGGGAAACTTTAGTTAACACTTTATTATCGGATATTCAATCTGCACGCATCAAGTCGCTAATCACATCATTACTTGTCATAATGCCCTTTTGAGTTAAAACAAGCTTATTATCAGCTAATAAAAGCCTGCCAGCAGTGATATGAGGTTGCGCATCCTCCAACATTTGATACAACCATTCCATCGAAAAGTGCGCCTTAACAACATCAATATCAAGTCCGTCGCGCGTGCGCAATGACGTAAAGAGCAGTTCATCAAAAGCTTCAGCATCTGTCAGCACTTCTGTCTCATGTGCTACATCGCCATTCTTAGCCTCTGCGTAAGCTCCCAAGTTAGGTAGATTATAGCGCCTGGTGCGTTTCCCGTCAAAAGAGTGTGCACCAGGGCCAATCCCTAAGTAAGGCAATCCATGCCAGTAACCAGAATTATGACGTGAAGCAAAACTATGTTGAGCAAAATTAGATATTTCGTAATGCTCAAACCCATGTTCACTACATTGCTCCATTAGCAAATTGTACGCCTCAATGTACAAACTTTCATCAGTAGGGCAGAGTTTCCCTTTTCTTATCATTGAGTCCAAGACTGTTCCCTCCTCAACACTTAAAGCATAAGACGACAAATGCTTTATAGGTAACTGAAAAGCACATTTCAGATCACTACCAAACTGACTAATCGTTTGCGTAGGCAGCCCATATATTAAGTCAATACTAATATTTTCAATGCCACAATTATAGATAGTATCAACCGCTTGACAAGCCTCTCTTGCAGAATGCCTTCTGTTTATGATACGCAAAATAGAATCGTCAAAGCTTTGCACTCCCAGACTCATTCTATTAATACCAAGCGCTTTTATGCCTTTCACAAAATCTGCAGTGACATCGTCAGGGTTGGCTTCTATTGTAATTTCAACATTGTTGCTTAGTTCAAAAGCATCGTGTACGGTTGCCAAGAGTTGGGCAAGTTGTTTTACTTCAAGTTGCGAGGGGGTCCCTCCACCAATGTAGACAGACTGTAAAGGGGCATTATCCAGTTCATGGCATCTATTTATAATCTCTTCGCAAGCAGTTTGAATATAGTGCTCCTTCAACTCCTGCGTATGCGTGGTAGAGTAAAAGTCACAATAGATGCAACGACTTGCGCAAAATGGCGCATGAATGTAGACCATATTTGTTTTTTCAACACACATCGTTCTATTCCTCGCCCTTTAATGTTGGCAAATGGATTTTGTAGTGAACAGCTAAGATGCGTGAAAGCACTACAAATATACCACATATAATACCCGACACAATATTTCCAGCACCAAAGAGGAAACAAATATAGTAAGCAATTCCACCCACGACACAAGCTAACGCATAAATTTCTTTTCTGAAAATAAGTGGAACCTCGTTTATAAACACGTCACGAAAAACGCCACCGCCAGCACCTGTAAGTGTGCCCATCATAATAGCGGTCCAAAACGGGAACCCCGCAGCTAAAGTCTTTTCAATACCTGTCACAGCAAATACTGCCAAACCAATCGTATCGAATAAGAACCAAGTATTTTCTTGCTTTACCAACTGCTTCCTAAATAATATAACCCATAATAGTGCAAAGGCAGTACAGATAAGGTAAATTGAGTTCGTCATCCAGAAAGGAGGTTGGCTCAGTAGCAAGTCACGCAGTGTACCACCGCCAATAGCAGTTGTAAGTCCTACCATGTAGGCACCAAAAAGGTCAAAATGTTTAGCCGAAGCCAATCGTATGCCAGAGATAGCAAAGGCTAACGAGCCTATAAAGTCAAGTATTTGTACAAACATTCTTTTGTTAGCAAGATTAGAGAAAATATTTTAGTTCACAACACTTTTCGGTTCTCCCTTCAGAAAGGCCTCAATGTTGTCGCACACGATGTCAATGATACGCTCTACAGTTATTGATGTTTTCCACCCTATATGAGGTGTTACGTATGCGTTGGGAGCGTGTAAAATAGGACAATCAGCTGCGGGTGGTTCCTGACACAACACATCAGTACAATAAGCACCTAACGTTCCACTCCTCAAGGCTTCAGCTACGTCTTCTTCGTTAATTAACCCACCACGAGCAGTATTTATTAAAATAAGCCCTTTACGTGCGTGCTGCAGTAAATCAGCATCCACGAATCCACGGTTACTATCCGTGAGTGGACAGTTAAGGCTTACAATGTCGCAACTAGCAAATGCCTCTCTTAGCTCCAGCTTTCTTACATCGCTAGGCAACTCATTGGGAGCCTTACTGCTCACAGTAAACAGTTCTACCCCCAATGGACGCACCACTTTAGCTATAGTGCGACCTATATTGCCAAATCCAACTATAGCCATACGTTTGTTTACTAAGTCAAAGCGAGGCCGTGACGAATAGCAAAAGTCTTCACAATCGCTCCATCGGCCTTTTAAGTTCTCATTGGTATAAAATCCAACGTTATCCGCAGCCTCAAGCAGTAACGATAACGCCATCTGAGCAACTGCCGTACTAGAGTACCCTGCACAATTACAAACGGGAATTCCCTGTCTACGTGCCGCAGCGATGTCAATCTTATCATACCCTGTAGCCGCCTCACATATCAGCTGTAGCTTAGGTAATTGACTTATCACTTCAGCCGTGAGCGACGTCTTGTTCACAATCAAAATCTCAGCATCTTTAGCGCGCTCTACTATTTCATCATAGCTTGTGCGGTCATATACCGTTAAGTTACCATACGCCTCAAATCGCTTTAGCATTGTAGCATCACTCGATGTCTGCAGCGTATATCCGTCTAAAAATACAATATTCATTTGTTCTTATATTACTATTTACGATATATAGGTGTAACACAACCTACCAACTGCCAATAACGTCCGCCAGTAGGGCGATAATAAACCAATATATCATATTCATTTTCAGTTTGATAATAATCTCCTTCAATGGGAGCTGTTGCTCCGCGACTTTTGTTATTACTTAATGCAGTCAAATACAAATAGTTATAATAGCCGCATTTAAGTAACACATCAGCTACATACGACTCCGAAGCATCATCATAACGCATCACATATCTATCGTTTAATATATCGCCTGTCCACTGTCCGCTAATGTATACCCTCGCATTGCTCATTGGTAATGCTTTCAGCGAAAAATGCGCCATCACATAGTCAGCCTTCACGTCAGCATCCCCGCCCCCGTCATATCGAGTTAGGTACAAGCCATTGCGATCCTCATCATAAAGGTAATGTTTGCGTTCATTGTCTTCCATTATGGTATAGTGATAATACGGTTCAATCCAGCGCACTCCCTCGCCATGCATACCAGGGTAACGAGTTGAAATAATCTCCATTTTACGATATTCATTTCCAGCCTCAAATATCAAATCACGTGTGTGTTCCCAAAGCAGATTATTTCCATTTTGAACCGTAAATCGTGGATGAACTACCGCGTTGTCAAGTCTTCTATTCTGCATAACGACCACTTTCACCTCGTTCTCAGCATCGCGCAATGTTAAGTTACCAATATCAATACGTAACGATAACTGTTGGTGTGAGCCATTCCAATCCACTTCAGTGTTAGTAGAGCAGGTAGGGTAGATACCCACCTGCGTGTCAACTACACCAAAGTAAGTTCGCAATACAGGCACCTCTTCATCATTATCGTTTTCAGTACTAATCGTGATGCGATAATTGCCCGATAATAGAGGACGCATCTGTGCGTTAGGTAGCGTAAACGAGTAGTGCGTATAAAGCACAGTAGTGTTTTCACTCTGCTCATAGTCCTCTATAACCACCTTATCATCAGCACTATTCACATATTCACTCTCAAACAATCCGTCGCTCACCGTCCCCTCAGCGTCGCAGTGTTCAATCTTATATGTATAACGCTTATACTCGTGCGTCAAGTCGTCAAAACTAACATTCAGTCTCTCGCCACTATTCAATTTCAACACAGGGAAAGCTTCAGCCTTTTCGTCCACTTTCAACTGTAAAGTATGGATGTTAGGAGCCAAATACTCCGTACGTCCAGGTTGAGCAATACAGATAGGTGAAAGTCCAATGCTTAGCAAACATAATAAGCTGAGTGTAAATAAGTTACGCATTATTTATTTAACTTAATAATGAAGTCTGTCAACTCATTCTCTTTGCGGACGGGCAAGTTGAAAGTCGTCAACTTTGTCTTCTTGTCATACTTATAAGTTACCACCTCTTCATTCATTAACGTTGTGACCCGGTTAAATCGATGAGCATTCAAGGGTATGGTAATCGAGGTCGTCGAATCTTGAACCTTTAACAGATGAAGATATAAGCACTTTCCGTCGCCACTTTGCGTGCTAACGATACTATCGCCCATAGCCACACACCCTGCAGTGGTGCCATAGATGCTTTCGCCTGCCTTCGAATGCAGCCATTCCCCCATACCCTGAAGTCGTTCGAGCGCAGCACTTGGTAAATTTCCGTCAGGTTGTGGCCCAATGTTAAGCAACAAGTTAGCACCCTTCGCAGCAGTGCGCACCAAGAGTTGTATCAACTCCTGCGTCGACTTATAATTTTGGTCTTCAACCCTATAGCCCCACATACCATTCATTGTCTGACAAGTTTCGAGTGGCAAGTGGCCGATGCTCTGTCCCGACATACCTGCCTTATTCTCGCCTGGCACATCTCGTTCAAACATCTGCATATCTTCGCCCTCGTTAGGCTTTTGGTGGTGATTATTACCAATCATACACGCAGGTTGTAACCTGTGAATTAAAGCATATTGTTCGGGCAGTTGCCAGTCAAAGGGTGTAGAATCATCTTTATGATCCCACCACCCATCAAACCATATGCCGTCTACCTTACCATACTGCGTCAATAGTTCGGTAAGTTGCTCATTCATAAAGCGATAATAACTATTCCAATTAGCTTTTTCCGCGTTCTTACCCGTATTGCGCCCTGTAACCCCCATAGGATAGTCATCGCGCGTCCAATCAATATGTGAGTAATAAAGGTGCAACCCAACACCCTGCTTATGGCAAGCGTCAGACAACTGTTTCACCACATCCTTGCCATAAGGCGTATGCATAATGTTAAAGTCGCTTTGTTTAGTGTTCCACATCGAAAACCCGTCATGATGACGTGTAGTAAAGCAAATGTAGCCCGCTCCAGCTTTTTTTATCGCATCAACCCACTTATTAGCGTCGAAGTCGTGTGGATAAAACGCGTTCGCCGCTTTAGCATACTCCTGTCGGTTAATGCCAGCATTTTGCATATACCATTCGCCTTGAGCAAAAGTACTATAAATGCCCCAGTGCAAAAATATGCCAAATCGCGCGTTTTCGAATCGCTTGCGCGCGTCTAGTTGTTCCTTACCAGGAGTGTATAAAGTAGTTTTAGCAGGTACTAAAGTCGAGAGGGATAAAAGAGCTGCAAGCACCCACATTTTTGTACAATTCTTAATCATTACGGCGTGGTATAAGATTTATTTCAGAGCAAAAGTACATTTTTTTAAGCATTTAGTCTGTGTGTGCATCGAAAAAGTTGTAACTTCGCACAACATAAGAATCAGTTGGCCGGCTTGTCGCGTGCATCCGTGGCGTTTACGTTACAATCTTTTGGAGCGTAACCCTACCATTGAGATGCAGGAGGAAAGTCCGGGCAACACAGAGCATTCTGCTTCTTAACGGGAAGCCGCTCGTAAGGGTGGATTAGTGTAGAAGAAAATAACCGCCGCTAATTCATATTAGTGGTAAGGGTGAGAAGGTGGAGTAAGAGCCCACCAGTTGCGTGGCGACACGTAGGCTGTACACATCAGAAGTTGAAAGTTCATGTATACCAACGTTCGAGAGCTGCTCGTTCGAGTTCTTGATAGTTCTTCTATTAAGGCGCGTTGGAGGGTAGAACGATAGAGCACCTTGGCAACAATGTGCGCGGATAAATGGCAGGCGCTTACATACTCCCTTTTCATGGTAAGGGAGTAGCGTTAAGCACAGAACCCGGCTTATAGGCTGGCTGATTCTTTTTTTAAGTATATGCTGCGTTATTTTCAAAGCAATAACAAATATCGGAAGTCCAACAATTAAGCACCGAAATTGTAAGCAGCCAAAAAATGACTTACATCGAGACAGGTGATTCGTTAGGTGGGTTGCCCTATCTTTTTCGAAAGTCTCAATTTTTTATCGGACACCAATAATTCGAAAAAATGTGTGTTAACT
Organism: Alloprevotella sp.; assembly: GCA_050874425.1. Taxonomy (GTDB): domain Bacteria; phylum Bacteroidota; class Bacteroidia; order Bacteroidales; family Bacteroidaceae; genus Alloprevotella. The sequence goes on from JBNMKQ010000001.1 coordinate 22,685, forward strand.
CACACAAATTCTTGTAGAATCATTTTAGCTACCCATACAATTCGTTATAGAGCCAAACTTAAAATCCCCACACTTACACTCTGTTAAGGATGTAAATGTGGGGATTATGCTTTAGCTCGCCATTTCTTAAGTTGATTGTTTTATGACTCAAGAAAGGAGAATTTGCTTACTTCATGCGTTATGTTGGTTTAAAATGATTTCTTCACCCTTCATATTGTGGAAGGTGTATTGTAAGTAGGCCAGTTTTTGGTTGGGAAGTACTTTAACTCCTAATCCGTATTTCAACTGCCAACGACTCTTTATCGAGAACAGACCTTGGTTAATGTAAGCTGCTACAAATGGGTGTACATAAAGACGAAAGCGCTTAATTCCGAGCTTATTTACCAAAAAGTCTATTTTCGTTTCGAGTGAATCAGTAAAGAGTATACTTGGCATAATTTTACCTGTACCACCGCAGGTCGGACAAGTTTCTTCGACATTGACGTCCATCACGGGACGTACGCGCTGACGTGTGATTTGCATCAGACCAAACTTCGACAAGGGGAGTATGCTATGTTTTGCGCGATCTTTACGCATATTCTCAACCATACGTTCGTATAGTTTTTGCCTATTTTCGGGCATTGCCATATCGATAAAGTCAACGACTATAATGCCCCCCATATCGCGTAGGCGTAATTGACGTGCTAACTCATCAGCAGCCCCAAGATTAACATCTAAGGCGTTCACCTCTTGACCTTCAGGGCTTTTCGAACGATTTCCACTATTAACGTCAACAACATGTAGAGCTTCGGTTTGCTCAATAATGAGATAGGCTCCATGTTTGTAGGTGACAGTGCGGCCCAATGATGTCTTAATTTGCTTTGTTACCGAGAAGTTGTCGAATATGGGGACACTACCTTTGTAAAGCTTTACAATATCTTTGCACTCGGGCGCAATAAGTGTAACGTAGTTGCGTACTTCGTCAAATACTGATTGGTCGTTGACATAAATGTTTTCGTACGACGGATTAAACAAATCGCGTAAAAGTGCTACTGTTCGACTCGTTTCTTCATAAACAAGTTGCGGTAGTATCATGGCTTCACTACGCGACTGCTTTACCTTTTCGATTGTGTTGTTCCACCTTGTGAGTAGTATTTGCATCTCGTTGTCTAACTCAGCTACGCGCATACCTTCAGCAACAGTACGGATTATCACACCAAAGCCTTTGGGCTTAATGCTTTGTATGAGTTGTTTTAGACGAGTACGCTCGGCACCTGACTTTATTTTTGATGAGACAGATACTTTATCACTGAACGGAATAAGTACCAAAAAACGCCCAGCAAAAGATAACTCTGATGTAAGACGAGGCCCTTTTGTGTTAATTGGTTCTTTAACGATTTGAACGAGAATTTCTTGTCCGACTTTTAAGGTAGACTGTATGGTTCCCTCTTTTTCGATTTCGGGTTGTTTTGCTACTTTGTCAAGCGATATGTTACGACGACCATCGCCCAACATTTGTAGAAACTTCTCTTGCGTTTTATAGCGTGTGCCTAAGTCTAAGTAATGTAGAAAGGCATCGCGCTCGTAACCAACATTCACGAAGCAAGCATTCAGCCCTGGCATTAGTTTGCGTACCTTTGCCAAGTAGATGTTTCCAACAGAAAAATGTTCTGAACGTCCCTCGCGCTGATACTCTACTAACCTTTTGTCTTCGAGCAGTGCGATTGAAATGTCTTGCTTGGTTACATCTACAATAACTTCGCTTGTCATGAATTAATGCTTTTTCGGTTTTGCATAGTTAGAGTTCGTTTTATGCTAAGACCTAAACTATGCACCATGTAATACTAAAAAAGAACGAGCAAACGAGTGTCAATGCTCTTGTAGAGAACATAATATAAGCTCGTTTACTCGTTGTTAATTTAAAGACTCTGGTATAAATAAGAGCCGTCGAGCTTTTTACTTGCTCTTATGACGATTCTTGCGTAGTCTTTTTTTACGTTTGTGAGTAGACATCTTATGTCTTTTCTTCTTTTTTCCGTTAGGCATACCTATTACGTTTTTAGTTAATTATGTTAATTGTATTTTTTGCTTTATGCTTCGATTGTTTTGTCTTTTACCGACACAGCAAATTCTTTAGCTGGCTTAAACGCCGCAATATCGTGAGCTGGTATGATAATGGTTGTATTGCTCTGCATATTACGCGCGGTTTTTTCTGCTCTGTGCTTCAAGTAGAATGTACCGAAGCCACGCATACTGACATTATTGCCTTCAAGCAAGGCATCCTTTATTTCGACCGTAAAGGCTTCAAGAACCTGCGAAACGGTTGCACGGTCAAAACCTTTTTTGGTCGCAATAGCCTTGATTATCTCTGATTTAGTCATTCCAGTTTAAGTATTTAGTTTGTTTTCGTTTTTTGTAAAAGCGAGTGCAAAGATAGTACTTTCTATTGATTTAGAGAATGTTTGCACATTATTTTGTACAAAATTAAACTGGAATTTTTTCAATGCGGCGTATATGGCGTCCCCCTTCAAAGTCAGTATTGAAGAATTCGTCCATTATATCGTGTGCTGTTTGATTGTCGATATAACGTCCTGGCATTACTAATACATTGGCATCGTTGTGTAAACGGGTCATGTGTGCGATTTCGGGTATCCAAACCAACGCAGCACGAATGCGCTGATGTTTATTGAGCGTCATTGAGATGCCTTCACCACTACCACAAATAGCAATACCTTTTTCAACTTCTGCATTTTCAATACCGCGTGCGAGAGCGTGTGCATAGTCGGGATAGTCGCAACTGTCGGTAGTATATGTGCCATAGTCCTTGTATTCTATGCCCTTAGCTTCAAGATACTCTTTTACATACTGTTTTAGTTCAAAGCCAGCATGATCACTTGCAAGTCCTATCATATTTGGAGAGAAAGTTATATGTTTTGTATAAGAATGCGGAACGCTATCGCAGCCCCGCAATCTTATTTTATTGTATTGTTAGCACAACGTGCCTTTACTTTTTAAGATAAGCTAAGACTTCTTTGTGAATATTTTGGGGAGTGAAGCCTAACTTTTCGTCAAGGACCTTATAAGGAGCGCTAAAGCCGAAGCTTTCAAGACCATAAACCTTTCCGTTTGAGCCAGCAAGACCTTCAAAATTGACAGGAAGACCTGCAGTTAGCGCAAAGATTTTACCACCTGTTGGTAACAATGCTTCTTGATATTCCTTGCTTTGACTACGGAAGAGACCTTCACTTGGACAACTTACCACACGTGCCTTGACGCCATCTTCTTTTAATAACGCTGCAGTATCTACTAATGTAGCAACCTCAGAGCCTGAAGCTACGAGTATAACATCTGGATTATCCTCTTTAATTACAGAGTAGGCACCGTGCAAAATTCCTTCACGATAGTCAGTTCCCGCTGGTAGGTCGTTAACGTTTTGGCGACTAAAGATGAGGGCGGTTGGTGTGTTCATGTTCTCCATAGCCATTCGCCAACACTCTGTTACGGCATGTACATCGCAAGGACGCAATACACGAACACTATCGCGGCCGCTATGGTTCTTTAACTTTTCCATTAAGCGGATTTGCGCTTCTTGTTCAACGGGCTCGTGTGTAGGACCATCCTCGCCTACTCGGAAAGCATCGTGCGTCCACACGAACTTTACAGGAACTTCCATTAAAGCTGCCATTCGGATAGCAGGCTTCATATAATCTGAGAATACGAAGAAAGTGCCCATAGCTGTAATGATACCTCCGTGTAACATCATACCAATGCAAATGCATGCCATAGTGAGTTCTGAGACACCTGCTTGTAAGAAGCCACCACCAAAGTTAGTACGGCTGATTTCCGTTGTATGCTTCAAAAAGCCATCTGTCTTATCTGAGTTGCACAAGTCGGCTGATGAAACTATCATATTGGGCACGTACTCTGATAGTAGGCTTAGACACGCTGAAGATCCATTACGAGTGGGAGAATTGGGCTTTTGTTCGATTGTTTCCCAAGGGATTGATGGCAATTTGTTTGCCATCCAATCGTTGAGCTGAGCGGCTTTTTCAGGATTTGCAATTTCCCATTCCTTTTCTTCTGCGCGACGAGCAGCAACGATTTTTCGCAAATCTGCTTTGCGCTCATCGTACATTTGTTTTACTTGTTCGCGAATTACAAAGGGATTTTCGGGATCACCACCTAAATTCTTTATAGTATTAATATAGGCGTCACCGCCTAATGGAGCGCCATGCGTTTTGCAATTGTGTTCGTAAGAAGTGCCGTCGGCTTTACGGGCTCCCTTACCCATAACACAATGACCTATAATAAGCGTAGGACGTGATTCTTCTTCATTTGCAGCCTTCAACGCATTACGAATTTGCTCAGCATCGTTACCGTCTATTTCGAGCACATTCCAATTCCATGCACGATATTTCATTCCCGTATCCTCTGATATAACGGCAGAAGTATCGGTAGAGAGTTGCACTTCATTGGCATCGAAAAACATAATAAGATTATTCAGCCCTAAGTGGCCTGCTATACGTCCTGCGCCTTGTGAAATTTCCTCTTGCACGCCTCCGTCTGAGATGTAGGCATAAATTTTCTCCTTATTAAAGCCAGGATTACCAGTACGCGCATATAAAGCTTTAGCTGCAATTGCTGCGCCTACCGCATAAGTATGGCCTTGACCTAATGGACCACTAGTATTTTCGATACCACGCTGAGGGCATACTTCTGGGTGTCCAGGAGTTGGCGAGCCCCATTGGCGGAATTGCTTCAATTCATCAATGGTGTAATTTCCGATCAAGGCCAGCTGTGAATATAGCATGGGCGACATGTGACCTGGGTCGAGGAAGAAACGATCACGGCAGCGCCATGTTGCTTCATCGGGGTCGAAATTTAGAAATTCTGAATAGAGCACGTTGATAAAGTCCGCTCCACCCATAGCGCCACCAGGGTGTCCTGACTTTGCACGTTCTACCATACTTGCTGCCAATATACGTATGTTATCAGCGGCAAGGTTCATGAGTTCTTTTGAATGTTCAATTGACATTGCTATATTCGATTTGGTTTTGTATCAAAATAACTATTTGATTGCAAAAGTACAAAATAATCAATACAATTAACAATTTAGCAACTAAAAAACATGTATTTAGGAACAATTCAAGATAAAAATGGAGTCTATGTTGATTCGAGTGAGTAGCGGAAGCATTCTTCTTTATTGATATAATATACCATATCCATGAAGTTGTTTACATTCGAATAGTCTCTGGCTCTTCTTTTAGCTAATTGAATTTTAGCCCAACTGACGTATACTGAATTTGGTTGACAGTTTTAAATATTAAAACTAAAGTTGTTTGCACTCTTGTACTCTTATCAATTGTGTGCTTCACCTTGTGTGGGTATGCACTTTTGTAGACCATGCTCGAGAGTCTGCTGAAGCATACCCTTTGGTGGGTATTTTACTTGTGATAAAGATACTCTTTTATTAAAACGCTGTGCGAGGCATTTAAGATGTTATACTTTTGCATCAGACGCGTCTCAATAAACATTAAGAAGAATAAAAAGTAGAAGAAAATGAAAGTTTTAAAATTCTTGCTTTTCTTTATCATTTTTCTCTTCCTATCATGTAGCGAAGATGAAAATGTCTTAAATAAGAGGGAAGGGCAGTTAGGTGCTTCAACTTCTTATTACGTAAGTGTCGAAGAGGCGCTTGCCAAAGCAACTGCGATGTTGAACAAAATAGAGAAGACTAGTTCAAGGACTGTTAGAGCTTCACTATACCATTGCGTATGGGAGTGAGGAGGAAAGTTAAATGGATATTTCTATTGAAATTATAATATTTTGGCAAGTAATGTAGTAGGACTTGATATAAATGATAATTATAATGGATATCAAGTATCAAAACATGAATTAATGGATTTACATTTTATGTCGAATTTTAAAAAGGTTTTGAAATGAAGACTTTAATACAACTGCTTTCTGTTATGATTGCAACATTGTTAATGAGTTGTTGTTCAAATGATGATTTTGATGACATTGCTATTGGACAAGAGATTACGTATGAAGTGCCAAATAAGGGTGGAAAATATAGATTGAATACATCGTCAACCAATCATTATTGGACTTTAGAGAGCATCAAAATTCAAAGTAATGGCAAAATCGTTACGCTATACGATAGTAGCAATTTGCCGTCTGTTTGTATAAATCAAAAATTAGAAAATGCTGTAGGCTATTGTTGTGATGATTATAGCATCTATCAGCGTAAAGGAGCAAATGATGTTATTTGTAAATTTAGCAGGAATACGTCAGGTAGTGATAGAACTTTTATTGTTGAGTTTAGTGATGCCGATGAATTTACGAAAGTAAAGGTACATCAAGTAAAATAACTTCCTTTTGGCCTTATGAGATACTCTATGTGAGATAAAGGGCTGATAAACTTCAAATTACGGCATCTTCCTCTAGCCTCCTCGACCGGGGAGGGCTAGGGGAAGAGGCCGTAATTTGAAGTTATCCGCTATTTGATGAATGTCGACTTGTCATCGTCCACTACGTAGTGTACGTGTTTCCACTTGGTAGTGTACGTGTTTCCACTACGTAGTGGAAACACGTCTACTACGTAGTGGACGATAACTAATCACCGAGAAAAGTATGCTTCTCAACCTATGATCTAACATTTGGGGATCCTTTCTCTTATCTTTATTCATAAGGTAGGTTGACTCAGTTGCGTACTTATTTTTAATCAAAGTTGACATTGCGAACGAGGTATTGTAAGTGGGCTTACACCTACTTAACAAAGCACGTATCCTACATTCGTCGATAAAAAGCACGGGTTCGTCTATTTTGCAGTGTCAACAAGTCTTTATATGCATTTTAACTATTTAGGGCAGCCTACCTTTGCACTTGTAAAAACGAAACAAAAGACAGTATGAAAATGGTTAAACTGCAAAAATTAGGAATGGCTACGGTGTTGAGCCTGTTGCCCTTCTGCGGTTGGGCACAGACGGCAGACGGTGTGTGGTCGCTCAGCGATTGCATCAACTATGCTTTAGCACACAATGTGCAGTTGCTCAAGAGTCAGGCTACGGAGCAGTCCACACGTGTCGACGTGACGGAAGCCAAGGCAGGATTGTTGCCCAGTCTAAGTGCCTCTGTTACGCAAGGGGTGAATTATCGCCCATTTCAAGAGAGTGGTGGTAACTTCGTAAATGGTGGAATTGCAACGTCGGCTGCTGATAAGGCTACACAAAATGGCAGCTATGGCGTGAGCGCACAGTGGGTCGTATGGAACGGTGGTAAGAATAAGATGAACATAACCAACGCACAGTATTCGCAGCAAATGGCGGCCTACGACACGCAAACTTCTGCTAACAAGATTAAAGAGCAAATAGCGCAACTCTACGTGCAGATACTCTACATGACGGAGGCCGAGAAAGTGAACGAAACGCTTTTGAAGCAGGACTCTGTCATCTGTCAGCGTGGTGAGCAAATGGTAAAGGTGGGCTCGATGGCAAAAGCTGACTTGGCACAGTTGCAGGCACAAATGAGTCAAGGACGCTACGATGTAGTGAACGTTCAAACGCAGATAGCTGATGCTAAAATGCAATTGAAGCAGTTGCTCGAATTGTCTTCGGACGTGGCTTTCGACGTTCAACCTATCAGTGCTACTGATGCTCAAGTGTTAAGCACGATTCCAACGAAAGCGGCTATTTATGAGGCAGCGTTAGAAAGCCGTCCAGAAATAAAGCGTTCACAATTGGCTATAGAACAAAGTGCTTTGAACACAAAGATAGCTAAGAGCGGCTATATGCCCACGGTGAGCCTTACGGGAAGTTTAGGCGATAGCCACATGACCGGTAGCCAAACGAATTGGGCCAAGCAAATGCGAAATAACTTTAGTGGTCAGTTAGGCGTGTCGGTTAGCATTCCGATATTCGACAATCGTAAGAACAAGAGTGCTGTCGAACGTGCTAAGGTGGCAGAGACGACTGCTCAACTCGACTTACAGGACACGCAAAAGCAATTGTCGCAAACCATTGAGACGTATTGGCTCAATGCTACTAATTCGCAAGCAAAGTATGTCGCTGCAAAGTCAAGTGTAGAGAGCATGGAAACAAGTTATGACCTCATGACAGAACAGTTCAACTTGGGACTGAAGAACATAGCCGAGTTATTGAACAGTCGTGCTAACTTGTTGAATGCGCAACAGCAGATGTTGCAAGACAAGTATACCGCATTATTAAATCGTAATTTGCTCTCATTCTATGGGGGCGAAGAATTAAAGTAACTTGAAAAGACGAATATAAAACCATGAAGTTGAATAAGAAGAAAATGCTCATTGGTGTAGCGGCTGTAGCAATCGTAGCAGGCGGCGTCTATGCCTTTTTGCAAAAGCAGGAGGCTCCCTTTGAGGTGAGCTACGAAACTGCCAAAGTAGAAAAAGCTACTATTGGAAATAGTGTGACGGCAACGGGTACGATTGAGGCCGTGACTTCGGTTGAGGTCGGTACGCAGGTGTCGGGCATCATTGATAAGATTTACGTTGACTACAATAGTGTAGTGAAGAAGGGACAAGTCATTGCCGAGTTGGATAAGACGAACTTAATCAGTGAACTGAAGAGCGCTACGAGCCAACTGGAGAGCGCAAAGAGCGATCTGAGCTATCAGCAGTCGAACTTTAATCGCATGAAGACGCTCTATGGCAAGGGGCTTATTAGTGCCAACGATTACGAGTCAGCTCGTCTGTCGTTGCAGCAGGCTCAAAGCCTTGTGGCTCAGCGTCAAGAGGCGGTCAATAAAGCGCAAACCAACTTAAGTTATGCTACGATTACGTCGCCTATTGACGGTGTGGTGTTGAGCAAATCAGTTGAAGAAGGCCAGACTGTAGCTTCAAGCTTTAGTACGCCGACGCTCTTTACGATTGTGAAGGACATGACTGATATGCGCGTTGTGGCAAGTGTTGACGAGGCCGACATAGGTCAGGTGAAGGTAGGACAGCGTGTCACCTATACGGTTGATGCTTATCCCGACGAAACGTTTGAAGGTACTGTAACGCAGGTGCGCAATGAGGCTACAACGGAGAATAATGTAGTTACTTACGAAGTAGTTATCTCTGCTCCTAACCCTGACTTAAAGTTGAAACCAGGATTGACAGCCAACGTTACTATCTACACAATGGAGCAAACGGGCATTGTTAGTGTGCCGACAAAGGCATTGCGTTTTACTCCTACGAAGGAAACGGTTGGGGCAAAAGATAAAATTGTTGACTGCAATGGTACGCACAAACTTTGGGTGCGTGAGGGGAGAACCTTTAAGGCTTACAGTGTACAGACGGGCATAACGAATGGCACTCGCACACAGATATTGAGTGGTGTGAAAGAGGGTACGGTCGTAGTAGTCGACATGAAGGAGGCTGCTAATAACGATGAGTCTTCAGCATCGGCTGAGGGGGGCGACGAGAAGAGTCCCTTCTCACCAGGGCCTCCCAGTAAAAAGAAAAAGTAAACTATTATGGAAAAGATAATAGATGAGACCTTTCCTCAGCCTGAAGATAGGGCTGACAAGAAGGTGGTGATAGAGTTGGACAATGTTCGACGTAACTTTATTGTGGGCGATGAGACCGTACATGCACTGAAAGGCGTTTCGTTTAAGATTTATGAGGGCGAGTTCGTAACCATTATGGGTACGTCGGGTTCGGGTAAATCTACTTTGCTCAACCAATTGGGGTGTCTTGATACGCCTTCAAGTGGTGAATATTATTTGGACGGCGTGAGTGTGCGTTCGATGAAGCGCAGCGAGCGGGCCATATTACGTAATCGCAAAATTGGCTTTGTGTTTCAAAACTATAACTTGCTGCCCAAAACTACAGCGGTCGAAAACGTTGAACTCCCCTTGATGTATAATGCTTCGGTGTCGGCCAGTGAACGTCGCGAGCGAAGTATTGAGGCATTGAAAATGGTAGGGCTTGGCGAGCGCCTGTATCATAAGTCAAACCAGATGTCGGGCGGTCAAATGCAGCGTGTGGCCATAGCGCGTGCTTTGGTTAACAATCCAGCTGTTATTTTGGCCGATGAGGCTACGGGTAATTTGGACACGCGCACTTCGTTTGAGATACTCGTGCTGTTTCAAAAGCTCTTTAAGGCTGGACGAACGATTATATTCGTTACGCACAATCCTGAAATCGCGCTTTACTCAAGTCGTAACATCTTCCTACGTGACGGCTTGATACGTGAGGACGTGGTCAACCATAATATTCATTCAGCGGCAAAGGCTCTGGCCGAATTACCTGTAACGGAGGAGTCGTAAATCGTAAGTAAAATATGAATATAGCAAATTTATTTAAGATAGCTTTGCGCGCCATTGCTGCCAATAAGCTCCGTTCCTTTTTGACGATGTTGGGTATCATCATCGGTGTGGCTTCAGTCATCGCCATGATGGCTATCGGACAGGGTTCGAAGAAGAGCATTCAAGCGAACATTGCAGAGATGGGCTCGAACATGATTATGATCCGTCCTGGACAGGACAAGGGACCTGGCGGAGCGCAACAAGACGCTTCGGATATGCAGACGCTGAAGTTGAAAGACTATGAGACGCTCAAGGAGCAGTCGAAGTACTTAGCTGCCATATCACCCAGTGTAAACGCTTCGGGACAGTTCATTAATGGCAATAACAATACGCCATCGACCATGTACGGCATCTCGCCCGATTATTTGCAGATTCGTCAGCAGAAGATAAAGGACGGCGAGATGTTTACTGACGAGGAGGTAAAGACGAGCGCGAAGGTGTGTGTGATTGGTAAAACGGTAGCGGACAATCTGTTTACGAATGGAGAGGATCCGATAGGCAAGGTTATTCGTTATAACAAAATTCCGTTTCGCATCGTTGGCGTATTGGAGTCAAAAGGGTACAACTCATTTGGTATGGACCAAGATGATGTCGTATTTGCTCCTTATACAACGGTCATGAAACGTATACTCTCTGTTACCTACTTACAAGGCATCAATGCTTCTGCCATTACAGAGGATATGACGGATTTAGCGATTGAGGACGTGACGAACATCTTACGCGAAAATCATAAGCTAAAGGGAACGGACGAGGACAACTTCACTATTCGCAGTCAACAAGAGATGGCTGAGATGATGAACTCAACCTCAGACACGATGACCGTGCTACTCTTAGTGGTAGCTTGTATCTCGCTCGTAGTTGGTGGTATCGGTATTATGAACATTATGTATGTGAGTGTGACGGAGCGCACGAAGGAAATCGGCTTGCGAATGTCGGTCGGCGCGCGTGGCATTGACATCTTAAATCAGTTCTTGATAGAGTCAGTATTGCTCAGCGTTACGGGAGGTCTGATAGGTGTGCTTTGTGGCATTGGTGCGGCAGTTGGCATTAACGTGTTTGCTCATTGGCCGATACAAATACAGCCTTGGAGCGTACTCTTGAGTTTTGTCGTTTGTTCGGCTACGGGCATATTCTTTGGTTGGTATCCTGCCAAGAAGGCTGCAAGTCTCGACCCTATTGAGGCGATAAGATATGAGTAGTAATTCTAATATTTGAATGAATTGAGGTTCGGTTTTGATGATATTATTGATTATCTCCGAACCTCTTTTTGTATTTTTGCACGTATCAAAACGAAGATTACATAATGGCAGAAAAGCATACTTTACAATCCAAGCAACCACGTATCGAAACGTTTATAGAGGTTGCAGTACATGTGTTGGCTTGGAGCTACATTTTCATTTCGCCCTTATTTTTTAAGCGAAGAGGGGAAGCGATAGACTGGAACCATTACATTCATGGCTCTTTATTGCCCATAACGTTATGCGTTAGCTTCTATTTAAATTACTTTATTTTTGTGCCGCGCTTCTTACTTAATAAGGAGAAACGTAGGTGGTTCTTTATCTGTAACGTGCTGATCTTTTTAGTATATCAGTTGGGTATTGAAATGCAGGCCATCTTGCTCGCACCACCAATGAATAAACCCATGATGGGGCCTCGTGGTGGCTGGCGCGGACCACGGCCGGGATTCAGTAATGACCTTCCGCCTAAGGTGTTTTTCATCGTTCGTGGATTCTTATTTTATGTGTCGGCTATAGGAGCTTCGGTCGCATTACATTTAAGTAAGCGTTGGAAGCAAAGTGAAAAAGCACGTGCCGAGGCGGAGTTAGGACGCTCGCAAGCGGAACTAAAGAACTTAAAGAACCAAATTAACCCACACTTCTTGCTCAATACGCTCAATAACATTTATGCCCTTACGGGATTTGATCAGGAAAAAGCTCAATGGGCCATTCATGAGTTGAGTCGTTTGTTGCGCTACATGTTGTACGAAAATCAGACGGAACGGGTTAGCTTGAATAAGGAGGTGGAGTTCTTACAGTCTTACATATCGCTTATGCGTCTGCGATTGCTTGACAATGTTGATGTAACGGTGGTGTTTGACTATCCGAAGGAAGAGAACCTTCAAATCGCTCCGCTTATCTTTATCTCTTTAGTAGAGAATGCGTTCAAGCATGGCATAAGTTCTGGACTTCATAATTTTATTCATATCACTTTAAAGAGTGATGCGCATCATTTATGTTTCTGCTGTGAAAACAGTAACACGCCACAACGCGAAAGCGATAAGTCGCCAGGGGGTATTGGACTCCAGCAGGTGGCAAGTCGCCTGGAATATTCTTACCCCAACCAATATACGTGGCGTGTCGAACTTGCAGATGGGGGTAGTACCTATCGTTCTGTAATTGACATCTATGATAAACCCATTAAACACTAATATAATTATGAAATGCGCTATTATCGATGACGAGCCGCTTGCGCTGGGATTGCTTGAGAGTTATGTAAAGAAGACTCCCATGCTTGAACTCTGCGGTAGCTATTCAAGTGCTATTGAGGCGATGGGAGGATTGCAAAAGAAGCCCGTTGACATCTTGTTCTTGGACATTCAAATGCCCGACTTAGACGGCTTGGAGTTTTCGCGAACGATTGACACTGCTCGCACGCGAATTATCTTTACCACAGCTTTCAGTCAGTATGCGATTGATGGTTATAAGGTGAATGCACTTGACTATTTGCTAAAGCCAATTAGTTATGCTGACTTTGTAGGGGCTGTGAGTAGAGCGCAAAAGTGGTACGAGATGAGTCAACTAAAGTTGCAGTCCACCGCTCAGTCAAGTGAGGCAATTGGTGATAATCAGGAAATTGTAAATGAACTGAGCACAGATTCAAGTGAATCTGCAATAACATTAACGGAGTCGGCAAGTAGTAACGACGGCTATGTATTCGTCAAGAGCGATTACAAACTGTTGCGCGTTGACTTTGATGATATTGAGTACATTGAAGGCTTAAAAGATTATGTGAAAATCTATTTGTCATCTGCACAGAAGCCCATACTGAGTTTAACATCAATGCGTAGTCTTGAGCAGACGTTGCCCTCTTCTACGTTCTACCGTGTTCATCGTTCGTTTATTGTTAACATGAGCAAGATTCGTGTATTTGAGCGTGGGCAGATAGTCTTTAATGATAAGTATTTGCCTATCTCTGATAGTTATCGCGATAAGGTGCAGCAATACCTTAACTCGCATCTGCTAAAGGGTAGGGGATAGTAATCGTTCTGTGTTCTCATGGATGTCTGAACGTAAAAGGAGCCGCCTTTGATTGCTATTAAGTAATCAAAGGCGGCTCCTTTTTGTATGTCTGTAACTTCTGTGAGATTATCCGTTCATTGAAGCGATGAACTCTTGATTATCTTTTGTATCTTCTAACCGTTTCTTTACATCGGTCATGGCTTCAATAGGCGTCATGTCTGAGATGTAGTTGCGCAAAATCCACATGCGCTTACGCGTAATCTCATCTTGCAACAAGTCGTCGCGACGGGTAGAAGAAGCAACAATGTTGACGGCAGGGAAGATACGCTTGTTAGCCAATGAGCGGTCAAGCTGCAACTCCATATTGCCCGTACCCTTAAACTCTTCGAAGATGACTTCGTCCATCTTAGAACCTGTGTCGATAAGTGCGGTGGCAATGATAGTGAGTGAGCCTCCGCCTTCGATGTTACGTGCTGCACCGAAGAAGCGTTTGGGCTTTTGCAATGCATTTGCGTCAACACCACCAGAGAGTATCTTGCCTGATGTTGGTGCAACAGTGTTGTACGCACGAGCTAAACGGGTGATTGAGTCGAGGAATATAACGACATCGTGACCACACTCTACCATACGCTTGGCTTTGTCGAGAACGATTCCTGCTATCTTGACGTGACGCGCAGCGGGTTCGTCAAAGGTTGAGGCGATGACTTCGGCCTTTACGGTGCGCATCATGTCGGTAACTTCTTCAGGGCGTTCGTCGATGAGCAGCATCATGAGGTACGTGTCGGGGTGATTGCGAGCGATAGCGTTGGCAATGTCTTTCATCAACATTGTTTTACCCGTTTTGGGTTGTGCCACAATGAGGGCGCGCTGTCCCTTACCGATTGGCGTGAAGAGGTCAACTAATCGGCAAGAGGTGCTATCGCCTTTACCTGAACAAAGGTTGAACTTCTCCTCTGGGAAGAGCGGTACGAGGTGTTCGAACGAAATGCGGTCGCGTACTTCGTCTGGCAATAATCCGTTAATGCGATCAATGTCAATGAGAGCAAAGAACTTCTCACCATCGCGTGGTATCTTTACTTGCCCTTCGACTACATCGCCGGGCTTGAGTCCAAACTGTCGAATTTGTGTGGGCGAAACGTAGATATCGTCAGGTGATGCTAAATAGTTGTAGTCGGAAGAACGTAGGAAACCAAAGCCTTCGGGCACAATCTCAAGCACGCCTCGGCCAGAAAGTAAGTGGTCAGAGGGCATAGGCTGTTGTTCGGTAATAGGTACGAAGTCAGCCTGTGATGAGGGAATGTAAGCTTCTTGATTGTTGTTTGTCCTTTCAGTCCCCACATGCTTATTAGCCTTTTGTGCTAAATTGCCTTGTACAATGGGGTCGTCTTTAAAACGGCGGAATTTGGGACGGCTTGCAAATGCGTTGAAGCCTCCCTCTGCTGAGTTATTATCATAAAAGTCGTTGCCTGTTGTGTTTTGAGGCACGTTAAGTTCGCTGCCTTCAAAAATAACAGGAATGTCTTTGGTGATAATAAAGTCTTTCTGATTGTTCGGATTGTCAGCTATGTTGAGTTCGGGACGAACAACATCTTGCATCTTAAATGAAGGATTCTTATTGCCTAAAGTGCGTTTCACTTCTTCCATGTCGAGTACGTCGGGATTTTGCCCTTCTTCACTCGATTTGTTGTTACGCATTTGTTCGGCAATAAAGTCTGGCACTTCATCGGTTAGTGTTCCTTGGGTTGGGCGGTTTTCTTCTGATGTAGTTTCGCTTTCTACATTTTCTTCCTTTTCGGCAGTTTGCTGTGTCTCTTCGGCTTGCAAACGTGCAGCTTCTTCGGCTGCTTTAATTGCTGCCTCACGTGCAGCAATTTCTGCTTTTGACGGACGACCACGTTTACGTTTAGGTAATTCTATGGCAATAGGTTGTGGCTTTCCTTCTTTTTCGGTCATATCGGGGGGTGTATTAGTCATGGGGTCTGTTTCTGTGTCGGGAAATAAAGATGGGTTTTGAATTTGTTCTGCTGCTTTAGTTGTTCGCTTTGAGCGTTTTTCAATCTTGCTCGTTGTTGAAACGCCTTCCGCTTGAGCATCTAAAATGGCATAAATAAGTTCGTCATTCGTCTTTTTGCTAATAGCTTTTATCTTTAGGCTTTTAGCGAGTGCTTTCAACTCTGACGTATCTTTTTCTTTTAATTGATCTTTTGTTAAGTTAGCCATACGTGCGTCATTATTTTGTGCTCATAAATTAAAAAGCATATTGAGCGTTGCGCGTTTTGGGCTGCAAAGCGTGCGTGTTATGCTATGAAATGTTGAAGCGTTATAAATGTATAACGCGATATGGCACAACAATTACTAATAAATTTTTATGAGATGAATTTCGTTGGGAATTGGAGGGCTGACGAGAAGTATTAATAATGCGTCAAGAAATAAGTGTTTCTGATTTTTGCAAAGAACCCTTATAATAGAAAGAGGTTCGTATACGTTCTTGCCCTTTAGTATGTGCAAATTTACAGATTATATTTTAAAAACAATCTGTTTGTGTCTAATAAAATATAAATTGTGTGCTATTTTATAGCAAAAGGGTGCTGCGACAGTGTGTTTTGCAAGGACGCAGCGTAGTCCAACTTTTACACCCCTAATATTGCAACTCTTGCTGTCATGGGCAATTCCAATCATTAGAGGTTGACTTTGTGTCCTACAAATTTGTATTTTCTTAAATGGCGCATGTTTGAACCTATAGGTTGCAGTGAATTTATGTAAGAAACTTCGTAGCTCACTATTTGATATAGTGATATACTTGATGGTGAATTATCCTTACAATGTTGTCAAAGTTGTGATTAGCAAAGTTTACATCGTTACACATGATGTTCAGTGGAAAAGAAGAGCCTCCTTTATGATAGGGGGGTTGTAAGTAGGGATGGTCTATGATTTGAAAACGATGCTTTTTGTAAAACAAGATTCGTCTATGAGTGGTGTCGTCTGTGTCGGGTTCTACCTCGAGTATGATTGGATATAGCGCGCGTGTTGCTGTAAAGAGTTCTAACGCAGCACTGCCAATGCCATTTCCTCGTTGCTGAAGCGATATGGCAAAGTGTTCGATGTAGTGAAAAGACTCAAATGTCCAATAGCAAAGTATTCCTTGAAAGATTTGGTCTTGCTTAATGCACAGAATGTTAAATAGTGGATTTTGCTGGTATTGGAGTAGCCACTCGGACGTATTGCGACGTTCTTCTATAGGAAAGGCATATTCATATAGTCGACACGCGTATTGATAGTCTACATCTTTCAATGGCTCAAATATAATATTATTCGTTGGTGTCATTGCTTATAAATTTTAATGTTAATATTTTAGATAGTCTTTCACGTAAGACTGACTCGTCATCTTTCCTAATCTCAATAGTTAGAAATGTTCCTTGTTCATCATAGTCGCGTTGTGTGATGTCAGCCTTTGCTTCTCGAATAAAACGCATGGCGATGTCTGCTTCAGTGTATGGAGCATAAATGATAAATGTTTGGGTAACGATTTTTTCTATTTTTTCTGCTTCATCTAAGGCTTCTCCAATGGCGGTTTTATAAGCTACTCCCAAAGGGCCTGTACCTAACTTTACTCCTCCGAAATAGCGTACGACAATTCCTAACGTGTATGTAAGATTGCGCGAAAGAATTTGTCCTAATATGGGGCGCCCCGCAGTACCGCTTGGTTCGCCATCGTCGTTAGCTCGTGTGATTTCGGCTTCATTTCCTATAACATAGGCATAGCACACGTGGCGGGCATCATAGTATTCTTTCTTATAAAGAGACACCATTTCCTTAGCCTCCTCTTCAGAGGCAACGTGTAGGGCGAAGGCTAAAAATTTTGATCGCTTCTCGGAAAGTTGAGTTTCGGCAGATGTCTTTAAAGTTAAGTAAGTGTCCATCGTTGTTTGGTGAAACGTAAAAGGCATACAAGTGGCTTGCTTGTATGCCTTTTATAATGTATAAATGTCAGTTACTCTTAGTTGAAGTGGTAGAGGAAGGTTGCAATACCCGAGAGTGCAGGCTTCTTCTGATCTTTGATTTCAATAGTGAATTTGATCTCAACCTTGCAGATACCGCGAAGGTTAGCAATGCTATGCAGTGTAGCAACCAATCTAATACTTTGTCCGCTGAGCACGGCTTGGCCATATTTCATCTTGTCCATGCCGTAGTTTACCATCATCTTGAGGTTGTTTACCTTAATGATTTGTTCCCACATGTAGGGTAGGAGTGAAAGGGTCAGATAACCGTGTACAATGGTTTGACCAAATGGACCATTCTTGGCCTTTTCAGGGTCAACATGAATCCATTGGTGGTCAAGTGTAGCATCGGCAAAGGCATTGATGCGGTCTTGGTCAACTTCGAGCCATTCAGACTTGCCAAGTTCTTGACCAAGGTATTTCTCAAATTCTTCGTAAGAGTTGATAGTCAACATGTTGTGTATGTGTATTTAAATAATAAAACTAAGAGAATACGATGCTTTAATTGTTTTGCTGTGACGATATTTCATCCATCGTAAGTGATGTGATAAGCATTTGGTCGTTGATAACAGCGGTACACTTGTACTGACCAAAAGTTTTGCCTTCATTGTCACGTTCGATGTGTTGGTCTACCGTGAAGGTGGCGACGTACGATGCTCCATTGCGCTTTATTTGAAAGTCGCGATTGACATTGAATTGGCAAGACTGAATGTGCTCATTGAACATAGCGTGTATGGTCGAAAGCACATTTGACTTGTTTACGTTGCTATGCTTAAGGAACTTGTCCATAGTCGAAGCAATGTTAGAGCAAATACGGTTGTCATCGAGTGATGCAAATCCGTTGAAGAATTCCGTAACAATGCTGCTGATTTGTTGGCGGTCTTGTTCGTCCACCTCCTGATCGCGCAGCGTACCCTGTGCGATAGATGCTTCAGAGGCATAGCGTCCGTCAGGGTGTGAGTCAAGGTAATGTTGGTATGCTTCAGGTGTGCCTTGCTTTTGTGCAATTATGAAATCTAATGAGTCAATCTTAATGTCGCACAAACGGCCATACTGAATGTCGTTGTAGGTGTTCTTAAAATTGATAAAGTCATTAATATTGTCAGAGAGAGCAATCGTGTTCCACTTAGCCAACATCTCTTCTAACTTTGTTAAGCGCTGACGTACTTCGTCAGCATGCTCACTGTTAGGATATTTTTCAAGAAAGTCTTGATAGTCTTGTGGATTGTCGTTGTTTTCGAGGATTTGGTAAGCCATCTCCTCTTGTGATGCAGCATTGTTTGCACAAACGAACCATGCGCCACCACCGATGAGCAACACAACTAATACGGCTATGATAATATAAAGCGTTTTCTTATTACGTTTAGGCGGTTGTTGCGTTGGTGCCTCGGTAGGAGAGGACTGAGGAAATGTTGCTTGTGCATTCTCAGCTTGTTGAACTTGTTCCTGATTTAAATTTTGTTGTTCCATATTGATTAATTATACAATGAACTTTTGGTGTGCAAAGTTACTGCAACGTATTTTAAGAGCAAAGAGAAAGACTTATTTTTCAGGCAATACGCTAAATGAAAGGGTTAAAATATCGTATTATTCGTTTTAAATATGTATTTTTGCGCGAAAATATATTTTTTTTATTCATGAAAACCTTATACAAGATTAAGAAGGGTTTAGACCTTACACTGAAAGGTGAGGCAGCGCTTCAACTCGCAACGGCTCAAATGAGTGGTGAGTATGCTGTGATGCCTACAGACTTTCCTGGTATCGTTCCTCGCACGGTTGTGAAAGAAGGCGATAGCGTTTTAGCGGGTCAAACCTTGTTCGTTGACAAAGCTACGGAACGCATACATTTTGTGTCGCCTGTTAGTGGAACCGTAGTGAGTGTTGAGCGTGGTGAACGTCGTAAGTTGCTTCGCTTCCGTATAAAAGCCAATGGTACACAAGAGTTTAAAGACTTTGGAGTGAAGGATTGGTCTAATATGTCGGCTGAAGATGTGAAGGCATTAATGCTTGAAAGTGGTTTGTTTGCCTTCTTGCGTCAGCGTCCTTACGACGTTATAGCTAATCCTACTGATGCACCTAAGGCTATCTTTGTTTCAACCTTTAGCAAAATGCCTTTAGCTGCAAACTTTAGCTTTGTATCAAAAGGTTTGGAACAAGACTTTAAGCTTGGTGTGCGTACATTAGCTAAGATTGCCAAAGTACATTTAGGAATTTGTCCAGACCAAATCAACTCAGAATTATTGCCCGTTGAAGAGGCAGAAGTTAGTGTATTCGATGGGCCCAACCCTTCGGGTAACGTTGGTGTGCATATTAACCATGTGTCACCTGTTAATAAAGGTGAGGTTGTTTGGACAATGGGCGCTGAAATGGTGATTGTCTTGGGACGTTTGGTGCGTACAAGAAAAGTATCGCTCACTCGTCGCGTAGCCGTTGCTGGTGCTTGTGTAGGTCAACCACAATATGTTGAAACCTTAATAGGTGCTCCTTTGCGTGATTTGATTGGCAAGCAGCTGAATGCTACGGAGCATGTACGTATTATAAATGGTAATCCGCTCGTAGGCTATAAATCAAGCATTGATGACTTTTTGGGAGCATTTAGCACAGAAGTTTGCGCCATTCCTGAGGGCGACGATGTTGATGAAGCCTTTGGTTGGATAGCACCACGCTTTAACGACTTCTCAACTAGTCATAGTTATTTTTCATGGCTCTTGGGTAAGAAGCGTGCTTATAACCTTGATTGCCGTATAAAGGGTGGTGAACGCCACATGATAATGAGTGCGGAGTATGAGCGTGTATTCCCTATGGATATTTACCCCAGCTATTTAATTAAGGCCATTATTACAGGCGATATTGATCGTCAAGAGGCTTTAGGTATTTACGAAGTGGCTCCTGAGGACTTCGCTGTAGCTGAATTTATAGACTCTTCAAAACTTGAGCTGCAACGCATCGTGCGTGAAGGTCTTGACATTTTAAGAAAAGAAAACGCATAAAAATATGATAAAAGATATTTTTGATAAGTTACGTCCCAATTTTGAAGAGGGTGGTAAGTTAAAGGCATTCCATTCTGTGTTTGAGGGCTTTGAAAGCTTTATGCTTGTGCCCAACACAACTTCACGTAATGGCGTGAGCATTCATGATGCAATTGACTCAAAGCGTATTATGTCGTTTGTGGTGATTGCGTTGTTGCCTGCTCTGTTGTTTGGTATGTATAATATTGGCTATCAGAATGCAGCTGCGGCTGGTAAATTAGCTGAAGCAAGCTTTTGGTCAATGTTCTTCTATGGCTTTTTACTCGTTTTGCCCAAGCTCATCGTATCGTACGTCGTAGGTTTGGGTATTGAGTTTGCCGTTGCACAGTGGAAGCATGAAGAAATTCAAGAAGGCTATCTCGTTACGGGTATTTTAATTCCTTTAATAGTTCCTGTAGGTTGCCCCTTATGGATGATTGCTTTAGCAGTAGCTTTCTCAGTAATTTTCTGCAAGGAAATATTTGGCGGTACGGGTATGAATATCTTCAACCCAGCTTTGGTTGCACGTGCATTCCTATTCTTCTCTTATCCTACTAGCATGAGTGGTGATAAGGTGTGGGTTGCAGGCGAGCAAATTTGTGGATTGGGTTATGCTTTGCCCGATGGTGCCACAATGGCAACTCCTTTAGGACAAGCTGCGGCAGGCATTGCTCCAAATGCAAGCCTGAGCGATATGATATTAGGATTTATTCCTGGTTCTATCGGTGAAACTTCTGTGATAGCCATAGCTTTAGGTGCTATTATATTACTTTATACTCAAATTGCTTCATGGCGCACTATGATTAGTGTGTTTGTTGGTGGTGCAATCGTAGCTGTATTGTTTAATATGATAGGTCTTACCAACAATGAGGTAGCACAAATGCCTTGGTATGAACATATCGTAACGGGTGGTTTCTGCTTCGGTGCTGTGTTTATGGCAACCGACCCTGTTACAAGTGCACGTACAGAAAAGGGTAAGTATATTTATGGTTTCCTTATTGGCGCATTGGCTATCTTAATACGTGTGCTTAATCCAGGGTATCCTGAAGGCATGATGCTTGCAATCTTGTTTATGAATATGTTTGCTCCGTTAATTGACTACTGCTTTGTTCAGAGCAACATCAACAAACGTTTAAAGCGAGCAAGTAAGTAATAGTCGTGTAAGAAAAGACTAATACATTGTGTTTAGCCTTTTTGTAGACTCTTAAATGATAAGAATAATGAATACGAATAAAAATTCATACACAATAATTTATGCTGCGGTAATGGTCGTTATCGTTGCATTCTTGCTTGCCTTCGTTTCATCAGCGTTAAAGCCCACACAAGATCAGAATGTTGCACTTGATAAGAAAAAGCAAATCTTGGCAGCACTCAATATTCGTGGCTTGGAAAGTGCGAGTGACATCGAAGCAAAGTACAATGAGTATGTTGTAGCCGATATGATTGTAAAGGCAGATGGCTCAGTTGTAGCTGAAGGTAAGAATAAGGAAACTGACGGCTTTAAAGTAGAGAATAAGTCCATCTCTGCTGATTGTCTTCCCGTTTATGTTTGCAAGGTTAATAACGAAACGAAGTATCTTGTTCCGATGACGGGACGCGGTCTTTGGGGTGGCCTTTGGGGCTATATGGCTATTAACGCTGATTTGCAAACAGTTTATGGCGCATACTTCTCGCATGAGAGCGAAACGGCGGGCCTTGGTGCTTTAATTGCTGAAGAGAAATTCCAAGATCAATTTAAGGGCAAACACCTTTTTGCTGCTGATGATGCGCAAAATGTAGCTCTTACAGTTGTAAAGAACGGTAAGGTTGAGCCTGGAAAGGAAAATACACAAGTTGATGGCATTACAGGTGCTACGCTCACGTCAAATGGTGTAGCCAATATGGTGCATGACGGCTTACAACAATATTTAGGCTACTTTCAAACGCTTAATAAATAATTTTGAAAAAGGATAATCATCATTGCCAAACATTAAAGCGGCAATTATGGTTGCTCTTATAATAATCATTTAAACACTCTTTATAAAATGAGTTTGTTTTCAAAAGAAAATAGAGAAGCACTTACGGGGCCTTTAAACTTGAATAACCCAGTGGCAGTTCAGGTGTTAGGTATCTGTTCTGCTTTAGCCGTCACTTCGCAGCTTGAACCTGCTATTGTGATGGGGCTTTCGGTTACGGTTATTACAGCCTTTTCGAATGTTATAATATCATTGCTTCGCAAGACAATCCCAAGCCGCATTCGTATTATTGTGCAGTTGGTTGTAGTCGCAACGTTGGTAACCTTAGTGTCGCAGGTATTAAAGGCATTTGCCTACGATGTTAGCGTACAATTGTCCGTTTATGTAGGTTTGATTATTACGAACTGTATCTTGATGGGCCGTCTTGAGGCTTTTGCCATGATGAATGGCCCTTGGGAATCATTCCTTGATGGTATAGGTAATGGTTTGGGCTATGCATGGGTGCTTGTGGCAGTAGGTTTTGTTCGCGAACTTTTTGGCAGCGGAACGTTGCTTGGCTTGCGCGTTATTCCCGAAAGTATCTATGCTTCAAACGGAGGTTTCTACGTAAACAACGGTATGATGACAATGCCTGCAATGGCGCTTATATTGCTTGGATGCCTTATTTGGGCGCATCGTGCTTATAACGAGCGTGAAACAAAAAAGAAGTAATAAAAAACGATTAAGGGTGTATTGCTTATGCCCTTAGCTATAAAGAAAAAACAATGGAACATTTGTTAAGTCTGTTCGTCCGCTCTATATTTGTGGACAATATGATATTTGCTTTCTTCTTGGGAATGTGTTCATATTTGGCCGTTTCGAAGAACGTAAAGACAGCGCTCGGACTTGGTGTGGCCGTTATCTTTGTGTTGATAATTACCGTGCCTGTTGATTATTTGTTACAAACAAAGGTGTTAGGTCCTGATTGTATAATGCCAGGTGTAGATTTGTCATTCCTATCATTCATTCTGTTTATTGCAGTTATTGCAGGTATCGTGCAGTTGGTTGAAATGGTAGTAGAACGTTTTTCACCATCACTCTACGCAGCTTTGGGTATATTCTTACCGCTAATCGCTGTAAACTGTGCCATTATGGGTGCTAGCCTTTTTATGCAACAACGTATTGGCATGGAGCCAGGTAGTACACAATACATCGGCAATGTGGCTGATGCTTTTGTTTACGCATTAGGTTCAGGTATTGGTTGGTTATTAGCGATTGTAGCTTTAGCTGCTATTCGTGAAAAGATGGCTTATACCGATGTGCCCAAGCCGCTTCAAGGATTAGGCATCACATTTATTACTGTAGGACTCATGGCTATGGCTTTTATGTGCTTCTCAGGTTTGAATATTTAATCACGGCAAGGAAACAATGGATTTGAATTTAATTTTATCAAGTATCGGAGTATTCTTGGTGATTATACTCCTGTTAGTAGTCATACTGCTCGTGGCAAAGAAGTATCTTTCGCCAAGCGGTAAGGTTACTATAACGATTAATGGCAAGGATAAGGTCGAGGTAGAGCAGGGCGCAAGCTTGTTGACTACACTCTCAGATAATGGTATCTATTTGCCTTCAGCGTGTGGTGGTAAGGGCTCTTGCGGTCAGTGCAAGTGTCAAGTACCTGAAGGCGGTGGTGAAATCCTTGATTCAGAAAAGGGCCACTTTACTCGCAAACAAATTAAGGAACACTATCGTTTAGGTTGCCAATGCAAAGTTAAAGGCGACCTTTCAGTACAAGTGCCTGATAGCGTATTGGGTGTTAAGGAGTACGAGTGTACAGTTATTTCAAACAAGAACGTAGCTACCTTTATCAAAGAGTTTAAGGTGCAGTTGCCAGCAGGTGCTCATATGGACTTCTTGCCTGGTTCGTATGCTCAGATTAAGATTCCTGCATTTAGCATGGATTATGATAAGGACATTGACAAGAGCCTTATTGGTGAGGAGTATTTGCCTGCATGGCAGAAGTTTGGCCTTTTCCCCTTGAAGTGTGTAAACACGCAGCCAACCGTTCGTGCTTACTCAATGGCCAATTATCCTGCTGAGGGTGATGTGTTCATGTTGACAGTTCGTATTGCGACACCTCCTTTCAAGGCTGATCGTAGTGGCTTTATGGATGTTAATCCTGGTATTGCTTCTTCATACATCTTTACGCTCAAACCGGGTGATAAGGTTATTATGAGTGGTCCTTATGGCGATTTCCACCCACACTTCGATTCAAAGAAGGAGATGATTTGGGTTGGCGGTGGTGCAGGTATGGCTCCGTTACGTGCCCAAATTATGCACATGACGCGTACTTTGCATACAACTGATCGTGAAATGCACTACTTCTATGGTGCACGTGCATTGAATGAAGTGTTCTATTTGCAAGACTTTTTGCAGTTGGAGAAAGACTTCCCCAACTTCCACTTCCACCTTGCCCTCGACCGTCCCGACCCCGCAGCCGATGCAGCAGGCGTGAAGTATACTGCAGGCTTCGTACACCAAGTAATGTATAATACTTATTTGAAAGACCACGATGCTCCTGAGGATATTGAATACTATATGTGTGGTCCTGGTCCTATGTCAAAAGCTGTTGTCGGAATGTTGGACAGCTTAGGTGTAGAACCCGAAAGCATTATGTATGATAACTTCGGCGGATAGCCGGTAACGTAAATTTGAATACTTACATATTAAGAGAGGCGTAAGCATAACTGTACGACCTCTCTTATCAAACGAAGTAAAGCCACTGCATATCAGTGGCTTTATTTCGTAATGTAGCATTGTAAGAGAAACAAGAAAAAATATGAAAGAGTTAACAGCAGGATATGAAGTAATAAAGTTCAAGGGGCAAACGAAGCGTTTTTGCCAAACGCTTGATTTACGCGATGATCCTCAGCTCATTGCTTCGTACAAGCAATTGCATTCACAGTCGGGCATTTGGCCAGAGATACTTGAAGGAATAAGAAAGGCGGGAGTGCTTGAAATGGAAATATACCTTTTAGGTACACGTTTATTTATGATAGTAGAATTGCCGATTGATGCAGAGTGGAGCGATGTAATGCAACGCATGTCTTCTTATCCCCGTCAGGCTGAATGGGAAGAGTTAACAGCTCGCTATCAAAAGGCCGAGGCGCATGCAGCGTCAGCTGATAAGTGGAAACTTATGGAACGTATATTCCATTTGTATTGATATTTATAGTTGTTTTATTCGAACCTCATCATTTGCTTTTTTACTTGAAATAAATAGTGTGGTGATACTAAAAAAACTAAAAGGATAAAGAAATCTACAAATAGTGTTGCAGTTTAGTGTATTTTTCTGCAACTTTGCGTTACAATTTGTGCTTGCATATGTTCAAACACCTTTTGCATCATAAAAGGAGCGGTGTGTGAAGTAGGCACTTTTTGTTAGTTTCGACATCTAATTTACATTTACACTTTCTATGAAAAAAAACAAACTCTTTGTTTCGTTGTTGGCAGCAGGTATGCTTGCCATTTCGCCTGCTATGGCAGACGATGTGGTGAAGATTACCACCAACAAGCAGGCAGGCGAGACTGTTACGCTACAGGTTAATCAACTTGGTAGCGGTTCGACTGTAGATTGGGGTAATGGTCCTGTTGAAGTTACTGCAACAGATGAAGACCAACTCACTCTAACAGGTGAACTTGCTGGTTCAACAATCACTATTAGTGCTACCTCAAAGTTGCGCACACTTATATGTGATGGTATTGGTGCAACAGCAATTGACCTCACTGGCGCTCCCAACTTGATGTCACTTTACTGCCAAAATAATGAGATTACTTCATTAGACTTGTCAGCATGTAATGCTTTGACTGACTTGAACTGCGAAAATAATGCTTTAAGTCGTTTGACCATTTCAGCTTCAAAAAATGCAAATTTGCAAAATTTGAACATTGCTGGTAACCAACTTACTTCGTCATTCTCATTCTCAGGCGCAGATTTGCAACACCTCAATGTTAGCAAAAATGCTATTACAGGATTAACGCTTTCGTCAAACACAAAGTTGGACGTTGTGAAGTGTACGGAGAATGCTCTGACTTCGCTTACAGTCAATGCTCCTTCGCTCTCAGCCATTATGTGTGGCGATAATAAGCTTACATCACTCTCAATTGGTGGTGAAGTGTCAGGCTTGCGTCAAGTATTTGCTGAAAATAACAAAATCGGTAGCCTAAACGTATCAAAAGCTACTGGTTTGAAGTACATTGCAGTTGAAAATAATGCACTTACTACGGTTACTTTGCCCGAAAGCAGCGTGCTTTATGCTATGACTTGTCAAAACAATATGTTGACATACAAGTCGTTGCCTGCAAAACGTGCTATTACAAATATTACGTATTTGCCTCAAGATAATTCAAGTCAGACCATAGATATTAAGGGTAAACTGAACAATAAGCGCATTGACGGCACACGTTATTATTATTTGATTAAGGGCTCAAAGACAGAATTGCGTGCAGCAGAATTACCTTATGTGCTTGATATGAGAGATTACACAGATGGTGTTTCTGTCAACTTTGTGAATGAAAGTGGTAATAAAGTTGCTAGCGACGACATTATTACTATTAACAACTCAAAGTATGCAGGATACATTGTGTTTGCAAATGCTCAAGAAGAGCCTATAATGGGTCAAATCGTTCCGACTTACTATCCAGAGTTGGTAATAAACACTTCACCTTCGTTCTATGTTGTAGAATCAGAAGAAGACCTCGTTAATCGTGTAACTGCTGGCATCAATGATATTACCGTTGGTAAAAATGCTTTGGGTGTAAATGGTGCACATGGCGTACTGACCCTCGCTTCTGAGGCTTCAACTCCTGTCAAGGTATATACCAGCGCCGGCCAATTAGTATGGCAAGGTAATGTACAAGGAACAACTACGGTAAACCTTTCAACGGGTGTTTATATCGTAAATGGTAAGAAGGTTGTTCTCTAAGCAAACTACTTAATTACAAGATATTAAAAAGAATAATCAATGAATTACATAAAGCAAATGCTCGCTTGTGTAGCATTGGCAGCTGGTACAGCATACCAACCGCTTATGGCACAAGTGAAATTGTCGGGCGAAGCATTCCCTGTTATTGTAGCTCCCCACGCTCAGTCGGTAAGCTACTATGAACGCACGCTTTGCTATGACATTACTTCAAATGTAGACTATACTGCTACGTCAGATGCTGATTGGGTAAGCGTTCGCAAGGCCGATAATGGTACTGTTTACGTTCATGTACAATACAACAAGTTGGGCGAAGAACGTACGGCTCATGTCGTTTTTGCTAATGCCGAAAATAATTTGAGTGAAACACTCACCATTACGCAAAGCCGTAATGAGTCATTTAAGGAATTGCCTAAGGATGTTCAGGTTAGCGTCGCTTCAGCAACGGCTAATACCACAAACTCAGGTTATGGTATAGAGAAAACCTACGATAACAATGAGTCAACCTTCTGGCACAGCCAGTGGAATCCCTCAAACTTCGTGGTTTCTAAAGAGAATCCTGCCATTCTTACTTACAACTTCAACAATGTTGACCATATTGACTACATAGAGTATGTAACTCGTCAAGATGGCAATTCAAATGGTAACTTTGGTGAGGTTGAGGTTTATGCAAAGTGTGGTAGTGAGACTGCTTACACACTAATTTCAACTGTAGACTTGGGCCATGCCGGTGGCCTTATTACTTTGGGAGCCACGGGATTAGACGATGTTAAGTCTATTCAACTAAAGGTATTGAGTGGTGCTAACAATAATGCTTCATGTGCAGAAATGCGCTTTATGAAGTATAATAGCGAGGCAACTGACTATAATGCATTATTTACGGATGCATCAATGTCGGCTTTGAAAGAAGGCGTAACAAAGGAACAAATTGAAACCATTAAGTACGACTTTATTCGCGACCTCGCACTTGGCCTCTTAGACAAGTCTTACGATAAGAACTATCGCGTAGGCGAATATACTGCTAAACTTTCTTACGTTACCCAAAGTAACATTTGGAATGCTCCTGGTAAGTACTATGACCAACGTCAAGGCGTTACGGGTATTAACATCTCAAAGGGTCAGCATGCTATTGCTGTTTCAGGCTTGCCTGATGGAAAAAACGTGCCAATGATTGTTACGGCTTGGTATGTAGGTAAGGATGGCGAAAACTTCAAAGGTGGTAATCCTCAAAGCTTTAGCTACTCTTTACACAATGGCTTGAACATCATCAACTATAACTATGACTTCGATGGATTAGCCTACGTTTGCTATTATGCTGATGCTAATCCAGAGTTGCAGCCTAAGTTGACGGTTCACTTCATTAATGGTGACGTAAATGGTTACCTCTCTTCAGACAAAACGAATGATGAGATGCATGAACTTACTGCGAAGGCTAAGAACGTATGTATGGACGTGTTAGGCACAAAGGTCCACTCTGTATGGACATCACAAGGCTTGCATGATTATTGCAAGGCAACAGATGGAACATCTATTGGTTACCGTCAGTATATGAACGTACTCGACTCGCTCATTCAGTGGGAGCATGATTTGTTAGGTTTCAAGAAGTATAACAGCGAACCTGATAATCGTACCATGGCTTATACCAACTACACTTACTACATGTTCCAAGGTGGCTTTGGTGTATCATTCCATCATGATCAAGAGTATCGTGTGTTGAATTGCAAGAGAATTGTTTATAATGACAATGACGCTATTTGGGGCCTCTCACACGAGTGGGGTCATCAACACCAAATGCACCCCTACTTCTGTTGGGCTGGTATGAGTGAAGTTACTAATAACATGAACTCATATTACAACATTATGAAGATGGGCTATCACACAAGTGATAAGATCAATGCTTGGCCGACAGCTCGTAAGCACTTTATTCAGGACAATATTAACGACATTGAAGTAAGTGGTCCTGTTGCGCTTGTAAAAGATGGTGGTGGTAGATACGATGTAGGTAAAGGTAGTATGGTGAAAGGTCGTCGTTTTAGTCGTACCCGTCGTTTGGCCTACTTGAACAAGAACTTTATGACAAACGCTGCTTTACGTCAGATTTGTGAGAGTATGTCAGACTCAACTGTAACCACTTATGCTAAGGACCCAGCTCATGCATTACACATCAGTGAAGTAGGCGTAGGGGAAACCCTTTGTCCCTTCATCATGTTGTTCAACTACTTTACAACTCACGGCAAACCCGACTTTGCTCCCGATTGGTATGAAGCACTTCGTCAGACAGATGATGTTAATGGTGGCTCATCAATCGAAAAGGCTAAGGGCTTTGACAAGTACGAGTTGGTAGCAGCAGCTCAGAATAATAATAAGAATGACCTTTACAGTAAGTTGGTTGAACTCTATCCCAACTCTTGCTGGGTGAAGAGCGGCTATGTAACGCGCAATAGTACGCAATGGGAAAATTCAATGCCTTATGTACTTAACTACATTCGCAAGACTTCTCGTCTTTCAGGTTACAACCTCTTGCCTTACTTTGATCATTGGGGCTTCCTCCGCCAAGTTGCACTCTACATTGGCGACTATGGTAACAAGTGGCAATGCTTCAACAAGGAAATGTACGATGAGTTCAAGGCCGATATGGATGCTCTTGTAGCAGATGGTACTTTGAAAGAAATGCCAGAAGGCATGGTAGAAGAGATTTCAAATACTGTTGATCTCTTTGACTCAGGTTACCAAAACTTTGGTACGACTCCCACTTTTCCTAACTAATAGGAAGAGGTAATATAAAAAAACATCCGCATAATCATTAACGATTATGCGGATGTTTTTTCTGTATACTATCCGCCAGTGCGCTATCTTAATTGCATCATGATAGAAATTAGAAAGCTTGAAGTTTATGTTTGGGTCTGAATTATGTTAACTTTATGCTTGATAGGTACTTTTATTATTCAAGTTTTGGATTTAGACAAATTGCAGTTACCCACACAATTCGTTATAGAGCCCTTTAGCTAAATATATTTCGTAGATAATAGTGATGCTTTTTCCGACAAAATGAAAGCAATTTTTGGGAAGTTTGGAATTTTGCAATTTCTCATGTGGCTCATGTATGCGTTTAACGTACTACCCATTAACTTTATGCGACATCTGATTACGTAAGCAATGTGATGGGATTATGAAGAAGTCGCGCGCTTCGACACAAAAAAAGCACGTAGCTATATGGCTCGTGCTAAATGTGGTTGTTAGTTTAGTGTCTTAACAAGCAGAAGGAAGATTACTTCAATGAGATAGTGAGGTCCTTTTCGCCTTCAGTTACATTGAGCTTGCCTTCACGGAGCAACCAACCAAGACCAAGGAAAAGATCCTTGTCAGAACGTGTCTTGATAGCCTTCTTCAATTCCTTACCCGTAAGTTCACCGCCCTCGTTAAGGGCTTCCCAAATCTTGCCAGCTAAAGCGCCAGCCTTTTCTTCGAACATACTATAAATTATGTTAGTTAAACATGGTTGAGGGTCATGCGGTTGTTAACATTCCCCCTTTAAAACGATAGCAAAGGTAAAGAAAGTTAAGTGAAAGGAAAAATTTTTTCACTGAAAATCAATACTTTTCAACCCTTAAGACTATAATTTGTCTTATAAAGTTTTCAAATTCTAAGGATAAAGTACTATATTAGCACATAGTTTTTATGAATTAACACTCTCCTTATGAATAAATCGAAGACTCTCACCGTCTATAATGCCTCGGCAGGTTCGGGCAAGACGTATACACTGGCCTTAAAATACATTGCATTGGCTTTAAAGGGCGAAGCGTTTGATAACGAAGAGACGGGACGCACGGAATATCGCTTTAGTAAGAACGACTATACGCACATACTCGCCGTGACCTTTACTAACAAGGCTACGGCCGAGATGAAGGGGCGCATACTGAAGTACCTCCTTGCCTTGGCTAATCCTGACTTTAGAACGCCCGACGACGACCTAGGCTTTATGCAAAAAGTTATGGACGAAACGGGACTGACGGAGCCGGTGGTCAGACAGCGTTCGGCCGACATGTTAGAGGCTATTATGCAAGATTATGACCACTTTAAGGTAGAGACGATTGATTCCTTCTTCCAAACGCTGCTTACGAGCATGGCGCACGAGATGAACCTACCTCGTGGCTTTAAGGTCGACCTCGACGACAAGGCTTTGGTGGCTGACGCTGTGAACAACTTCTTGATGAAGCTCAAGGGCAAACATGGAGGAAGGGGCGCGATGAAACGTGTCATTGCACTGCTTAACGACTACATGGAGGAAAAGGGTAAGTGGGACATTAGTAAGGAGCTTACACGCTTTGCACAAGATAACCTCTTTAGCGACCTTATGATGAATAAGGAGGAGGAGCTAGCAGCCTATATGAATGGCGACGCATCGCAACTCTATGAGCTACGCACGCGACTGCGCGATAAGATGAAGGAGATTGATAATAGCTTAAAGCGTAGATGTGAAGACCTGAAGAAACTGAATAATAAGATTTTGCCCTTTATCAATAAAAAACTAAGCAACACACTCATAAACTACTCTAATGGCATAATAGACCATTCACTCTTTTCAAAAGACCCTGTTGGAACAATTGTGAAATTAGCAGAATCAAACATTAAAGGTTTTGTTTTAAACAAATATATAGAAAATGGTGAGGCGCAAGCGAACGAAGACATTAATAAAGTAATTCATAGTGTTGCAGAATTAGAAAGACTTCGCAACAAATATCAGGTAGTTTACAACACTTGTCAACTTACGCTGCAAAAGCTAAGCACGCTGAGCCTATTGAGCGACATCAACCAGGAGGTAAAACGACTCACGGCTGAACGTGGCACACACTTATTGGCCCACACGCCCCAACTGTTTGGTCGCATGGTTAAGGCCGAGGACGCCTCGTTCATATACGAACGCTTGGGCACCACGTTGCACCATATTATGATAGACGAGTTTCAAGATACTTCGCACGCTCAGTGGCAAAACTTCAAGTTGCTCATTGGCGAGATGTTGAGCCAAGGGCAACAGTGTATGTTGGTAGGCGACGTTAAGCAGAGTATCTATCGCTGGCGCGGTGGCGATTGGGGCATTTTGGGCAACATCGATACGGAAGGAGGCATTGGCCGCTATGTAGACCGTCTGCCCAAAATGGTGAACTATCGTAGCCAACCGCTCATTGTGCGCTTTAATAATGCTTTCTTTATGAAGGCGGCTTCGTACTGTGACTGTAACTCCTCTACGCGCACTGAGGGAGAAGTGGAATGGACAGTGCCCCAGGATTGGCAAGAAGCTATCTATGAGGGGGAGCTGAAGAATAAGTTTGCTGAGGGCGAGAGTGAGGATACTTTAGTTGAGCAACGTAGCACCACCACCGAGGCACGAGGGGAGGATAAGAGCACAGCACAACGCGTTATACCGATGAAGAGAATTTATCAAGACGTGGTGCAAATAGCTAATAAGGGGGGCAACGAAGTGGGCAAGCCTAATGGCTATGTGTTCATCAAGTTGCTTGACAAGGATTATGAGGAACAAGCACTTAAAGAATTGAGCCAAAAGATAGACTTGGTAAAGCAAGAATGTCAAATCGAGTATAAAGATATGCTCATATTGGTGCGACGTAATGGTGAAGCAAAAAAGGTGGTTGACTATATGCAAGACAAGCGTCCTGACTTGCCCTTAACGACTGAAGAAGCTTTTATGTACAGTGCGTCGGACATGGTTAACTGCTTGGTGAATGCCTTGAAGTTCATAAACGATATGGACGCGCTAAAGGCCGAGGCCGAAAGGGCGCAAAAAGAAGATGATAAGGATAAAGCTATAAAGAAATACGAAGAAGGGGCCGATCACCAACTTTCTTACTTCCGCCTGCAGCAATGTTATGACAACTTGACGAAGACGGCTGAAAAGGTGGGAAGCGGCACTACGGACTATGCCGCTACGCTGAGCGAGTTTATGAATAAGCTGAAAGATGAGCAGTGGCGCACGGAGTGTCACCGCATTCCGCTATACGAACTGTTGCAAATGTTTATGCGCGACCTCGCATTTGATGAGCTGAACAATCAGGGGCAGTTGGGACAAGCGGCTTATTTGCACAGCTTTATGGACGAAGTAGTGGCTTTTGCAGACGAGAAGACACCGGATATAGCAAAATTCATTGCTTACTGGGATGAGTCGCTCGCCAAGAAATCGATTGCTACCAACGCTTCAGACGCCATTAGCGTGATGACCATTCATAAAGCGAAAGGATTGGAACGACATACCGTGTTTATACCTTTTGGCAATATGGATTTGGAGAGCGATAAGGCTGGAATGTTTCCCGCCACACTAACGTGTAACGTAACAGAGATTACGAAGTACAACGCTGAAGCTAAGGACTTGTTGGGAGAACTGCCTGTCATACCTATTACAATGGGTAAGGCGATGGACAATTCGTTCTATCACGATTGTTATGTCTACGACCACTTGCAGCAACGCGTTGACAATCTTAATACGCTCTATGTGGCCTTTACGCGCGCTGCCACAAACTTATTTATTTGGAGTCAAGATAAGGGGACGCAAACGACCTCGGCCTTACTAAAGGCTTTTGTTAGCAATGAGGAGGCAAAGGTGAACGAAGAGGATCAAAAGCCTTACTATGAGTTTGGCCAACTTGAGCCACGCCCTCAAGCAGTGCCTAAGACTGATGAAGCGCAGCATGAACCAAGGGCGAACGTCAATCCCTTTGATGACGACGTGAAGCCCAAAGACGTTGAGGTAGCACTGCAACCAAGCCATTTGCAGAACGTGCAGTTTGTGCAATCAACAGAGGCTAAAGAGTATATGGGACTGCTGCCCGAAAAAGATGCGAAGAAAGAAGAGGCTCGCCAGCGTGGCTTGTTTTATCACGACCTTCTGTCGCGCATCGAGACAATTGACGACTTGCCCCGCGCATTGAACGACATGGTTGTAGAAGGTAAAATAACCGAAAGCGAAAAGGCTCAGCACGAGGCTTACGTTAGGAAGTGCGTTACAAGCAAACCGCTGCACAAGAAATGGTTTGATGGTTCGTATCAGCTTTATAATGAATGTGACATATTCTTACCCAACGCTGACGGCACCATAAAAGTGCGCCGCCCCGACCGCGTAATGATCAACGACCACGAGGTGATTATCGTTGATTACAAAACGGCCGATGAACACAAGGGCTATACGAGCCAAGTGAGTGAATATCGCGATTTGCTTCACATGATGACAGGATTGCCTGTCACGGCTTATTTGTGGTATTTGGACAAAGACGAAAGTCATCGGGTATAGTTTGTTGGGTGATTATGAGGTTATTTGCTTATAATCTCATAACCTTCAAACTCACTCACCAACCCTCTATTCACATCAAAAAAAGCAATAAAAATGGATACATTCTTAAAACTTGTGGCAAAGTCGCTGTTGGCTCCCTTTGAGGGAGAGCAGATGATTGACTTGAGCAAGATGATTATCATATTTCCGAACAAACGCGCGTATTTGTTTTTGAACAAATACTTGACAGAACAATGCGGTGGACGACCTATCTGGGCGCCTACGTATAAGTCAATCAGTGAGTTCTTTAAGGAGCAGGCCCCCGTGGTGAAAGTGGAAGACAAGATTAACACCATAGCACGCTTGTTTAGACACTACAAAAGGCTGGTCAACCCGAATGCCACACTCGACAATTTTTATGGGTGGGGCGAACGCATACTGAATGATTTTGATGACGTCGACAAGAACATGGGGCCTGCTGAAAAGGTATTTTGCGACCTTAACGACTATCAAGCGCTCAGTACGCAAGATGATTGGTTGGACAGCGAGGCTGACCGTGAGGAATTGGAAACCTTCTTTGGGAGTTTCTCAAGCGAAAGGCAGAGTGAGGTGCGCGAGAGTTATAAAAAGCTTTGGAAGCAATATCATACGCTCTACAACGACTTGCGCACGGAGCTAAAGAGTAAGGACTTGGCCTACGAGGGTATGCTCTACCGTGAGGTGGTGGAAGAGTTGGAGCGAGATCGCGAAGCAGGTCGTGTGCTCGGACTCAAGGCGAAGTTTAGGGGGCGCACCTTTGTGTTTGTGGGCTTTAACGTGCTCGATCGAGTTGAGGAGCACCTATTCCGCTTGCTCAACGACGAGGGCATGGCTCGCTTCTATTGGGACTATGACACCTATTACGTTGAGAAGCGAAGGGATAAGTATGTAGCTAAAAACGAGGCGGGCATCTTCATGGCACAAAACCTTAATACCTTTGGCAATGAACTTGAACGTGACAACTTGGAAGGCGTCAGCTTTGACAATATAAGCCGCTTTGCCGCTCGTGACGGTAAGCATCAACTCACGTTTGTACAAGCCGATACGAATGCTATCCAGGCACAATATATTGCGCCATGGCTGAGCGATAAGGATACACCGCACA
Source organism: Alloprevotella sp. (assembly GCA_050874425.1). Classification (GTDB taxonomy): domain Bacteria; phylum Bacteroidota; class Bacteroidia; order Bacteroidales; family Bacteroidaceae; genus Alloprevotella. Next base: position 58,574 of record JBNMKQ010000001.1, read on the forward strand.
TCGACCCTGCACAAGCGAACCAAACGGCCGTGGTGTTGGGCGATGAAACGATGTTGCAGCCTACCTTGCATGCGTTGCCTATTGCTACTAATGGGGAGGAAAGCGATGACGTAAATGGTGCGGCACCTTCGTATTACGTAAACATAACAAAGGGCTTCCCCGTCAACTATACTTCGGTCTATGCTGACTTGGTGCGACTTATGGAGCAGGTGTTGAGCGGTACTGCTCCTTACGATGAAGAGGGGTATGCTCCTACGCTGCACTCATTGCCCACACTCGATGAGATGATAGCAGTGCTAAAGAGCTTTCAAGGCCAATTGAGACAAACAGCCCAAGATGCGGCTCACACTGAAAATGACGATGTGAATGATGAATACAAGGTAGAGGGCGAAACGTGGCTCAATATTCTGCATACAGAGTCAACTTCTCACCTTGATAAGTTGATTAACAAGTTTATTAGTCTGCTTGAGAACGACGAACATCTGTTAGCACAAGAGGACAATAGCAGGGTGGCATGCTTGAGCTATAAGATGTTGTTTAAATTGATGAAACAGAGTATGCAACAAAGTCAGGTGCCTTTCCACGGTGAACCTGCTATTGGGCTACAGGTAATGGGGGTGCTCGAAACACGCTGCCTTGACTTTAAGCATGTGCTCTTACTCTCTGCCAATGAGGGCGTGTTGCCCCAAAAAGCGAACGACGCTTCGTTTATTCCCTTTATCATTCGTAAGCACTATGGGCTGACCACATTTACGCGCAAAACGGCGGTGTATGCTTACTACTTCTACCGTTTGTTGCAACGCGCAGAGACGGTAACCATGGTGTACAACTGCTCAACACGAGGTACGCACCGAGGTGAGATGACACGCTTTATGCGACATTTGCTAACCGACGGCAAAATGGCCAACTGTATTAAGCGCATTCACCTCACGTCAATGCCGAAACGCTCTGAAGCTGCAGACGATATTGAGATAGACAAGAAGTTGCAAAGCCGCCGTTTCTCACCCTCGGCACTCAACGTCTACTTACACTGTCCACGCGAGTTTTACTATCACTATGTAGCTAACATTCAAACTCCCGACGATCGTAAGGGCATTATTGATGCGCGCGACTTTGGCATTGTGGTGCACTATGTGGCCGAACAGTTTTATGCCAAACACCCACATGGCGTGAGTGAGCAGGAGTTGGAAGCACTGCTTAATGACTCGTCGGAGAATGGAATTAATCATTTCATAAAAAAGGCCTTTACAGATGAAAATGTCACATCGCTCGACTTTACCGAGGAGTTGGTGCGCAAGAGTGTTGTTGACCTGCTGAAATACGATGCGAGCGAGAAACCCCGGCTGGACGAATTTGAATTCTTAAGAGGTGAATTCAATGCCAGCGCTACATTTGATGTGAAGAACTCTGAAACAGGTAAACTCGAACAAGTCACGATCTATGGCTCAGTTGACCGCATGGATATGGCCTACTTTAAAGAAGATAGTGGCTTTAACTCAGCCCGAACGCTGCGCGTCATTGACTACAAGACGGGAGGGCATGTACTTAAGGCTAAGAACATTGATGCTCTATTTAACAATCGGTTGGTTGAAGGCGAAAATGAAATAGATGAAGATAACCCCAAGTATCTGTTCCAAGCCTTTGTATACAGTTTGCTCATGTTAAGAAATCCGCATGGGGCACCCACCCAAGAAAATCAGCCAGATATAACTAACATTATAAAGGGGGCACCTATTGTACCAGCACTCTACTACATTGGCCGCATGGGCGAGGACGAATTCGTACCTTACTTAACGGTCGGTGGCAATCTCATAACTGACTTTAAGGCACAAGTTGCCGATGAGTTTGAGGAGAAGTTGAAGTTGCTGTTAGAGAAGATTATCGACCCTAAGAATGATTTTCCCTGTGCTAAAAGTGACAAGGCCTGCAGTTATTGCAACTTTAAGCAATTGTGCGCTAAAGGACGAAATACACTTTAATGCACAAGTTAAAAGGTGTGTTCTAAAAAATCCGTTTTTAGAACACACCTAAAAACAAACAAACTTGAAAGATGTATAACATAGAAATAACCGAAAACTTCAAACGACTTTGCCCTACCTTTTGTGGAGCCATGATTTTGGCTAAAATAAAAAACACCGAGTCGTCAGAGGCGCTATGGCAAGAGATTAGGCATGAGGAGGATAAACTCTTAGACACGTTCACGACCGAAAGCATAAAACTGCGTTCGGGGATTGCTGCTACGCGACAGGCTTACAAATCGTTTGGTAAAGATCCGAGCCGTTATCGACCGGCTTGTGAGCAATTGGCTCGACGTGTGCTGCAGGGTAAAGGATTGTACCACGTTAACACGGTGGTTGATGTGCTCAACCTCGTTTCGCTCGTTTCTGGCTATTCAACGGCTGCGCTCGATGCAGCACACATTGTGGGCCATAATATCACACTGGGCATAGGTCATGCAGACGAGCCGTATGAGGGTATTGGACGTGGAGTGCTGAATATTGAGCATTTGCCCGCTTATCGCGATGAAATGGGGGCTTTTGCTACGCCTACAAGTGATTCTACACGTACGATGCTTGCGCTTGATTCAACCCTACTGCTTGTCATCATTAATGGCTACGACGGCGATGAAATGGCACTAAAGCAAGCCACAGACTATACGCAACGCTTGCTAAAGGATTATGCTGAAGGAAGTGACTTTGAAGTGACGTATTACTGATTAGGTTAAGCTTTCCCCCTAACCTCCTCTTCCAATCGGGAAGGGGAAACAAGTTGCCTCTATTTGCTACGTTTCTAACTGAAAATCAGTAAGAGGACTAAAACAAACTTTCACACCCCTAAGATTGCATCTCTTGTTGTCATGGGCAATTCCAATCATTAGAGGTTAACTTTGTGTCCTGCAAATTTGTATTTTTAGGCTCTATAACGAATCGTGTGGGTAATATTGCTTTTAACGATATGTACAACCTACAATTTAGCAGCCTCTCCCCCCTACCTTCCCCCCAAGAGGGGAGGAGGTAGGGGGGAGAGGCTGCTAAATTGCAGGTTACGTAAATGCTAATGAGCGTACCTGTGGCTCCTATAAGACACCTTGTGCCATCATGGCGTGAGCGACCTTCATAAATCCAGCGATGTTGGCCCCCTTGACAAAGTTGATTTGACCGTTAGACTCCGTTCCGTAACGTAAGCATTGGTCGTGAACGGCACTCATGATATGGTGTAGTCGTTGGTCGACTTCGTTGGCAGTCCATGAAATGTGCATGGCATTTTGCGTCATTTCAAGTCCAGATGTGGCTACGCCACCAGAGTTAACGGCTTTACCTGGTGCAAAAGGCATGTTGTGCGCGATGAAATAATCAACGGCCTCAGCTGTACACCCCATGTTGCTTACTTCGGCTACGAGGCCGACGCCATTGTCGCAGAGTTGTTTGGCATCCTCAAGGCTTAACTCGTTCTGCGTGGCGCAGGGTAGTGCAATGTCAACATGCTGCTCCCAAGGTTTTTTGCCTGCGAAGAAGGTGGCTTCAGGATAACGCTCAGCGTATGGCGACACAATGTCATTGCCCGACATTCTTAACTCAAGCATATAGTCAATCTTGTCGCCGCTTACCCCTTTGGGGTCGTAAATGTATCCGTCGGGGCCACTGAGTGTTACGACCTTAGCCCCCATTTCAGTGGCTTTTTTTACAGCCCCCCAAGCTACATTGCCAAAACCCGAAACGGCTATGGTCTTACCACTAATATCTTTGCCGTAGTCTGCTAACATTTGGCGAACAAAGTAGAGAGCGCCATAACCAGTTGCTTCGGGGCGTAAGATGGAACCTCCAAACTCAAGGCCTTTGCCAGTAAAGGTGCCTGTGTGTTGATGGGTCAGTTTCTTATACATTCCAAACATGTATCCTACTTCGCGTCCGCCCACGCCGATGTCGCCCGCGGGGACATCTTGGTCAGGACCTAAGTTGCGCCAAAGCTCTAACATGAATGCCTGACAAAAACGCATGATTTCAGCTTCGCTTCGTCCGCGTGGTGCGAAGTCAGAGCCGCCTTTCGCACCGCCCATAGGTAGGGTAGTGAGAGCGTTCTTAAAGGTCTGCTCAAACCCCAGAAATTTCAAAATACTAAGGTTAACTGAGGGGTGAAAACGTACACCTCCTTTGTATGGGCCAATGGCATTGTTGAACTGTACGCGGTAGCCCAAATTGACGTGTACTTCACCTTGGTCGTCAATCCAAGGCACGCGGAAGGTGATGATACGATCAGGTTCAACAAGGCGTTCGATGAGCTTAACCTGTTCAAATTCAGGGTGTTGGTTGTAGACGTCTTCAATTGAGAGAAGAACTTCCTGAACGGCTTGTAAATACTCAGCCTCGCCTGGATGCTTGGCTTCGAGTTGTTGTATGATATTTTCTGTTTTCATGATATAGTTGGTTATGTTACTGCTTTGTTGTACAAATGTAAGTATTTGGTGTAGTATTCGTGTAGAATTAAATGCAAAATATCCCTTAGTTATGCTTAATAGCATATTAATTTAATCATTTTGATACATTGACTGTTTTTGAAATATGTCTGTGTAAGATAAGAAAACAATGGCCGAAAGCGTTGCGATGTAGAGCGTGAATAATGAAAGCGTACATTTTACATATTAGTGCATAAAAGAAGATTTAGTTTACAAAGTGTAATGTAAAACAAGAAAATATGGAGAAATATGAAATTTATTTAAGCATAAAGCGTTATTTTGAAATGAATATTGTACTTTTGCAAAGGAATAGGAACTAATACGTAACAAAGGCGAAACTTGTTGCATGGTTTTCCTATTATATTATTCATTGAAATTGTATTAAGCACAATAACATACAAGGACATTATGCAAATAAGTAACAGACTTAACGAAGGGTTGTATCGTTCAGAAAACGAGCACGATGCCTGTGGCGTTGGCATGATAGTCAACATTCATGGCAACAAGAGTCATGAATTGGTTGACGCTGCTTTGAAAGTCCTCGAGAATATGAAGCACCGTGGTGCAGAGGGTGCAGACAATAAGACTGGCGACGGCGCCGGTATTATGTTGCAAATACCGCACGAGTTTATATTGCTTCAAGGCATTCCAGTGCCAGAAAAGGGATATTATGGTACGGGGTTGCTCTTCTTGCCAAAGGACGAGGCATCTCAGGGCGATATTCTTCGCGTCTTCATAGAAGAAGTAGAGCGTGAGGGGTTGACATTGATGCACTTACGTGCAGTACCTACCAATTCTGACATCTTGGGAAAGGACGCTTTGTCTACAGAGCCAGCGGTGAAACAAGTGTTTATAACGGGTGGCGATGCAGAATCATTAGAGCGCAAATTATATCTAATACGTAAAAGAGTAGAAAAGCGCATAACGGACAAAGACTTTTACGTTTGTTCGCTTTCGTCAAAAAATATTGTATATAAGGGAATGCTCTCGTCAACGCAGTTGCGCGAGTATTACCCAGATTTAACGCAACCTTACTTTACGAGTGGATTGGCTATCGTTCACTCACGTTTCTCGACCAACACTTTCCCGACGTGGGGATTGGCACAGCCATTCCGCCTTTTAGCGCATAATGGTGAGATAAATACCATTCGTGGTAATCGTGCTTGGATGGCAGCTCGTGAGTCAGTATTGTCAACCGAGGTTTTGGGCGACATTAGTCAATTGCGTCCTATCATTCAGCCAGGCATGAGCGATTCAGCCTCGCTTGATAATGTGCTTGAATTCTTAGTAATGTCGGGACTTACATTGCCGCACGCTATGGCAATGTTAGTGCCTGAAAGCTTTAATGATAAGAACCCTATATCAGAAGACTTGAAAGCCTTCTATGAGTATCACTCTATCTTAATGGAGCCGTGGGACGGGCCTGCAGCGCTGCTCTTTAGCGACGGCCGTTACGCTGGTGGTATGCTTGACCGTAATGGATTGCGTCCTGCGCGTTATCTGATTACGAAGAATGACACAATGGTGGTAGCTTCAGAGGCAGGTGTGATAAACTTTGAAGCTACTGACATAAAAGAGAAAGGACGCTTGCAACCAGGCAAGATATTGTTGATTGACACGCAAGAAGCAAAGGTATACTATGATGGCGAGTTAAAAGAACAATTAGCAAAAGCCTATCCCTATCGCCAGTGGTTGTCAACCAATCGTATAGAATTAGACGCACTGAAGAGCGGTCGTAAGGTGGAGAATTCAGTAGAAGACTTTGATGTTCGTCTTCGTGCCTTCGGCTATACGCGTGAAGACATAGAACGCACTATTACGCCTATGGCTACGAATGGTAGTGAACCTATCGCTTCAATGGGTAATGATACACCATTAGCTGTGCTATCAGAGCGTCCACAATCTTTGTTCAGTTACTTCCGTCAACAGTTTGCTCAGGTTACTAATCCAGCTATTGACCCCATTCGTGAGGAGTTAGTCATGTCGTTGACGGAATATGTCGGAGCTGTAGGTATGAACATACTCTCTCCCAACGAGAGCCATTGTAAAATGGTGCGTTTGCCACAACCTATATTGACCAACCGACAGTTAGATATACTTTGTAATATTCGCTATAAGGGCTTCAATACTGTTAAGTTGCCAATGACGTTTGAGTCGGCAAAGGGTACGCAAGGCCTTAAGGATGCACTTGACAATCTATGCCACATGGCAGAGCAGAGTGTTAATGATGGTATTAACTATATCATTTTGTCTGATCGTGGTGTAGACGAAAGTCATGCTGCTATTCCATCACTGTTGGCCGTAAGTGCTGTTCATCAGTATTTGATTTCGGTACAGAAACGTATGGAGACAGCCCTTGTCGTTGAAAGTGGTGAAGCGCGTGAAGTAATGCATGCAGCCCTTTTGATTGGTTATGGTGCAAGTGCTATTAATCCATATATGGCCTTTGCAGTGCTTGACGATTTAGTAAAGCGTGGCGAGGTGCAGATGAACTACGAGACGGCAGAAAAGAATTATATCAAAGCTATCTGCAAGGGACTATATAAGGTGCTCTCAAAAATGGGAATCAGCACTTTGCGCTCCTATCGCGGTGCACGCATCTTTGAGGCTATAGGCTTGAGCGATGACTTGTTGCGAAGCTATTTTGGCACAGATGCGAGCACGATTGGTGGGGTACATCTTGACCAAATCGCACGTGATTATGTTAAGTTCCATGATGAAGGCTATGCTCCTTGTTATGAAGATAGAGAGTTAGAGGGCCTATTGCCTTATGCAGGCTTATTTAGCTACAGAAAGGATGGTGAGCAACATGCTTGGAATCCCGAAACGATTTCAACCCTTCAATTGGCTACTCGCTTGGGTAGCTATAAGAAGTTTAAAGAATTCACCCAATTGGTTGACCAAAAGAGTAAACCTATATTTTTGCGTGATTTCTTTGAGTTTAAGCAAAATCCAATCCCTGTAGATGATGTAGAGTCCGTTGACGATATCGTTAAGCACTTCGTTACGGGTGCCATGTCATTCGGTGCTATCAGTAAGGAAGCACATGAGGCCTTAGCCTTGGCCATGAATAAGTTAGGTACTCGTAGTAATACGGGCGAGGGAGGCGAAGACAGCGAACGTTTCCACGAGACGTTTGACGGCATTTCACTTTGCAGTAAGACGAAACAGATTGCTTCAGGTCGTTTTGGCGTGACTACCGAGTACTTAGTCAACGCTGAAGAAATTCAAATAAAGGTGGCACAAGGTGCTAAACCTGGTGAAGGTGGCCAGTTGCCTGGCTATAAAGTAAACCAGATTATAGCTAAGACGCGTCACTCAATACCAGGCATTTCGCTTATCTCGCCTCCACCACATCACGATATTTATTCAATCGAAGACTTGGCTCAGCTGATCTTTGATTTGAAAAATGTTAACCCCAAGGCTCAGATTAGCGTAAAGTTAGTAGCAGAGAGTGGAGTAGGGACGATTGCAGCTGGTGTGGCAAAAGCAAAGGCAGACTTGATTGTTATTTCAGGTGCTGAAGGCGGTACGGGAGCTTCGCCTGCTTCTTCTATGCGCTATGCAGGTATCTCGCCCGAAATAGGTTTGTCAGAAACGCAACAAACGTTAGTGTTGAATGGTCTTCGTGGTCAGGTGCGTTTGCAGACGGATGGTCAGATAAAAACGGGTCGTGACGTTATTTCAATGGCGTTGCTTGGAGCCGAGGAATTTGGTTTTGGCACGACCGTGCTGATTGTCTTAGGTTGTGTAATGATGCGTAAGTGTCACGCTAACACTTGTCCTGTTGGTGTAGCTACACAAAATCCTGAGTTGCGTGAGCATTTCCGTGGTCATTACGAATACGTTGTAAACTATTTCCGCTTCTTGGCACAAGAGGTGCGCGAATATTTAGCAGCAATGGGCTTCCGCCACTTTAGCGATATTGTAGGCCGTACTGACCTTATAACGCTTCGTGAAGCAGAGACTGGTTCGAAGGCTGCTACGCTCGATTTCAGTCGATTGCTCCACCGCGTCGATAACGATGCTGCGCTCCATCATGTAATTGCACAACACCATGATATTGATAGCGTAATGGATCAGTCTATATTGAAGGCCGCCTCGCAAGCTATCGAAAGTCAGAAAGACGTATCACTTGAGTACGCGATAGGCAATACGGATCGCTCTGTCGGTGCGATGCTTTCAGGTGCAGTGGCTGCTAAATATGGTCAGAATAGTTTGCCTGACGAGACGATAAATATCAAGTTTAAAGGTTCTGCAGGTCAAAGCTTTGGTGCTTTCCTTACTAAGGGAATTAGTTTTAAACTTGAGGGTGAAGCCAATGACTATCTGGGCAAGGCCTTGAGCGGTGGCCGCATATCGGTTATGCCTCCAGTTCGTTCGAGCTTTAACGCCGAAGACAATACTATTGCTGGCAATACATTGCTCTATGGTGCTACGAGTGGTGAGGTTTATATTAATGGTAAGGTAGGCGAACGCTTTGCTGTGCGTAATTCGGGTGCAGTAGCTGTAGTTGAAGGCGTTGGCGACCACTGTTGTGAATATATGACAGGAGGCCGCGTTGTCGTGCTCGGCGAGACTGGACGTAACTTCGCAGCTGGTATGAGTGGCGGTGTAGCTTACGTTTGGGATAAGCATCATAACTTTGACTACTTCTGTAACATGGAGATGGTTGAGCTTTCGTTGATAGAAGACTCCGCATCGCGAAAGGAACTGCACGAACTCATTCGCCAGCATTATCTCTATACGGGTTCACAGTTGGCACGTACTATGCTCGATGATTGGAGCCATTATGTTGATGACTTCATTCAAGTAACTCCTATTGAGTACAAGCGAGTATTGGCCGAGGAACAAATGCGCAAGTTACAGCAGAAGATAGCTGAGGTTCAGCGTGATTATTAGTCGTTCAGTAAGTTAAGACACTTACCAAACGCCTCAGTATTCTTACTAAAAAATTAAAACATAATAACTCATTAATTCATAACGAGAATTATGGGAAATCCTAAAGCTTTTCTATCTGTTCCTCGTCAAGAGGCTGGCTATCGTCCCATTCACGAACGTGTGGCAGACTTTGGCGAAGTGGAACAAACTCTCAATACAAGTGATCGCCGATTGCAAGCATCGCGTTGCATGGATTGTGGCGTGCCTTTCTGTCATTGGGCATGCCCGTTAGGCAATCGCCCCCCTGAATTTCAAGATGCCATTTACAAGGGCGAATGGCAAATGGCTTATGATATATTAACTGCGACCAATGACTTCCCTGAGTTTACGGGACGTATTTGTCCTGCATTGTGTGAAAAGGGTTGCGTGCTGAAGCTCTCAATGAATGCACCTGTAACGATTCGTGAGGACGAATGCTCTGTGATTGAAGCCGCCTTCCGTGAGGGGTATATTAAGCCGCAAACGTTTGCACGTAATGGTAAGAAGGTGGCAGTCATAGGTTCAGGACCTGCAGGACTTGCGGCAGCTAATCAGCTAAATCATCGTGGATACGAAGTTACGGTGTATGAACAACATGAGTACGTCGGTGGCTTGTTGCGTTTTGGCATTCCTAACTTTAAGTTGCAAAAGACGGTGATTGATCGCCGCGTTAAAATTATGGAGGCTGAAGGAATTACCTTTAAGGTAAATACTCCCGTAGATGTAACTCAACTGCCCGAAGGATATGATGCCTATTGTATTTGTACTGGCACACCTCAAGCTCGCGATTTAAATGTTCCAGGACGCGAACTCAAGGGAGTACATTTTGCTTTGGAACTATTATCGCAACAAAATCGAGTGCTTGCTGGTCAAACATTCTCAGACGAAGAACGTGTAACGGCTAAAGGGAAACGTGTGTTGGTGATTGGTGGTGGCGATACTGGTAGTGATTGTATAGGTACTTCTAATCGTCAAGGGGCAGTAAGTGTTACGCAGATTGAAATTATGCCTAAGCCCCCCGTTGGACACAATCCTAACACACCATGGCCACAGTGGCCAGTGGTGCTTAAAACGTCTTCAAGCCATGAAGAGGGCTGCGAACGTCGTTGGTTACTAACGACCAACAAATTTATTGGAACGGAAGACGGACATGTCTGTGGTGCTGAGGTAGAGGAAGTAGAATGGCAACCTAACCCAGAAGGTGGACGCCCCCTTATGGTACCAACAGGCAAGAAGGAAGTGATTGAATGTGACATCGTATTTTTGGCAATGGGTTTCCTTCGTCCTCAACAGCCAGCATTTGCATCAAATGTGTTTGTAGCAGGTGATGCAGCAACGGGTGCAAGTTTGGTTGTTCGCTGCATAGCGGGAGGACGAAAGGCCGCCAAGCAAGTAGATGAGTATTTGAGCCGTAAGTAAGAGATTGTACAAGAAGTAGCTAAACATGGATTGGATTGCTAAACAAAGCAAGGTTCAATAGTAATTCGTATTTTGTTAATGTAACTAAAGTTTCCTACCCCCATTATTTAGGGGTAGGAAACTTAGTTTGTTGAAACTTAGCCCAACTTTTTATCCAAAAGGTTAGCCTTCTTGTATAGATATAGAAGGGTATATCTGTGTCCTTTAAGGAGTTTCTTGTCTGTTTGCTCCGCCTTACGAGTATTATCGCTACCTGAATCCGTTTTCTTCACTGGCTTCTCTCCTTGCACATCTTCACCACTCAATTCCTTTTGATTAGGGCGACCTTGCACCTGTACTTCTATCACTTTACGACGAGTATATTTGTACCACTTTGAGAAAATGTTGTAAGGCACATTGTTGTTCAAACAAAACGTCTGAAGAGACGTTCCATGAGGTAGCGCTTCCGTTTATAACGAAAATAGAAACGCTCTAAATCTTCATTACTATACATCATACTATCGGTTTAAAATTCCGACAACAAATGCAATGACTTCAGAGGTAAGCCTTTTTTTGACTGTTTACATTTTAGCAAGATAATCTTCCTATTATTCCTCCTCCTCTTCAATACATAGGTGTTTCAAGTCGTACATCGACCCATTATATATATTCAAGTCCACCTTTTCTTTTATTCCATCAATCTTGCCACAGTCCGTGTGCTGCCAAAAGCGCCATTTTCCTTGATAAGCAAGCGAACGAACATAGTAATGAGCTATCCAATAAGGGTAACGATCGAAGTCAGGTGTATTAAGATAGTCTTTTTTAAACTTATAGTTCGTATAGATTATTGGCGGCACACCGTAGCGCGCTTCAACCATTTTCAGCCATTTAAGTGACACCCTACGTAGCTGCTCTATCGTAAGCGTCCCCTTCTCTTCGATATCAAGCACCGGTGGCAAATCGCCGTCTTCTAAATGAACCTGTTTCAAAAAGAACTTTGCTTGGCTTTCAGCACTAATGTTAGGCTTAAAATAGTGATAAGCACCTCGCAAAAAACCATTTTCGCGAGCTTGATAAAAGTTTTCATTATAGTTCTCATCAATATGGTTCTGTCCCTCAGTAGCCTTGATAAAGACAAAACTAATAGGTTCGCCATTTACTTCAGCATTCTTCACCTTACGCCAATCTATCTCACCTTGATGATGACTAACATCAATACCATGAATAGAGTATCCATCAGGGTAGACCTCGTTACCATAAAAAGCTTGCCACTTTGAAGTGTAAGGTGCAACGCCATATATGTAAGCAAAGTAACAAACTAACGAAATGACACAAATCAGTCCTAATCGAATGGCCAAAACGCGTAAGTTCGAAGCGAGCTTGTATATGTCAACAACGCTTCCACTCTTTTTACGACGAGTTCTTGAGCGCCTTGCTCCGCGCCTTGTACTGCCATGATTTGAGTTACGACGAGTTGAACTTTTTCGTTGTACGACCATTTGTTTACTAAATTGTAAGAGCCCTTCATCGTCAAGTTCCTTAAAAACTCAACTTAAAGTATAGCAAGTCTTATTTTTATTTGATTTATAAAAAAATGGATTAAGTGATATAGGGAAGGGCAGCAGTTATATAAAGCATGCCCACTTCTGCTATCACTTAACCCATTATTAATCCTTGTTATATGTATGCCTATCGTCTGTAAACAAACGATAAGCATACCATAATATGATTATATTCTCTTTTACCTAACAAGATTATTTGCCTTGTTCCAAAGCAAGTGTCTTTGTGCACTGGTCACACACTTCAGTTGGACCCCAATACTGGATAGGACCAGGATAAACGAAGCAAGTGTTTTCAGCCCATTCAGCACGGTGTTCAGCAAACTTCTTAAAGGGAGCACCATCCAAACGAACAAGTGCCTTCTTAATTACCGGCTTCATCTTACCATTACGACGCTCCATGTTCATCATCATCGTGATAGGCACACCACCAGCGATCCACTGTTCTGCAGGAGCAGTCGTATTCTTAACGATAGCCATGTAGCCAGTCTTGCCATTAGCAACCAACTGTGCAGCACTTGTACCCACGGCATAGCAGTAGTCAGCATCGTAGTTAGAAGGAGCAGCACAACGACCTTCGTAGCCGAAGAAGTGGTGCTGAGCAGCAAACTTACCTACAAACTTGCCTTCCTTCTTCCAAGCGGCAAGCTTAGTAGCTACCATTTCAGAGAGCAACTTCTCAGTTTCAATGAGTGACACCTGTACGTTTCCGTGGGGGTCACGCTCCATAGTAAGCTGCTTAGCAACACCTTCGGGCAAGCTTTCGTAGATAGCAGCATTCTCCTTGCTAAGCTTAGAGAGGATCCAAGCGCGCTGAGCAGCAGCCTCTACTGAAGCAGCCTCAGGAGTAGCGAGCAAGTCATTGAGTTCAGCAATCAATTTCTTCATTGCAGGAATAAACTCAATCAAGCCCTCAGGGATGAGTACCGTACCAAAATTGTTGCCATTAGCTGCACGCTTAGCAACGATTTCAGCGATGTAAGTTACGATATCGTCAAGCGTCTGATTCTTCTCTTCAACCTCTTCGCTTACGATGCAAACGTTAGGCTGGCACTGAAGAGCGCATTCCAAAGCGATGTGACTTGCTGAGCGACCCATCAACTTAATGAAGTGCCAATACTTGCGCGCAGAGTTAGCATCACGTTGAATGTTGCCGATCACTTCAGCGTAAGTCTTACAAGCTGTATCGAAGCCGAATGAAGTCTCGATTTGATCGTTCTTCAAGTCACCATCGATTGTCTTAGGACAACCAATTACTTGTACGCCATAATTCTTAGCAGCGTAGTACTCAGCGAGCACACAAGCATTCGTATTAGAGTCATCACCACCGATGATAACAATAGCCTTAATGCCCAATTCGCGAATAATCTTCAAGCCGCTTTCAAATTGGTCTACTTCCTCCAACTTTGTACGTCCTGAGCCGATCATGTCGAAACCACCCGTATTGCGGTATTCGTCAATAATTGCGTCAGTAAGTTCAATGTACTTATGGTCAACCAAGCCACCAGGGCCCATCAAGAAGCCATAAAGTTTGTTGTCAGCGTTTTGCTTCTTCAGTTCGTCATAAAGGCCGCAGATTACGTTGTGACCACCAGGAGCCTGACCACCTGAAAGGATGATACCAATGTTCATCGGAGCGTATTCCTTCTTTTCGTCAGTAGGAACGAACTCAACTAAAGGCATACCATATGTATTAGGGAAGAGTTGCTTGATTTCTTCCTGGTCGCCCACGCTCTGAGTGGGTTCACCTTCTTTGATGCTCACATTGCCACGCAAGCCAGCAGGTAATTTAGGCTGGTAGGCAGCGCGTGCAATCTGTAATGCGCTTTTTTCCATAAAAATGTGTGAATATTAATAGGTTTTATTCTTTTTTGATTACATTGCAAAAGCATAGGCCACATTTGTGTAGTATATGTCCTTTACTTTTCCACTTGCAAAGGTAGTAATTATTTGTAGTCCTTACAAATTTAGTTATAGCTTTTTAGTCTACAAAGTTAACGGGTAAGCTAATCTTTTGTAAAGGAATAACTTACCCGTCAACTCGTCAATAGTTGTCTGCTTGTCGAGATCAATTTACTTGATAATATCCAATTCTCGGAACACCTTAGCCAAAGCTGCTACAGCGCGGTCTACCTGCTCCTTTGTGTGAGTCGCCATCAATGCTACGCGAACCAAAGTATCGTGAGGAGCACATGCGGGTGGAATTACAGGATTAATAAACACACCCTCGTCAAAGGCACGTGCCGTGGCAATGAACGTCTTCTCTGTGTCACGCACATAAAGAGGAATGATAGGTGACTCCGTGTCGCCAATTTCAAAGCCTTCTTCGCGGAAGCGCTTCAAGGCATAGCGTGTAACGTCCCACAAAGCTTCAATGCGCTCAGGCTCGTTCTGAATGATATGTAAAGCCTCTAAGGCACAAGCCGTTGCAGCAGGAGTATTTGAGGCTGAGAAGATGTAGGTACGTGCATTATGGCGTAACCAATTGATGATACTCTCATCTGCAGCGATAAAGCCACCGATTGAAGCCAATGACTTGCTAAATGTACCCATGATAAGGTCTACCTCAT
>JBNMKQ010000002.1:0-65508 GCA_050874425.1 Alloprevotella sp.
ATAAGTGGTTAATACTCAAAACTTTAGTCTCTCACGGATTTCACGGAGACACGGATTTTCTTTACGCTTTTTTACACGGATTTTTTCGGATTTCACTGGTGAACTATTCGTTCACAAAGTTACCTTTTTTCCTTGAGTCTACAACATTAGGACGGGGCGCGACTGTTCGATAAATTGCAGTTTGTACATATCTTTAAACGCAATATTACCCACACGAATCAACATAGACCCAGAATAGTTTATCGCATCGTTACATTTCTTAGTTCTTTTGACACCGTACCCTTATTTGTTTAACACGCATTAGTTGTCGTCCACTACGTAGTGTACGTGTTTCCACTACGTAGTGTACGTGTTTCCACTACGTAGTGGAAACACGTACACTGGCCTGTGGACGACAACTAATTGTGGTTTAACGATTTTAGTCGTGTGGTTAAATGATTTGCTATACGTTGTTAATGATTTATGTTGACTACTTTCGTCTTTATTTGTAAAATTGGTTGCCTTTGTTTTGTGCTTATTTATGTGTAACGTATTGTGTGGGTAAGATTATTTTAATGATAAATAAATTGGGCCTCACCCCCTAACCCCTCTCCTCAAGGAGAGGGGTTAGGGGGTGAGGCCCAATTGCAGTTTATATTTGTCAGTAAAACAATTATGCTTACTCAGTTCGTTTCAGAACAAAAAAAGACCAAACATCTTGTGCGATGTTTGGTCTTAAGTCTTTTAAATTGTGAAGTGTAAACCTCAGATTATGCTTCAGCGGGAGCTTCAGCAGCCTCTTCAGTAGCTTCAGCGTTTGCAGCAGCTTCAGCTTCTGCAGCAGCGGCAGCAGCAGCGGCCTTCTTCTCAGCTACCTTTTCAGCGATCTTTTCGTTTACCTTCTTTTCAGCTTCGAGACGAGCTTCAGCAGCGGCCTTCTTGTCAGCAGCCTTCTTGTCAGCAGCGGCAGTAGCCTTAGCGTCCTTAGCTTGCTTCCAAGCTTCGAACTTAGCTTGTGCAGCAGCCTCGTCGAAAGCACCCTTACGAACACCACCATTGAGGTGCTTCATAAGCATAACGCCTTCGTTAGAAAGGATGTTGCGAACAGTGTCAGTAGGCTGAGCACCATTCTCTACCCAATAAAGGGCGCGTTCAAAATTCAAATCTACTGTAGCGGGATTGGTGTTAGGGTTGTAAGTACCAATCTTTTCAGTAAACTTACCATCACGTGGTGCTCTTACGTCAGCAATTACGATGCTGTAGAATGCATAGCTCTTACGGCCATGACGTTGCAAACGGATTCTTGTTGCCATTTGTTTTGTTTGTTTTAATAGGTTTGAATTATGCCGCTATCTCGTAACGGCGGTGCAAAAGTACAACTTTCTTTTGATTTACAATGCTTTTGTGTCGTCTTATTGTAAAAATTTTGGTATTATTGGCCTATAAAAGCCTTTTGGGGCGAGAGATGATGACAAAAAATAACGCTGCTATCTGTTTACTGATAGCAGCGTTTTCAACTTATAGTGGTGAGTTTCCTCTTACTTCTTTATGTTAGGCTTTTGTAGACCGTATCCCTTGCGTTTGTCCTCCATGATGAGGAGCAATGAAATAACGATAGCGATAGCACCGAAGCAAGCAAATATGGTCATGGTCTGTGTGTAGTCAATGGTCTTGCCATCGGCCATTGTGTTGGCTTGGTTAACTTTGCCTATCCATACGGGGACAAGGGCCAAACCAATGTTCTGAATGTAGAAAATGAGCGCGTAAGCCGTACCTAAGAGCTTCATAGGAATGATTTTAGGCACTGAGGGCCACATGGCAGAGGGGACAAGACCGAAGGCAATGCCCAATACAATCATAACAACAATTGCTAATACCCATGAGTTGAGCGGTAGAGCAAAGGTGATATGTACCAACGTGAGCAGAGTACTACCGATTAGCATGAGCGTTGCGCCCTTGCCATATTTGTCGTAAATGCTACCAAAAAGGGGAGTAAGGAAGATAGTACCAAAGGGGAGCATAGCGGGGATGAGTCCTGCGGTAGCTTCAGGCACGTTGTATTTCATTACCATTAGTTTGGTGGCAAACTTAAGGAAGGGGAATACGCCTGCGTAGAACATAAGGCAGAGAACGGCAACGTACCAGAAACCGCGGTTGCAGAAGAGTGTGCCGAGGTCAGAGAATTTAAAGCCTTCTTCAGGTTCTGATTGTACGGCTGCTGCTGAAGCGTCTTCTTTCTTGTCCATGATGCAATATACGATGAAGGCAATCATGCCAGCACAAAGCATGGCAGCACCGAGACCGACAGAGGCAGATACGCCTCCCATTGCTTTGGCAAAAGGTAAGGCTAAGGCCAAAGCTCCTGCAGTACCAATACGTGCTAAGGCTACTTGTAAGCCCATAGCAAGTGCGAGTTCGTGACCTGTAAACCATTTTACGATTACCTTACTTACGGTGATACCTGCTATCTCGCAGCCTACACCATAAACAGCAAATCCTGTGGCAGCAAAAACGACTTGTGCGTGGTAGGTGCCAAAGAAGGGTACTGCAATAGTTCCGTCAAAGTCGTGGCCAACGGCGTACCATTTAATCAATGCACCACCGAACATTAGGATAGTAGACATTATGCCTGTAAAGCGAATGCCAAACTTGTCAAGTATGATGCCACCAAAGAAAAGCAGCAGCAAGAACACATTGAAGTAGCCGTAGGCTCCAGAGAAAAAGCCGTATTCGTCACTGGTCCAACCTAGTCCGAGTCCACCATCAGCTTTGGCAGCGGTAAGGAGGGGCTCGAGTGGCGACATTACGTCAGTAAAAAAGTAGCCAAACATCATTGTAACGCTGACAATGACGAGGGCTGTCCAGCGAGCAGACTTAGAGTCGCTCAGCTTTTGTTGAATCATTTCTTTCATAAAGTAGTTATGTTATTTTTTAAGATATTTATCTAACCAGCGGAAGAAGGTGCGCTGCCACAGAATGCCGTTTTGTGGTTTTAAAACCCAGTGGTTCTCATCAGGGAATAAAAGCAGCTGGGCATCGATGCCACGCATGCGCGCGGTGTTGAAGGCTGACTCAGCGTGTGTGTATTCTATGCGAAAGTCCTTCTGACCGTGAATGCACAGAATAGGGGTATCCCATTTATCAACGTAGAGGTGGGGTGAGGTAGTAAACACCTTTTGCACCTGTCCGTCGGCAGCTTTCTTCCAAGGGGCGCTCCCCATGTCCCAGTTGGGGAACCACATTTCTTCTGTTTCAACATACTGTTGCTGCGTGTTGTATATGCCGTCGTGAGCGATGAATGCTTTAAAGCGCTTGTCGTGATTGCCAGCTAACCAGTAAACGCTATAACCACCGAAACTTGCGCCAACGGCCCCTAAGTGGTCCTTATCAACATAGGGCTCTTTGGCAATGTCGTCAATGGCACTTAAGTAGTCCTGCATGCAGAGTCCTGAGTAATCGCCCGAAATCTCTTCCAACCATTCCATGCCAAAGCCAGGTAAGCCGCGACGATTGGGGGCTATGACGATGTAGTCGTTGGCTGCCATGATTTGCATGTTCCAACGGAAACTCCAAAATTGACTAACTGGTGATTGTGGGCCACCTTCGCAGAAGAGTAGGGTGGGGTACTTCTTATTGGGGTCGAAGTGGGGAGGATAGATAACCCAGCATAGTTCCTCCTTGCCGTCAACGGTCTTTACCCAGCGTTCTTCTACCTTGCCAAAGGTGAGGTTGTCGTAAAAGTATTTGTTCTCTTGCGTGAGTTGTTGGGCTTTAGCTTCTTTCTTTAAAGGAAGTACAAACACTTCGTCGGCACTGCTCATGCTTTGACGCTTGCAGTATAGATTCTTGCCATCGGGTGAAAGGCCGAGTAGAGAGTAGTCGGCTACATCGGCAGTGAGTGCTTTGTGTTCACCCTTCAGATTGGTTTGATAAATATTGGTTTTACCATGCCATACGCCCGTGAAGTAGAGCGCCTTGCTATCTTTGCTCCAACAGAACTCATTCACACCGCTTTCAAACTTTTCGGTAACGTAGGTTTTCTTGTTACTGCGCAAGTCAAGTACGCATAAGCGGGTACGATCACTTTCGTAGCCGTCGCGCTCCATACTGTTCCAAGCGATGTAGTGTCCGTCGGGCGAGAATTGTGGGTTTTGGTCGTAACCCATGTTGCAGTCCGTATTGGGGTGATTAACTGCTTGGTCTTTTAATGAACGATCCGACTCAACTGTTGGTGCACTATAGTTGGCAGGCTTGCAAAGGTTGGTAGTGCTACCAGTTGCCGTGTCGTAAAGGAATATGTCACTGTCGGTGCTAATCGCGTAATCCTTGCCCACCTTCTTGCGACAAGTGTAGGCAATGGATTTCGAATCAGGACTCCAAGCTAACTGTTCAATGCCTCCAAAAGGCATCATGGGACATTCGTAGGGTTCTCCCTTCAGCATGTCTTGTGCATTTTCTATGGCGTTGCCGTCAAAATCAGCTATGAAGGGGTGGGGTGCAGAGGTGACGTAAGTGTCCCAATGCTTGTACATCAAGTCGTTTATCACCATGCCTGTAGCCAAAGGTAGGTCGGCATCATTCTTTTGAATGCTGTGGTTTTGGTCTACCTCCATAATGAGAATAACTTTCTTCTCATCGGGTGAGAATAGAAAGTCTGCTACGTCGCTCTGTGTGTGGCTAATTTGCTGACGTGAAGTGCCGTCAGCGTTCATCTTCCAAAGTTGACTGCTGCCCGATTCAGATGAAAGGTACACAATCTCCTTTCCATTATTGATGTAAGTAGCTCCCATCTCGCTATGGGGACTTGTTGTGAGTTGTGTAGATTTGTGTGAGTTGAGATCGAGTGTGTAGAGTACTGAGTGGCTCTTGTTCTGTTTAACACTGTAGTAAGTTACAGCGTATACGGCTTGCTTGCCGTTAGGCGATACTTTGAAGCCGCCAATGCGTCCCATAGCCCAGAGTGCTTCGGGAGTCATGCGGTCTGATTGTAAAACGGGCTGTTGCTTGCCTATAAAGTCTTGTGCCATAGTGGGTGTGATAATGGCAGTGCTTGTGGCAATCATAGAGGCTGTAAGCATTGTTCGGATTAAGTTCATGTTGGAATCGAAAAAGATAAAAGTAAAAGAATGTAGGTCTACAAAAAAAGAAGCTAAAAGCCAAAACCATAAAAGGAATAGCTTTTAGCTTCTTAATAATGAAAGATAAACTTAATTATTTCTGTTGTCGGCGTTGTTGAATTTCTTGTTGACGCTTCATCATTTCTTCTTGCTGCTTTTGTAAGGCCTCAAGGCGAGCGGCCAATCCGCTTGGCTTTTTGTTAGGATTGTTTTTGTTCGCTTGATAGTTAGCCTCAAGTTTAGCAAGAAGTTTCTTGTCGTCAGTAGTCTTGCGCAAGTACCACATAGTCAACGCGCTGAAAAGCAACGAGATGAAGTAGTAGTAGTTAAGACCAGCCGAGTATTTGTTAAACATGAAGAAGAAGAAGAGCGGCATGAGCATCATCATCCATTGCATCATCTTCATCTGTTGTGCTTGTTCGCCCGACATTGTTTCACGTTGTTGACGCATGGTCATAAAACTATAAAGCAAGTTCGTTGCACAGAATAAGAGGCAGAACAAACTGAGGTGATTGCCTAAGCCCCAAATGTTGGTGTTCCATGAGATGAGCGAGTCGTAAGTAGACAAGTCGTCGGCCCATAAGAAGCTTTGTTGGCGCAACTCAATAGCGTTGGGCACAAAGTTGAACATGGCAATCCAAATTGGCATTTGGATGAGCATGGGCAAGCAACCGCCCATAGGACTTACGCCATATTGCGAATAGAGCGTCATGGTTTCTTGCTGGCGCTTCATAGCGTCCTCTTGTTTGGGGTATTTGGCTGCTATCTCGTCAACTTTAGGCTTCAATACGCGCATCTTTGCACTGCTCAAGAAACTTTTGCGTGTGGGTACGTAGACGATTGCACGAAGCAATAATGTGATGAGCAAAAGCACAATGCCCATTGGCAAGCCGAGGCGTGTGAAGAAGTCGAATATGTAAAGCGTAAAGAAGCGGTTAATCCACTTTACAATCGGCCAACCTAAGTAAACGAGGCCTTGAAGGTCGTTGTCGTGTGCCGAAATCTTGTAATCGTCCATTGATTGCAGCAAACGATAGTTGTTAGGACCAAAGTAAAATTGGAACTTTGTTGCTTTCGCTCCCTTCGTGTCGAAGCTTGCAATCATGTTGGCACTGTAGCTCTTTAAGTAACCAGAGCCTTCTTCTAATTGTTCGCTTTTGACGTTAACGTTCTTCAGCGGTTCTGCTGCAAGCAGTACAGAACTAAAGTATTGGTTTTTGAATGCAATCCAATCAACGCTCTCTGTAACGCTCTCTTCTTGCGTTTCGTTCTCAGACATCTTTTTGGTGTCATCATCATGCTTCTTGTAGGTAAGCGTTGAATACATGTTCTCAAAGTAGAAGCCCTTCTCTTGTTGTGCCACGCGGTCATGCCAATCTAATAGAATGGTTTGCGTAGCTCCGGGGAAGTACTTTTGCAGTCCGTTAGCCTTTACTGAGAAGTTGACTAAGTAATTGTTGGGCAAAAGTTGGTATTCAATGTCGATGTTTGCACCATTGTTAGCATTAAGGCGCATCGTGACAGTGCTATCAGTGGCATTGATAGGGGTGAAGTAGTAGTCTTCAAAGCTAAGCGTACCTTCTTTCGTGTCAACCTTAAAGTTAAGGCTTGCATCCTTCGCGTTGTAAAGCGTGAGCGGATTCTCATTCTTTGCTTCGAAATCCTTATAACTTTTGTATTCGTTAAGCTTTACTTCGCTAATAGCGCCGCCTTTCGTGTTAATCTTAACGCTGACTTTTTCGTTCTTCAGCACAACCTCTTGTGCTTGTCCCTTAGTAGCGGCATAGAATATATCGGTACTATCAGCCTGAGCGATAGCCAACGCCTTTTGTGCTACTTCAGCCTTGTTAGTGGTGGCTTTGTCTTTGCCCTGAGTGGTTTGCTCTGTCTGAGAGGCGTGCTGTAATTGTGCTTCTTGGTTGCTATTGTACCAACCAAAGCCTATAATAACAGCAGCCATTAGCACTAATCCAACGATTGTGTTTTTGTCCATGTTTTGTTTTAACGGGTTTGCGGGTAATGGGATAGAAGGCAATGCGCCCTCTGTCTTCACCCATTCACCCAATTATTATTTTTTATTTTCAATTGCAGCCTTTACGAAGTCGAGGAACAAGGGGTGCGGTTTAAGCACCGTGCTTGAATATTCGGGGTGGAACTGCGTACCGATGTACCACGAGAGGGTAGGAATCTCGACGATTTCGACTAAGTCGGTGTCAGGATTGGTACCTACGCATTCCATTCCAGCAGCTTCGTATTGTGAGCGGAAGTCGTTATTGAACTCGTAGCGGTGGCGGTGGCGTTCACGTATGATTTCTTTACCGTAAATCTCGCGCACGCGGCTACCTTCGCGCAAGGTGCACTCATAACCTCCCAAGCGCATTGTACCGCCCATGTTGGTAATGTTCTTTTGATCTTCCATGAGGTCGATAACGTTGTGTTCGGTCTTCGTGTCCATTTCGGCAGAATTGGCATCAGCTAAGCCTAACACGTTGCGCGCAAATTCGATGACCATCATTTGCATGCCAAGGCAAATGCCAAATGTGGGGCGATTGTGCTCGCGGCAATATTGTGCGGCTATGATTTTGCCCTCAATGCCGCGTTGACCAAATCCAGGGCATATTACGTAGCCATCCATACCTTCTAACATCTGGCCGACATTCTCTGACGTAATCTTCTCAGAGTTGATGAAGTGGCACTTTACTTTACGGTCGTTATAAGTACCAGCCTGTGAAAGGGCTTCTAGTATGCTCTTGTAGGCATCTTGTAGGTCGTACTTTCCTACCAATCCGATGTTGATGATTTCGGTAGCTTTGTGGCGGCGGGCAAGGAATGAACGCCAAGGGCCTAACCCAGGAGTGTCGCCTACGGGCATATCGAGCTTGCGAAGTATCGTTGCATCAAGTCCTTGCTCTTGCATACGAAGAGGTACTTCGTAGATAGTAGGCATATCAAGGCTTTGAACAACGGCCTCGGGTGAAACATTACAGAAAGCGGCTATCTTACGGCGTAGCCCAGCGCCTAATTCGTGTTCAGCACGTAAAACCAAGATGTCGGGTTGAATCCCCAAACTTTGTAACTCCTTAACAGAGTGTTGCGTTGGCTTCGTTTTTAGTTCGCCTGCGGCAGCGAGGTAAGGTACGTAGGTGAGGTGAACGCATACGGCATTTTTACCTAAGTCCCATTTCAGTTGTCGAATAGCTTCGAGGAAGGGTTGGCCTTCGATGTCGCCAACGGTGCCGCCTATCTCGGTAATAACGAAGTCGTACTTTTTCGTCTTGCCCAAATAAAGCATGTCGCGCTTTATCTCGTCGGTGATGTGGGGAATAACCTGAATGGTTTTGCCAAGGTAGTCGCCACGGCGCTCTTTATCGATAACGCTTTGGTAGATGCGTCCTGTCGTAAAGTTGTTGTAGCGCGTAGTGTGAATGCCTGTAAAACGTTCGTAGTGTCCAAGGTCTAAGTCGGTCTCTTGTCCATCGTCGGTCACGTAGCACTCTCCGTGTTCGTAGGGGTTGAGCGTTCCAGGGTCGATGTTGATGTAAGGGTCGAACTTTTGAATCGTGATGTTAAATCCACGAGCTTGTAACAGTTTGCCAATTGATGCGGCAATGATACCTTTACCGAGTGACGAGGCAACGCCTCCAGTCACAAAAATGTACTTAGTCTCTGACACCATTTTTGTTCTTTCTAGTAAGTTTCAAATGTTTCAGTTTGCAAAGTTATATATTTTTCTACTACCTTTGCAGCAAAAAGTTAAAAAAATGGACGCAAAGGTAATCTTTCGATATTTTAAAGAGTTGACCGAAACTCAGCAGCGACAGTTCGAACAGTTAGATGCACTCTATCGTGAATGGAACGCTAAGATAAATGTTATCTCGCGTAAGGATATTGACAATCTTTACACTCACCACGTGCTGCATTCTTTGGGTATAGCCAAGGTAATACAATTCCGCGCGGGCAGTAAGATAATGGATATAGGAACGGGGGGCGGCTTCCCTGGTATTCCTTTAGCTATACTTTTTCCTGCGTGCCAGTTTAAACTGATTGATAGTATTGGCAAGAAGACAAAGGTGGCTGCAGCGGTGGCTCAAACTATCGGTTTGAAAAACGTTGAGGTAGAACATCGTAATGTGATGGAGGAAAAGGGAAAGTATGACTTTGTCGTGAGTCGTGCCGTGATGAATGCTGCCGATCTCGTAAAGTTGGTGCGTAAAAACATTAGTCGTGAACAGCGCAATGCTTTGCCCAATGGCTTGATATGCCTAAAGGGAGGTGAGTTGGCTGAAGAGTTGGCTCCCTTTAAGAATACTTCGGAGGTGTGGAGCTTGAGTGACTATTTCGATGATGAGTTCTTTGAGACTAAAAAGGTGACTTACATACAACTTTAATTGTTATGCAGATAACTCGGTTTGAAGTAAATATGATAGCAGAGAACTGCTATTTGTTGTGGGACGACGATACACATGAAGCTGCCATCATTGATTGCGGAGCTTTCTATCCTGAGGAGCAACGGGCTATAAGCGACTTTATTGCACAGCATGACTTGAAGTTGACTCATTTGCTTAACACGCATGCTCACTTTGACCATTTGTTTGGGGCACAATATATATATGACACTTATGGCGTAGGAGTTGAACTTGGGGTGGACGATAAGGAAACTTATCAACACGCGGCAGAGCAAACCAAGGCGCTTTTGCGTATTGACTATTCTTTACAATTGCCTCCTATTGTGCGATATTTAAGTGCAGGTGACGAGGTGCGCATAGGACATATCACGCTGCAAGTCATCGCGTCTCCTGGCCATACCCCTGGTGGCGTTTGCTATTATTGCGCAGAAGAGGGCGTTCTGTTTAGTGGTGATAGCTTGTTCCGCCATGCGATTGGACGTTGTGACTTCCCCGGTGGCAATCAAATTTCACTTGTTACCTCCTTACGCCAAAATGTGCTTACTCTTCCACATCAGGTTAAGGTGTTGCCCGGACATGGCGAAATGACCACCGTGGCAGAGGAAAAGCAGATGAATCCATATCTTTTGTAAGTCAATGTGTGAAGGCTTCAATGCTTACGACACAAAGTCTCCTTAGGCAGTTGACTTTGCTCGTTTTGGCATTTTTACAATGGCTTATCGAAAAAGGCTCATTCAGAAAAAATCTGATGAGCCTAATTTTGTCTGTCGTATTGTATGTTTTTTTGATAAAAAGTTTAATATTCGAACTATTCTTTTGAATATATAGGGATAATTTCTTAATTTTGCGCGTATGGAGATAAAATGGACTTTGAAAAATCAGATAAATAAGATAGGAACGTATGCGTTGGCTTTCGTTATGTTGGCCACGATACCTGCGACGGCAATGGCTCGAAAGAAAGACAAGAACCAAGGTCGCGGTATGGCGGCGTATGCTGCTACAGAACCAGACGTGTTAGCAAGTAAGGCGGTGGGCGAGAAGCGTATGATACATGCCGCAGCCGTGTTTATGCGTTCTTCGAATGCTCGAATTAATTCTAAGTATAAGGAGGGAATAGACGTTTCGCATTATCAAGGACGCATTGATTGGGATGCTGTAGTGAATGGTACACCCATATCATACGTTTATCTGAAAGCTACTGAAGGGGCTTCTTTGGTTGACGATACTTATGAACGAAACCTTGAGGAGGCTCGCCGTGTGGGACTGAGCGTGGGGAGTTATCACTTCTATCGTCCCAACGTTGATTGGAAAAAGCAATTTGACAATATGACGGCAGTGGTAAAGTATGATAATCAAGACCTCGTGCCTATTATTGATATTGAGCATCGTGGATCAGTAAGCGATGAGGCTTTTATTACTGATTTGCGTTCGTTTATTGAACATGTGACGGAGTTTTATGGGAAAAAGCCTTTGTTGTATACGTATCACAACTTTTACAATCGTTACTTGCAGGGAGAGTTTAAGGACTATCATTTTATGATAGCGCGATATCGTAGCGACTCGCCCACGTTGAATGACGGAAAAGACTATATTATGTGGCAGTATACGTCTACAGGGTCAATTCCTGGCATTCGGGGCCATGTAGATCGCTCGAAAATAATGGGCAACTTCTCGCTTAATCAAGTGATGATGTAGCATTTTATAAGCATAAAAAAACTTCTGCAAAAGTTGCAGAAGTTTTTTTTATGAACAAAAGTCTTATATAGAGGTTTTATCGTCCTAATTATCTTTTTCGATTAAGACAACTGCGTATGCAGAGATGCCTTCTTGACGACCTGTGAAGCCTAACTTCTCGGTAGTTGTGGCTTTGATGCTTACGTCCTCTTCAGTGATATTCATTAAGGGGGCTAAGGTGGCTTTCATAGCCGGTATGTGAGGGTTAAGTTTGGGTTTTTCTGCACAGACAGTGGCATCTACATTGCCTACTCGATAACCTTTGTCGGCTAAAAGTTGGGTAGTCTCTTTGAGTAATATTTTACTATCTATACCTTCGAAGTCGGCTGCGGTGTCGGGGAAGTGGTAGCCAATGTCGCGCATATTGGCAGCTCCTAACATGGCATCGCATATAGCGTGAATGAGAACGTCGGCATCACTGTGGCCTAATAGGCCTAATGTGTGTTCAATTCTTATGCCGCCAAGGTATAAGGGGCGATTGGGTACTAACTGATGTACGTCGTAACCCATTCCAACTCTGATTTTCATAGGTGATTGAACTTTTGGGATGTGTTAGGATAGGGTGAAATTAGCGTCGTTTCCCGAAGAGGTCGCGAATGCCGTCCATATCGAATGTGAGCGAAACGCGGAGTGTCTGGTCGAGAGGGTTTGAAGCTGAGGTGGCGATGACGTAACCTGCATCAATGGCCATAACGTTCATGCGAAATCCTGCACCTACAGTGGCATACTTTCGGTTACCTTGCATATTGCTCTCGTGGTGATAACCTGCTCGCAATGAGAACTTGTCGTTGTAAGTATATTCAGCACCTACGCTCCATTGGATTTCTTCCAATTCGCCTTTAAAGCCGCGTTCGGAGTCACCGAATGATGTAAAGATGCCGCTGATTGATGACTTGTTGTAGTATTCGCGGTCCAATCGCTCTTGATAGTCTTCGTCAAGCTCGTCAGAACCTTGCAGTGGCATGGAGGGTACGAGCAATTTGTTGGCATCGGCCGAGATACTTATGCGATTGTATTCGTTGAGGGGAATCATGTAACTCAAACCTAAGCGCAGGTTGGTAGGAATGAAGTAGGAACGATCGTCGCCGTACGATATTTTGCTACCAATGTTGTTGATGTTTAAACCCCATGCTAACTGACACTCGCGTTGCCCCATCATTAGGTAGGTGTTGTAGTAGAGTGCGATGTCGGCAGCAAAGGCAGAACCAGCGGTGGAATTGTCGTCGTAGTGACCAGATATATCAGAGTAGATATAGCGTAGACCTACGGCTGCTGAGAACTTCTCGCTCAACATACGTGAGTAGGCGGCATCGAAACTCATCTCATAGGGACGCACGGTAATGTTTTCGCCTCCTTCAACTTCGCCTAATGTGAAGTAGCGTAGTGAAGCGCTTAGGGCTTGGTAGTCACCTAAACGAATGTAGCCTGCTGCGTTGAGCAATGCGATACCTGTTGTGAGTTTACGCAACCATGGGGTGTAGTTGATAGCTATACCTGCACGTGATATGGTGAATGGGTATTTAGCTGGATTCCAATATTGTGAGTGTACATCGGGATCGGTTGCAGCACCAACGTCGCCCATACCTCCAGCGCGCGCATCGGGTGCTACGCTGAGTGAGGTGACTGCCGTGCGAACTGGGTTGAATTGGTCGCGTACTTCGTCTTGTGCCTTTGCAGATTGTGAAGTAGCAAGGCCTAAAAGTAGGAGGGCACTGCTTGTAAGCAGCTTTGTGTTATTTCGTGTCATCGTGTTTTATCCAACTTGGTTCTTATCGTATAATAATCTTTTTAGTAGAAGTCTCTTTGTCACCGACTTTGCTTCGGTAGAGATAAACGCCTGCGGGAACTTTGTTGCCTGCGTAATCAGTCAAGTCCCAATTAAATGAAGCATATCTTACACCTGCTGCAATGTCAGCCTTATTGTGCCATACGCGTAAGCCTGATACGTTGAACACTTCTGTTATAACTGGAGTTGTCGACTCCGTATTAGCTCGCTCGGTGAAGGTAGTGATAAAGCGCGTCGAAACAGTAGGCGTTAGCGTTGTGGCTGATACGTCAAATTTGGGCAGCTCCTTATCTGTAACGTTGAAAGATAGAGTTGCTGTTGTGTTGTTATCGAACACGTCCCAAACTCGTAGCGTCGCGGTGTGTGCTCCTAAGGAGAGTGTGGGCAAGGGGTAGGTGAGCAGTCCTTCGTTATACTTGCCAGCTGATAGGGTGAAGTAGTCACTTACTTTGTACGTTTCGCTGCTATTGCCGTCAAACCAGAGTTCCATGTCATGGCCTAAGTTGCCTGACATCGTTGATATTCCTGAAGAGTCGGCTACGGTAGCATAAAGTATGGCATTATCGTTTACAAAACCACCATTCGGGAAGTCCGGCGCGTTGAGGTACATGTAGACGTTAGGACCTATAGAGTCTGCCTCTTCCGTATTGGCACTGCGCCCGAAACAGAAGCGGTCAAATGTTCCGTTAAGCTCTTTTGTATTGTCATTATTAACAGCGTAGAGTGAAAGTTTTGAGGGACTGGTTGAAAGTTCAGCACCGCGAGGAATGATAACGTCGAGCGTAAACTTACCTTCCTTTACCTCAACCTTTCCGTCAAACATGTTTTGTGTATAGTCAGTGTATTGGAAGTTCTTGGCAGTCGTGTTGCCAGTACCTTTACATGTGATAGTGCTTTGTGGCGCAAAGATGGTTGCGTAAAGCGTTCCGTTAAAGTCGGTATCGGGTGTCGTATTATCGTCAGCATTGTATACGTATCCTGAAAAACGGATAGGGCGTCCTACGGCCATGTTGCTAAACGAGTCTGCACCTAATGGTACATGGTCAATGCTGTCAATGGCAATGCCTGTTTCGGCATAAGCCAATCGAAGTGCAGGGTCGCCAAGGAAGGTATACTTCAACTTGTTCATGGTGGGATCAGATCCAATGGTGTTGCCGTTTGAAGTAGAAGTAAGTAACTCTACCTTTGCATATCGCATGGCATCACCTACGCTATAGCGTTTGCCCGTATCATTTTTTTTGAAAAGATACTTTATCAATCCTTTATTGATTGTGCTATTGTAGTTGGCATAAACGGAGCGTGAAGCACAGATTACGCCCATGGCTCCGCCATTCCGATTGAACAAGGCATTGCGACCGAGGTCGGAATAGGTGTTGTCGTAAGGGGTAATTTCGCAGGAAGCAAATATCCACAAAGGCATAGCTGAACAGACGTTTGTTTGCATATCGTTCTTATCAATTAAGAAGTAGTGCGATAAGCGATCGGGGTTACCGTGTCCGTTATAGTTGAAAATAAGTGCGCCTTGTTTCATTGAAGCCTTCAACTTATTAGTGGCTTGTGGTATGGTGGTACCTTTGGCCTCTGCTGCAGTAGAGTAAGCGTCTAAGAAGATGCGGCGCAGCATAAATCCTTCGTTAGCTGATTGCTCCAATTGTTTGGTTACACCTTGAGCATCTTGCATGTGTAGGTTGTTGTTGCCAGCGTCGGCTATAGCCCACATATTGTTTTTCCAAGCCCCGGTGTTTTCGTTGCGGTTGTAACGAATGGCTTGGTCGACGAGCCATGTAGCACTCTCTTCATCGCCGCATAAGAAACGACCTATTCCGAGGTCAAGCTTTTCAGTTACGATATTGTTGCCCTCGTTGTCGTCTAGCAGACCATAGTAGTCTTCCGTAATATAGTCGTAGAGCGTACCAAGTTTATATTCGCCTGTTTTCTTTTCCTCTTCACTGCGTTCGTAGGCCAATAGATAGTCGTCGGGTGAACTGTTCTTCATCTCATCGCTAATCATACGGTTGTCGTAGTTACACTCACCGAATAGCAATAGATAGCGAGGAGCATTGTCCATCGACTCTGCTTTATCATAGAGCATTTTGAGGTAGCGGCGATAGGCGGAGGCATCAGGAGTGCCAGATGAGAACTCATTATATAATTGGTCAGCACGCACGACTTTAACTCGCAGTCCGTCCGCTTCACGATGTGCTTGTGCTAAACGTTCAGCCTGTGCCGTAAGTTTGTTAGATGCTGGCACAATAATAACGTAGTCAATGTCCTTGTCTGCGTGTAAATTCTGATTTTCAACGTTACCGACAATCGTGGGAGAATCGTAGTTTGCGGCAACGTTAACAACAACATATCTACTAGAAACGTCGAACACATGCGCTTTATATGTGCTTCCAGAAAGTGTGCCTGGTAGTTCGGCTACTTGTGATTGTGCATCGCCCAACTTCCACACGCGTGTATTATTATCTGCTCCCGCAACGCATAGTAAAATGTTGCCATGCTTTTCGGTCGTAAATGCTTTGTTGCATTGAGGCGTTAAGTAGCGTTGGTAAGTGGCATATAGATAGTTAAGGCGTCCTTTGGCCTGTGTGCTGATTGTAAACCGCGCCTCTTCATTCGTTTCGAGTCTGAAACTGCCGCTATAACCACGTGCTTCTTCTCCTTCTCCTAATTTAGAGAAGTAGCCACTTGCCATTTGTTTTCCATCTGCCGTATTGGCAATGGTGAAGGTCGACGTACTTTTAGATGCTGCTGTAACGTCGTAGGCGATTTGACATTCAGCCCCTGTGTTACCTGGGAGCGATAGCTTAAAAGTGTGGCCACTCTGTAACTCATTGTCATCGTAGAAGCGGCGTCCACCAGCATACCATACAAAAGCTTCGTTGTCGTTGAGTGCATGGTCGGTAATGGTAGATACTTCGTCTGAGGCTTCGCTTACGGGAGCAGCTAACATTTCAAATGTGGCTGGTGTCTCGTTGTCCTTAGCTTCGGTCAAGAAGTAGTAGCTATAGTTAGAGAAGGTATTGCGTGTAAACTTTGTGTTGCTATTCCATGTTATCACGCCTTCAGCATAGAACAAGACAGAACCCTCGCGGCGGTAAAGTGGCACCTCGTTCAAGTCGTCAATTAAGCCATTCTCACCTGTAAAGGTGAAGTTCTCGGCAATTAATCTACCACCATAGCCATAGAGTCGAACTTTAGAGGGGTCAGTAAAGCCTGCCTTCTTTAGTTGTTCATTTGTTAATTGATAAATGCCTTCTTTGTTGACTTTGATTTTGACCCACTTTCCTTCCGCTAATACAGAGTTCTCTGCATATCGTTGTGCTTTATCAGTTGCTAAAGCTGCTTTGATAGCAGTGCGTAGATAAGTTGCTTTAATTCCCTTGTTGTGTACAACAGGCTTTAAATCATATTGTTTGATAGCGAACCATTCGCCTCGACGCTTCACAATAGGAGTGTAGGCAACGTCAACAATCGTCTCGCCACGACTGATGCCACGATTGATGTAAAAGTGAACTTGCTCTTCTGCTTCAAATCCCTGTTTGCGTAGTTCGTCAATTGCTTTTCTTGATAACCGTTCGTATTCTGGATATTCTATTTTGAAGCTGACGGAGTCTGTTGGCAGCAGTTGCCCCAAGTTAAACTGTTCTGTTTTGCAAAACGATTGTGCTTGTAGGCTTGCTGTCATTAAAGTCGACAGTAGTAAGGTGGTAGCTCTCATGTATGAATCGTTGCTAATGTAGTTCGAATGTTAGATTTTGTGTAAACACTATATACGTAAAAACGTACAAATATACTTGAAAGTATGGACAACATGAAAACTTTTGCGCATATTCTTATAGTAAGTTGTCACTTTTAGCGGGAAAAGTCAACTTATTTGATATTGAACGATACCAAATGTGTGTCGTTAAGTGATAGCTTTATGTTGTCGTCGATATGGACTGGTTGCTCTTCCATTTCTAATGGCATGAGCAATATGTCGCCCTGTCGCATGGTGTAAAATTCGCTGATACGTTCTATTTGTTTGTCAATTGCTTCTAATAATGGCTTTGTTTCAAATTGACAAGTATAGGTCACGTCGTTAAGCAGCAAGTCAGCGCGCATTTGTTCAGTCAGCGTGTCGCACTTCTTATCAGCAACGACAACGGCATTGTCAAAACCAATGGCGAGTTCCCAAGGGCGGTTTTCATGTTGCAGTTGCTCAAGTAAATCGTGTGCAATGAAATGAACGCCTAATGTAATGTCATTCACATTATAATAGCGGTGAGCAAAACGCTGGTTAATGCTGCGGCCTAATCGGTTGATGCGAATGCAGCACACAAGTTGAGCCATACATTGCTTTGTAAAGTCGGGTATAAAGAATGGACGTTTTTGTATTAGCAATGCTGTGTCGGGAATAGTCGTTATGTCTACATCGTTATATAACGTATCGTTGGCCGTTTTATTGTGTGGGAAAAATCGGAAAATCTTCATTTTATAAAAGTAAGGTGTTATGGAGTTTAAAGGCAACGCGCCCTAAAACGTTTAAAAGTTGAGAAACTGAAATGTGCTTCCTTATTAATAAAACACTTTCAATTTCTCAACTATGAAGTTATCGGTTAAGAATAAACTTGAGGCTAACGCCAAAGTCTTGTGTCGTAACAGGGTATGAACTAGATGTAAGCAATGGTTTGTTCATCTGACGATCGTAATAGGCAGTCAGCGTGAGGTATTTGCTTAGCGCATAGTCAGCCGAGAATGATACTTGGACGGCCTTGTTACCACTTGTGGCCTGCGTTAATTGCGTAAGAATGTCGCGATTGAGCGCACTCTGATTACGAAGTGTGAGGTCAAAACGAAGGTTCAAGTCATTAGCAAAGCCACGGCTATTGGTGGTTGTGGCCTTGTTGTTGCCTGTTCCAGACTTCTTGCTCTTTACCGTCTTCTTAGGAGCAAAGAGGTTGAGGTCAGCAATTTTGTAGCCAAGGCCAATCACGAAGTCGTTAGAGCGCGTCTCGGTCAACTGTTGCGAAGTCATGCTAAGTGCTAAGACACGTGTCTTACGCATTTCGACCTTCGCGGTCAAGTTGTTTTGGAAAGTCATGTCAACACCAATCAGAGGTGAAAAACTTTCGTTAATACTTACCGTCGTAACGTCGTACATGCAGCTGGGCACAGGATTGCCCGAAGCAACGTCATTGATAAAGCCAAATCCGTTCATGTACTCCATGTAGCTTGAATACGTGTTGTACGAGCCAACAGAGTAAACGCTCTTGTAGGCATGATTAAGATTAAAGCTCTTAAACGTTTTCTTCATTTTCGGCAATTTGGCTAAGCCTCCGTAGCTTATACTCCAGTTGGGTAATAGCTTGAGCATCGCGGGGAAGATGTCTAACCCCGTGTTGCCCATGGTGTAAGCATTCAAGAAGGCTGGTATCATAACTTCGGGTGAGTAAGCGCTCACCGTACCATTTGCCGGGTCGAATGTAGCACCTGCCAACGTAGAGTTGGCGGGGTAGGGCGCTCCAACGTATTTTTGCTCAATCTGTTGACGATAACTTTCAAGCGAACTTACAAACTTGTTGAATGTTTTACTCTTGTACCCCTTATCAGGTGATCCAGTCTTTTCAAAAGCTGAACCAATAGATATGGTGGTCATAGTAAACGAACCAGTTTGTGTAGTTGGCATACCGTCAAACATAAATTGAATGCTGCGATTGCGATTGACATTGCGTGAGGCATTGAGGTCAATCTTAACGTCGCGGAAAGGCTCAAGCGTAGCTCTTAGTTGTAACGACTCCGTTAGAGCAGATGTGGCAGGCGTCGAAACACTGTCGGCCATTAAGAGCCAACCTCGCTGGGCTGCCTTGTTGATGTATCCCTCATCGGTAGCACCAAATGCAAAGTCAAGCCCCGGCGAAAGCAAACCACCCAATTTGCCTTGCCCAAATACATTGCCAACGTTTGGCAAGAAGCCAGGCACGTTCATGTTATAGCGGTTCGTGTAGTTGACGCTAATGTTGCGCACCATCATTAAGAAGCGTGTGCCCAATTGTAGCGTCTTATACCACCCTTGGTCTTCCTTACGCTTTTTAGGCGTTACGGTAATCTTTACGCGGGCAGTGTCTTTTGACAAGATCTCAATCTTGTTATTATCCACTACCTTATAGCGCAGAGGGTAACGACTGCCGTCAGTGCGTAAAGCAGTGACGCGTAAGTTCTTTGACCGTTGGTTGTGAAGCAACGTCTGTGTCGTATCCACCTTCAGCGTGAGTTCCTTTTGGAAGTTCTTCTTCTCGTCTTGCTTTGTTTTTGTCTTAGGAGTTTGTGAATACTTCTTATTCACTTTCTTGAGAAAGGCAGAGTGGTTGTAAAGCGTTTCGAGGTTGATACGGCCGTTGCCCGTAATGTTGCGTGAATTGCTAATCGTGTTGCCGAGGGTTGAACCGTCTTGTAATTCAGAACCTCGTGCCCAATTGTATGTAGCATTGTAAGCAACATCAGCTGTGAGCCAATCAAAGAGAGGCACTTTGTTGAGTGGCAATTTCCATGAAAAGTCAAAGTTTTGCTGATAGGTCAATGGGCGACCTAAGTGCTTAATACTTTGCCAAACGGAGTCCTTCCATGCTGTGTAACGGTCGGGATAAAGGTCTTTGTTAACAGCAGTGTAGGGTTGCTCGATTTCAGCATTCGTGCCAGACGAGAAGTTGGCATGAATGTTTTTTGTCAAGTCCCAACGCAGTTGGAAAGAACGATTCCACAAGAAGTCGCTTGACCAACTCAAGGGCAATGATTGATTGTCAAGGTTCTCCATGTCGCGTTCTTGTAATTCATAATAAGAGCGCGTAATATCGGAGTTGAAACCAATGTTTTGCGGCAAGAAGTTGATGCTTTGGTCTTTAATGATTTTGAACCATTTAGACTTCTTCTTCGACTTCTTAAAAGGTTCGAAAGCCTTTAGGTTAGGCGACCAATTGTAATTGAAGTTGTACTTCCAATTTTGGTTTTTCTCCCAAGCTGTTGTCTCGCCCGTAGTGTTACGAGAAGAGTACGCATAGCCAAACGTAAAGTTCGCGGGGTCGTAGGGCATAGGGTGCGACTTAGTAGAAATGTTGAATCGTGCGCCCGAGATGCTGAAGTTGCGATTAATCACAACATTCTCAGCAATGTTTTTGAGAGAATCCTTTTGTGCTTTGTCGGGCAAAGCGTCTAAGGCATCCTTCAACTCCATGTCGGTGTCGAGTGGATTGTAGCGAGGCGAAGTGCGTTGCTTAGCGTATGAGTAATATATAGGTGCGTTCAGCTTCGCCTTTTCGGGTAAGAACTTGCCAGCATTAATACTTGTGGTTACGCTATACTCGTAAAGGTTGTCATCGCGGCGTTGGCTCACCGTCTCCTCTAATCCGCCAAAACCTTCGGTTTCGATATGTCCCGTAAGGTTGACTGTGGCCAAGTCTGAGAGTTGAATGTTCAACTGTGATTGCGCAGCCCAACCGCCCTTGTTCGAAAACTGTTGCAAGCGCAATTCATTGGCCCACACTTCAACGTTCTGCACAGTGCGTGAGTTGTTTCGCACACCAATCATAATGGTGCGAACCTCACCCAATGAGGGATTACCCATTACGCTTACCTTGTTGGCCGGACGTGAGGGATCGTATTCAGAGTAGAGCTGCGCATACGAAGTGAGTCCTAAAGCCTTTTGCTTATTGCGTTTATTCTTAGTGTCGGTAAGCAGTGACAAGTCAATGTCAAGCATATTGTCGTTAGGCCAAACGATGCGTGCATTGCTTGTATTGTCAGCATATCTTTGAGCGGGCGTAATCTTCAGAGGAATTTCGTATTCGTAAAAGTTGTTTTTGTAATCCGAACCTAAACGAATGAACAATGAAGTCTGTCCGTCCTCAACGGCCTGCTCGCCAATAAGAGAGTTGGCGTGAGCAAACATTTGCAAGTGTTTATAGCGGCGAAGGTCGAGTGATGTGTTTTTGTACACAGCACGTGCATCACCACTGGCTAACTGCTTAACGGTGAGCGAAAGCGCCTGTTCGTTGTTTTGAAGAATTTGCGTTTGCCCCGGGTCCACTACGCGACTAATGCCAGGAGGCATAATGTAGTTAACGGGCTCTTTGGCATTGTTTTCTTCAAAGTTAACGGCGCTCACCTCCAATGTGCCGCTCACATCGGGAGCTTTGCCTTGGTAGAGCGCTTGCTCGTAAGAACGCCATTCGCCATGTACCAGGTTGAGCGTGGCAAAGCGCAGCACCACTGGTTTCTCAAAACCTGTCATAAACATACGCATAAAGCGAATTGAAGAGAAATCAGAAATGCCACCTACGCGCTTCTCGTATTGGTCAACAGGAATGCGGAATTGGTACCACGTGTATTCGCGCGTCTTTCCGTCGCGTGTCTTTTGACTTGCTACGCGCTTGTCGACAATGTAGTTTTGGCCTACTTGCATGTTGCTCTCG
Source organism: Alloprevotella sp. (assembly GCA_050874425.1). Lineage (GTDB taxonomy): Bacteria > Bacteroidota > Bacteroidia > Bacteroidales > Bacteroidaceae > Alloprevotella. The sequence continues at coordinate 21,473 of JBNMKQ010000002.1, forward strand.
TCAATGCGTACGTGGTATTGATAGTACTTCTCGTATTCATTGAGCGTAAAGTCTTGGTTGATGTCTTCAACGTCGGGCGTAGTCTTGTAAGCCGTACTGTAACGTTCAGGAGAGTTCTCCGCATCGACTGAGTTACCATTCGGATTGTTAATGTACTTATAGCGGTCTAAGATAGAACGCTGCTCACGGTCGTAGTCAGAGCCGCGGTAATAGTGGAATTTATCGGCAGACGGGCTGATGAGTATGCTATCATACACTTCAGGACGTACTTTAGCCTGAATGCTATTTAAGAACTCTGCGTAAGCTGGATAGCTCTTTTCTTCTTCCGAACTCAAACCATTAAAGCCCACATCTTGCTTAGCGCGTGAGCCGCTTGCAGTATTAAAGGCGTAAGTCACGGTGTTCTGGGTGGGTACACGTCCCCAGATGGTCTCGGTATATTGCGAAGGGTCGTCGTTAGTGGGTAGGCCACTTTCATAAAACTTCTTACCGTCCTTCAGTACGTCCTCACTAATTTCGCCGAGGTTAAAGTAAAGGTCGCCATTAAAGGTGGTACCCGCATCGCGTGCTTTAATAAAGGGGTCGAGCATCCAAAACTCGATGTATTCGATGTTGGCCGCTTCAAAGTCCGATGTCTCTAACTTACGCATCATGCCGCCCCAGCGTTGGCGTGGATTGAGTAAGTGACCATCCGAATCGAGTGAGGGATCGAGGTTGTACGGACCACGTTCGTTGGGGTAGAACGCAAGGTTTAATACGCTCAGCGTGTTGGCCTCTTGCATATTGACACTCTTATTGGGGAAGAGTTCGCTCTTGTACACTTCGCGCACATCGGGGTCGGAGAGCTGAGCCAAGTCGTTTTTGATGTGGCTAGGCGTGAGACTTGATGAACGACGTGTGAAGAGAGGGTCAATATAATACCATGCTAATAGAGCGCGGTTATAGCCATAACGTACATCATTGGTCAACTTTGACTCCTCAAACATCGAGGGAACGCTTGATAAGTTCCACTCCTTGGGGTTAGAAATGTCAATCTCGCTCTTCGAGTTCTCAAAGTCATCAATGTAGGATGCATTACCTTGCGCCCTTTGGCTTTTGCCTGCAACGAGTTGTGCAAACTCAGCCGTAAAGTTGATGCTTGATGGTGTAGTGCAGTGAATAAAAGGTAGCTTGTTCAACCAATCTGTTACGCGTTGGCTCTGCTTCTTCCACGATAGGTTTAAGCCCCAAAGTGTGTTGTTAAGAGGTTCAGAGCCCATTGCCACTTTCGTGGTAAGTGGCTTCTCGCCAAGGTGCATAAAAGTACCACCTAGTTGGAAGTCCTTGCTGAAGTCGTAGGCAAAGTTCATACCGAACATGGTTTTGCGTTGCATACCATAGTCGGTGTTGCTCTCAAGACTTACATTGATGTTAGTGCCAGCATCGAGAATGCTTTTGTTAAGAATGTGAACAATGCCTGAGTTATAGTCTACCGTGTAGTCAGAGCCTTCGGTAAGCGTCTGTCCGCCTGCGGTAACTACCACTGAACCACGCGGCACGTTCATGGCTCCTAATTGTATTTCGTCATTTCGTGTGGCCTTATACTGGCCAGTAATCATGAACTTATTCTTCTCGGCTATTTGCTTAGCAATGGTACGCGTCGAGTCGTATAGTTCTTGGTATACGTACTTGCGCGCTACCTCGTCGTTACCAATCGCTTTGGCCAATGAAGAACCAAAGGGCTCAACAACGGGAAAGAACACTCGGCCGCTTGAGGCATCAACGGTATAACCTTCTACAAAGTCGAAGGTGCCGTTTGCACCAATTTTATTATTATTGTCTAAGCGGTCTAAGCCAACGAGCGTGAGTATCTTCTTGTTCTTAAGACCAGGCTCAGGAATGTAGCTGAGGTATACACCCGTAGTATCGGATAGGAGTTTTATGTCGAGCTTAAACTTATCTTTTTGCACAGAGGTGGCACCTAATGAGTATACGTTCTTCATCATCAAGTCCCAGTTGCCCATTTGAGGAGTGCAAGCAGTATTTTTAAGCGTCTTGACGTAGAGCACCTCTTTCGTATCTTTACGGTCAGACGAGAGCTCGCCCACTTGATAAGTTTGTCCCTTGTAAGTATATTCGTAGGCAACGGCCAAAACTTGGTCGGTCTGTAAGGATTGCTTCAGTGATATATAGCCTAAGGCAGAGTTGACCGAGTATTCAGAACTTGACAACTTACGGGCCGACTCTAGCTTCTCGTAGTCTACGCCTCCTACAAAGCCCGCGCCGTCGAGTGTAGTCGTAGCTGAAGAAATGTTGCGCGAGTCGGTTAGCGTGCTATTCAACGTGCCATAAAGTGAGTTCGCATTATTGGCAGGATAGCTTACGCTACCTGCTACCCACATAGGGTTCGCTATTTTGTCATGTTCCGCTAAGTCGGTAAAACCCACTACGTTACGAGTGTCGGTTGTAGCGCCCGTTTTATTAGTCACCCACACCTCAATGCGCTTAATAGTGATGCCCGAAGTGATGTTGGGCAGTTGGCGCATATTCTCGTCATAATGGTCGCGAAAGTAGTGTGAGAGGAAGAAGTGCCGATTTTCGTCATAAGCATCGGCAGAGAACTCAAAACTTTGTAACTGTGCACCGCCTTTAGAACTTACACTTGACGACGACGACTTTTTCTGAGCCACCACGGTTTGTAGTTTTAGCTTACCAAACTGCATGTCAGTACGCACACCAAAGAGCGACGTTGCCCCGCGCACCAATGATGAATTAGTAGGCATGCTAACGTTACCAGCCTCGATGAGTTTGATAATTTCATCTTCTTTGCCTTCATAACGCAACTTTAGGTTCTGTGTGTCGAAGTCGAAGGTGGCCTCAGAGTTGTAGTTGAAGTCCATGTTCACCTTGTCGCCCACTTTACCATTTAGGCTGAGGTTAATCTTCTCGTCAAAGTCGAAGCCAAATACCTTGCGGTTGCGTTCAGAAAGGCTTGGATTGTCAGTAAATCGCGTGTTGGCTCCCACTTTAAGTTCGGCCGAGCCTTGTGTTTTAACGCGTACGCCACCAGGGCCAAAAACCTTGTTCAGCGGTCCGAGGTCAAAGTGCATGTCGGTAAAGTCGAACTTGTCCTTTCCCTTAGCCTTGAACTCTTCGGCATTCTTCGTGCGGTAGTAGTTGGCTATAGAGCGCTTCATCATCATGTCTTGATACTCCTTCCACGTCATTGAGAAAGGTGTGTCAAGGTAGTCATCGCCCATTTTCGTTCCCCAGAAGAAACCGCCTGAGTTCTCATCGTATTCACCTTGCGTCTTTAGGTTCTCAGGATCGCGCAAGTCAATAACGCCACGCGCAGTGTCAGCGAGGGTAGTAGGTATGGTCTTCTTTACTTTGACGAGCGTGTCTTCATCGACTATATTTATGCCATTAAGCTCCGCAGCGTGGGGGGCTACGGAGGCAGAAGTGGCAGTATTATAGGTTGCTCTGTTATAATGCACAAATGCTGCTTGACCAACCCCTATGCCAATTGAGGCCAGTGCGAGCAGCAGTAGGTAAAACGTACTTCTCAATGTTTAAATATTATGATTGAGGTGTTTTGATATTAGGACAGTGTCTAAAAAGAGCCCGAAGTCTTCATACTTTGAGGTTGCAGTGTATGCTTTAAGTTGGGAATAAATGTGGTTACTTTGTAACCTGATAAATCGCCCACTGTATACCTATATATAATATAAGGACTACAACCGACTTTTTTTAGGACTATTCATTATCCTTTACGGAGTGTATCTTAAAGGCTGATTTCTCGGAACACCTTCCCCCTCCCTTTGAAATTACAACATTTTCAATGCCTTCTTGATAATGCCTTCGACGGGCAGGTTGGGGTCGTCCTTTACTATCTGTATAACCACCTTCTGTGTGGGGACAGGCGAGAAGCCTAACACAGCCAAAGCTTGTACGGCCTCTTCAACCAAAGGTGAAGCAGCAACCGCATTACTGCTTGTACCACCTTCATTGCTGCTTGCGCCCATAAAGGTTGTCATCTTATCTTTCAGTTCGACAATGATGCGCTGCGCAGCTTTGGGTCCGATACCTTTTACGCTTTTTAATGATCGAGCGTCTTCAGTCTGAACGATATTAGCTAAGTCGGCGGGTGTGAAGGCTGAGAGTATCATGCGCGCGGTTTGTCCGCCAACGCCCGATACGCTGAGTAGTAGCGCAAATAGGTCACGCTCAATGCGAGTAGCAAAGCCAAAGAGTAGGTAAGCGTCTTCGCGAATTACTTCATAGACGAAGAGGCGCGCCTCTTTCTTATTCTGAATAGCCGTGTAGGTGTTGAGTGAAATGCTGAGAGCATAACCTACGCCTGAAGCCTCAATGACGGCTTGCGTAGGTGTGACTTCATCAATGGTACCTCTGATATACTCTATCATTATAAACGAATATTGAGTTTAAATATTGTGCTTCAAGAGAATTTATTTTCGAATAAGTTGCAAAAATTCTTCACGTGTCTTAGCTTGCGTAAAGGCGCCACAGAAGTCAGACGTGACAGTTGTAGAGTCGTCCTTTTCAACACCACGCATTTGCATGCACATGTGCTTAGCCTCTACTACAACCATTACACCGAGGGGAGAAAGTGCTTTGTTAATGCAGTCTTTGATTTGTGTAGTAAAGCGTTCTTGTACTTGTAAACGGTGTGAAAAGATATCGACAACACGCGCAATCTTTGACAATCCCGTGATATAGCCATTGGGAATATAGGCTACGTGCACTTTACCATAGAATGGAAGCATGTGGTGCTCGCAGAGAGAGTAGAACTTGATGTCCTTAACAATGACCATTTGGTCGTAGGGCTCGTTGAACTTTGCCGAGTTCAATACTGCCTTAGCGTCCATTTCATAGCCGCGCGTAAGTGTCTGCATGGCTTTAGCTACGCGTAAGGGCGTTTTGAGGAGTCCTTCGCGTTCAGCATCTTCGCCTAAGAGCTTTAGTATTTCGTGATAATGATATTGCAGTTGCTGCAACTTTGTTTCATTTTCCATTGCGTAATTCAATTGGGGAAAAGGAGTGTATAAGGTCGCCCTATGGTTTTAGTAGGGAATGTTTACTTCGCTTGCTACAATGCGCACTTCGTAAGTGATGCGTGTGCGGCGTATCTTGCTAACGTATTTACTGGCGTCCTCACGTGTCTTAAAGTCGCCTACATGTGTGACCCAACGTGGTGCCTCAAAGCTGGGGTAAGAAGCTAACTCTGGAAATTTTGCACGGCATTTGTTGCCCATCTCGATAGCCTTCTGCTTGTCAGCGCGTGAATTGCCTCCTGTAAAGATACATATGCGGTAGCCGCGAGCTTTGTGACGAGCGCGGTTGACGTAGGTGTGAGATTGTGTAGAGCTACCACCATGTGATACGTTACTCGTTGCGCTTTTCGCCTTTTCGCTCTTGTTAGTAGCATTGGTTGCTGTTGAGTGCGAAGTTGATGTGTGTGAAGTGGGGGCTGTATTGTTGCTTTTTGTTGAAGTTCCCGTAACGACAGGTTTGCCACCAATGGCGGGTAGGGTAGTGATGCGTCCTTTCGTTTCAGATTTTTGTTGCGCTTTGCCATTCACCACTTGTTCTATTTCTGGCGATTGGTTAATAATCACCATACCTTTTCCAGCTTCGTTTTGACGTAGTTTCTCTGTATAAGTTTGCTGTGCGTGGAGTTGTACTGCAAAAAGGGCGAGAGCAATGAGTGTATAAATAGGCTTCATAAAAAGGAGAAAATGTATAGAGAGTTAATGAGGTTATAAGGCTGAAGCAAAACTTTAGCCTTATAACCTTAAAGTAATGGAATTCGAGACAATTTCTGATTACTCTTTAATAGTCAGAAGATAGTCTTATGCCTTCCAAGCGTCGATGATACCCTTGAAGTCAGCAGCCTTCAAAGCAGCGCCACCAATCAAGCCACCATCAACGTTAACCTTTGAGAAGATTTCCTTAGCGTTTGAAGGCTTGCAGCTACCACCATAGAGGATAGAAACGTTTTCAGCAGCTTCAGCACCAAACTTGTCAGCGATAGTTTGACGAATGAAAGCGTGCATCTCTTCAGCTTGGTCAGCAGTAGCAGTCTTGCCAGTACCGATAGCCCATACGGGTTCGTAAGCCAAGATGATGTGTGAGAATTGTTCTGCAGTGAGGTCGAAGAGTGAACCTTCGAGTTGAGCCTTAACGATTTCGTTTTGCTTGCCAGCTTCGCGGTCTTCGAGCACTTCGCCGATGCAGAAGATAACGTCGAGGTTGTTAGCCAAAGCTAAGTTAACCTTCTCCTTCAAGATTTCGGGAGTCTCGTGATAGTAAGCGCGGCGTTCGCTGTGGCCAAGAATAACGTAGTTGGCACCAGTGCTCTTTACCATTTCGGCAGAAACTTCGCCCGTGTAAGCACCGCTCACCTTGTCAGCGCAGTTTTCAGCACCCAAACCAATGATGTTTGAGTCGATAACGCCAGCTACAGAAGCGAGGTGGATAAAAGGAGTGCAGATGATAACACCGCAGTTGGGCTTGTCGGCAGTTAATACTTCGTTCAATTCCTTGGCCAAAGCCACGCCTTCCTGCAGGTTCTTGTTCATCTTCCAGTTACCTGCAACGATTTTCTTTCTCATGATTTTTTTGAGTTTAAAACGTTTAACGTAAATATGATGTTTGTAAAATTTGTGTCCTATCCATAACGCATCAAGCACAATGATGAAGCCTAATGGAATGATAAACCATAGAACGAGTCTCGTAAGGGGGTATGCGTTGCTATTGGTGCTCCACGCTTCGATGTCGTCTTGGTGGTCTGTTAATTCGGGTAGGTTGTTGTTGCTCCATTTGTTGACCACCTTGCCGTCATGCAACAACAAGAGACCCGGATTAGAACGTACCATAGTGCTTAGCTCTGTGTCTTCAGCTAAGAGAATAGGGTAGGCAGCCCCCGTACGGTCTATCCATTCGCGAAGTGCATCGCCCGTCGATGCTGTGGCCATGTAGAAAGCATACGAGTGGTCAACGCAGTAGTCGTAGAGGTCGTTGATGCGGTCGCAACATCCGTCGTCGGCTGTGCTAATTGAAGGCACAGTGAGTAAGAATGTGTAACTTGAGTCGCTTACAATGTCAAGCGTACGGTCTTCCTCCGTTCGGGCATCGGCTAAGTAAAAGTTGACCAATTCTTCAGCGCCTTTGCTCTCTTCACCCATTAAGGCTGCGCGTATGTCGGCTCCAGGCTTGTAGGCAGAGAAGTCAATAATGGGAAGGTAGTGGAAGGAGTAGAGGGCTAACGTAATGGCATATACCCATGCGTAGATAGATATAAGCCACGCGCTGCGTTGGGTGATGAGTCTGCGATGACGAGTAGGGCAGAATTGCACAATGAGTGCTGCTGCCAAGAGAATTATGTTTTTGCCAAGCGTTTGCCCATTCGTTAGTTTGATAGCGTCGCCAAAGCAACCGCAGTCTGCTACGGGATTGCTCGTGTATATCCATACGGTAAGTAGGGTAAACACGAACATAAATAAGGTAACGACACGAGTAGTAAGTCGACGATTGGCTCCGATTAGCAAGTAAACGCCTAATACGAACTCTATTGTGCCTAAACTTGCTGCGGCGAACTCTAATAGTAGAGAGTTGCTGCTTAGATGCCAACCAATGGCAGCCGTATAAGCATGCAACTTATTGGTCATGCCCATTGGATCGGCTACTTTGACAAAGCCTGAAAATATGAACGTTAGGCTGAGTAGCAACCGACACAACGTGTGTAACGTTTGGAGTGAATATGTTATAGCTTTATGCTTCAACGTCGTTTTCTTCCTTTTCGATTGTTAACTTTATGAGGGCAAATACGGCATAGTTCATCATGTCCATGTAATTAGCAGCAATACCTTCGCTCACCAAGGTCTGTCCCTTTAAGTTCTCAATCTGTTTGGTGCGGAATATCTTCATAAAGATAAGGTCGGCATACGAACTTACGCGCATGTCGCGCCACGCCTCATTGTAGTCGTGGTTCTTCTTTAGCATGAGCTGAAGTGCCTTTTGTGCCTCAGCATCATAAAGTTGTGCTGCTTCGTCAATGCTGATGTCCTCAGCGTTAGCAACCCCCTTATTTAATTGTATAAGGGCAATGATGCTATAGTTTACAATGCCTACAAACTCTGGTATGATACCTTCGCCCACTTCGGTGTGTCCCTTCATTTGTAGAGAACGTATGCGCGCTGCTTTGATGAAGAGCTGGTCAGTCATTGTGGCAGGACGCATAACGCGCCAAGCTGTGCCGTAGTCATGCAACTTTTTGAGAAATAGGTCGCGGCAATCGTGCATTACTTGCTCAAACTCTTGCTGCGTATTTAGTTGTGCCATATTTGTAGGTCAATGTTTTTAAGTCAATTCTTTAGGCTGCAAAGTTACACTTTTTGTGCTAAATGCGTGCTTTTTCGTTTATCTTTTATGCTGCAGTGGTTTAAGGGGTGGGGGATAAGGATTGTGCCTTTGCGTAAAAGCGATGTGTTATTTTAACACGCGACTTTTTACTATCAGTTGGTCGAATGGTAAAAAATAGAGGAAGTTAATGGACTGTTTAAGGTGGATTTTGTCAGTTTTGTGCGAATTTTTTGCAGAACTCAAATGGGAGCAGAAATGGAGATGTTTTATGTGTTCTTATAGTAAAAGGTAAGAAATATTGACTTTTCGGATGTGCTATTCTAGAGATGTAAAATGGATTTTTTGAACGCAAGGGACAAAAAATAGAAAAGATAGGGATAAATTTTTACGCTCTCGACGACCGGTTTTCATTCTCTCGACGACCAATTTTGATTTTAACGGCGTCTAGTTTGAACTATTCGTCGGTATTTTTATGTCTCTCCCTTTGTGTTTTTATGCTATATAACATAAAAAGTACTGTTTTAAGGCCTATTTTTTGATTTATTTAGTGCTAGATTAAGTATGAAATTGGGACTTTGTGATTATTAGTTCAGACGGAATGTGTTCATTTTCAATAAGTTATATAAATATTATCTCTCTGTGATTTTCTTGAATCGTAGTGTTGTTTGTTTTAGTTGTAAATAAATCAATCGTGAGCGCTGGAACAACGGACGCTTATAGTCGTTATTAAAAATGATTTTGTCCACACAGTCCGTTATATAGTGCTTTATTTCTTGTCTTTGGATGTAAGGTTAGTTGTTCGTATTTGTACTTTGTTTTAATTAGCTTTACTGTATTAATGTGTTATTGGTGTCTAATGGCTGGATTTGATTATAATTGATAATTTGTTAATTAGGGCATAGTGTATAGGTTAACGATGCTTTAAATAAAATGGTTTTTAGGCCTAAGTAGTTGGCGCAATTATGGCTTTTTGTATCTTTGCACTACATATACATACGGATACAATAAGTGTGGTGTGGTACGAATAGAGGTTGGACAGTCCGTATCAGTACACATACTTCGTGTGTTTGACCGATTACTTTAACAATGAAGGGTGTGAAAACACCAACTTAACAACGAAGAAAAGCAATGAAAAGAATATTATTTACATTATTGATGCTTTTTAGCGTGTTCTGCGGCGCTAAGGCAATGGATTATGAAGAGGCTCGAGATAGAGCTTGGTTCTTAACAGATAAGATGGCTTATGAGTTAAATCTGACGCCAGACCAATGCGAACGTGCTTATCAGATAAATCTGGATTACCTGATGAGTGTACGTACCGCTTCTGATTGTGTGGGAGAGTATTGGCGTTTCCGTGATTCAGATTTACGCTGCATATTGTTCGATTGGCAGTATAATTTATATCGCACGCTTGACTACTTCTTCCGTCCTTTGCGCTGGTATGAGGCTCGTTGGTATTACCCTATGTTTGATCATTATCGCTATGGCTATTACTATTTCAATCGGCCTACAGTATATGTGAGCTATCGTGGCGGCATGTGGGCACGTCGTGGACATAATGCGCCAAGTCCGTACCTCGCAATGCGTCCTAATCATGGAGTTGGAATGCGCGACCAATATAAGCGAGGTTGGATAGGTGGAACCCCCTCACCACGTCCGCAACAACCTAATAATGGATTTCGTCCTGACGTACCCAATAAGGGGAATGGTCGTCCCGAAGGTCGCCCTGGAACTAATAATGGTAGTACTTCTAATAATAGAGGTCCGTTTGAGGGTAATCGTCCCTCTACATCGCGTGGCGACTTTGGAGGAAGAGGAGACAATAATAGACAAGGACATAATAATACTCAGTCAGGCGGTTTCCGTGATGGATATACCAATTACCGTCAGACGGGAAATGGTAGTAGTGTAAGCAATAATCGAGGTAGCGTAAGTAATAGCCGAGGTTCGGTAACTCCTACTAATACACGAGGAACTGGAAATACAACAAAGTCTACTTCACGTTCGGGAAGAGTATTTGGTGGTAGATAATATAACGTTAAGGGCGTTCTATAAAGGTGATTTCTTTATAGAACGCCTTTGACGCTTATGTAGGGGGCAGGGTAAACTCTTCGTTGAGAACTTTAAAACAAAATTTAATAACTCTGTAACAAAAAGTAAAAGGCTCCTTGCTTAAGTGCGTTAAAAAGCATACCTTTGCACACAAATTGGAAGTTGCATTATGAAACTGATATTAATGACCACTCCGTACTTCTTCGTGGAGGAACACCAAATAATTAATGCTCTCTTTGATGAAGGACTCGAAATACTACATTTACGTAAGCCAGAAACGGAGCCTGTCTATTCAGAACGTTTGCTTACACTTATAGATGAAAGTTATCGTAAACGCATTGTGGTGCATGACCATTTTTATTTAAAGAATGAATATAACCTAAAGGGCATACACTTAAATCAACGTAACCCAGAGTTGCCGCCTAAGTATAAGGGTCACATATCGTGCTCGTGTCGTACTGAACAGGAGATCATTCAGCACAAGAAGGCCTGTGATTATGTATTTCTATCGCCCTTGTTTGATACGTCGACGGGTGAACTCACTACGGATTTATGTTCAAGCAAGTTGCGAGATATGGCACGTCGAAAGGTGATAGATCGCAAGGTGATGGCATTCGGTGGTGTAGGCTTAAATAATGTGTCGTGCCTAAGGGATTATGGTTTTGGCGGTGCTGTAATATTGGGCGATATATGGAATCGTTTCAGCATTCACAGTACACAAGATTTTAAGGATCTTATTCAACACTTTCGTAAGTTGCGCAAGGCGGTGGAGTAATCTCGTTATGTTTTTTTTCGTTGCGCATATTCGTTAATTTGTTGACTAAGGTTGATGCTTAGTAATATCAACGAACACCTTTAATAACAATCACATAAACAAAAACAATGAACAACAACTCTTTTATGGTCTTTTCGGGAACAGCATCTCGATATTTGGCTGAAAAGATTTGTGAGGAACTTGGCTGTCCGCTGGGAAACCTCACGGTAACAAAATTTGCTGACGGCGAATTTGAAGTTTGCTACGAAGAGAGTATCCGTGGTCGTGATGTATTCCTGGTACAGAGCACCTTCCCCAATTCAGACAATTTGATGGAGTTGCTCCTTATGATCGACGCTGCTAAGCGTGCTTCAGCTCGTAGCATTTGTGCTGTAGTTCCTTATTTTGGTTGGGCACGTCAAGACCGCAAGAGCAAACCTCGTGTAAGTATTGGCGCAAAACTTGTTGCTGACCTTTTGAGCGTAGCAGGCATTGATCGTTTGATGACGATGGACCTCCATGCTGATCAAGAGCAGGGCTTCTTTGATGTACCTGTTGATCACCTCTATGCTTCAACCGTTATGTTGCCATACATCAAGAGCTTGAATTTGAAGAACCTTTGCATTGCTTCACCTGACGTAGGTGGTTCAAAGCGTGCCGCTTCTTATGCTAAGTATCTTGACTGTCCTATGGTGCTTTGCAATAAGAGCCGCAAAAAAGCTAACGAAGTGGCTGACATGCAGATCATTGGCGATGTAGAAGGTATGGACGTTGTATTGGTTGACGATATCGTTGATACAGCTGGTACGATTACGAAGGCTGCTGACTTGATTATGTCATGCGGTGCAAATAGTGTTCGTGCAATTGCAAGCCACTGTATCATGTCTGGTCCTGCTGATGAGCGCGTTGCTGCTTCAGCACTGAAGGAAATGGTGTTTACTGATAGCATTCCTTATCGTGGCACTTGCGATAAGGTGAAGGAACTCTCTGTAAGCAGTATGTTGGCTGAAACGATTCGCCGTGTAATGGAGAATGAAAGCATTTCTTCTCAGTATCTTATCTAATTGCTTACTTTAATTGAGTAATATAAAAAGGCTTAATAATCAGTGATGAACTGATTGTTAAGCCTTTTCTTCTTATCTTGTAATATCTGTGTCTAACCTGTGGTAGTTGTGTCTCGCTCCGTGCTAGGTGGTCCGCTTTCAATGTGAAGAGGTGAATTTGCATTTTTGTAAATAAAATTTGGTGGGTTCAAACTAATATACTACATTTGCATACAGAAAACGCGGTAGTAGCTCAGTTGGTAGAGCATGAGCTTCCCAAGCCCAGGGTCGCGGGTTCGAGCCCCGTTTACCGCTCTGTTAAAACGTTAGAACCAACTTTTTAAAAATTAGCGTCATGGCTGTAGTGTTATTAGCAATTATGCTTGTCGGCCTTTTGTTGATTGCAACAGAATCTGTTAATCACATTAACAAAGCAGCTGTTGCAATGTTTTTTGGCGTTACGTGTTGGTTAATCTATATTGCTTATGGCTCGGACTTTGTACAGTCGATACATGCGACTGACTATGCAGCTTTTCTCCAAAAGAACGCTCCGAACTCGTTGTCAATTAAGCAATTCATAGCTTCGTCTCTTTTCTTTAAGTATATCGTTCAAAGTGCCAATATCGTTTTGTTCTTGTTGGCTACAACTTGTATCGTTGAGGTTCTCCATAATAATGGTTGCTTTGACTTTTTAGCAGAATGGATTAAAACACGTCGTCCGCGTAAATTGTTATGGATATTGGCCTTTTTTACTTTTATCGTTTCGGCTAATTTGGACAATCTTGCTACGGTTGTGCTATTGTTGTCAATCATTCATCCTCTATTACAAAGTGAGAAGCAAAGGCGTATTTATGGCGCAGTGATTATTTTAGCTGCTAATTGCGGTGGTGCTATTACAGTGATTGGCGACATGACGAGCCTTAAACTTTGGAATGATGGTTTAGTTACACCTTCAACTTATTTCCTGACTCTTTTACTCCCCATTTGCGCAGCATTGGTTACGATGTTATTATTATTAATGCGTAATTTGCCTTCTCGCGTGGAGTTTGCTTTAGACAGACTTCCATATAGGGGAGATGATACGTTGCTGACGCGTCCACAACGTTTGTTGATGCTCTTTGTCGGTATCGGAGGGCTTTGGTTTATTCCAAGTTTTCATCGCATTACATTACTGCCACCTTTTGTCGGGGCTCTGTGTGTATTAGCACTTTTATGGATGGTTAACGAGTTGTGTAATCGTCAATTACTCGGAAGTGATAAGATGGTTTTGCGCCGACTGCCAATGGCCTTACAGTATGCTAATTTGCAGAATTTGCTTTACTTCGTAGGCTTGACCTTAATGTTTGGCGCTATAGCCGAAACGGGCTTGTTGCGACAACTTTATGATTGGCTGACAAGAAGTGAAGAAAACATTTACTTTATTGGCATATTGAGCACTGCTTTTGCAGCACTATTTGGTAATGTCCCGACGCTTTTAGGCGGTGTAGAAGTGTTTCATCAAAGTAATGTAGTACACTTTGCTGAGCTGATAGGAACGAATGGCTACTTTTGGCCCTTGCTTAGTTATACTACGGCTATGGGTGGTTCGATGTTGCTTACAAGTAGCATCGCGGGTGTACTATTGATGCGAATGGAGGACATAAGTTATACTTGGTATCTCAAACACGTGGCTCCAAAGGTGTTGGCTGGCTTTAGTGTTGGCTTTGTATTGTTGGTGCTGATAATCCAAGGCGTTATTTGGATTAATCAAGTATAGCTTGTTGCTCGTTTAAAGTTTGGGAAGAAGTTTTCATGAAAAGATTTTCAAAGATTATAATATAATGGGTAAAATAAGATGTGTGGGCGTGCTCACCTCTGGGGGTGATGCGCCTGGCATGAATGCTGCCATTCGTGCTGTGACTCGTAGTGGAATATGCAATGGCTATAAGATTAAAGGCATTTATCGTGGTTATGATGGATTAATTCACGACGAGGTAAAGCCTTTTACGACTGAGGACGTTAGTAACATCATTCAAACGGGCGGTACGATTTTGCGTACAGCACGTTCGAAGGAGTTTGAAACAGCTGCTGGTCGCAAGATGGCTTATGAGACGCTTCGTAAAGAATCTATTGACGCACTGATTGTAATTGGTGGTAATGGTTCATTAACGGGTGCCATGAAATTGGCTGAAGAATATGATTTCCCTTGCATAGGATTGCCTGGTACTATTGATAATGATTTGTATGGTACTGATAGCACAATAGGTTATGACACTACGCTTAACACGATTACGCAGTGTGTTGACAAGATACGTGATACAGCGACTTCGCATGAGCGCATCTTCTTTGTAGAGGTAATGGGACGCGATGCGGGCTTTTTAGCTCAGAATAGTGCCATTGCTGCTGGTGCTGAGGCTGCAATTATTCCTGAGGATACTACGGGTAGTGACCAATTGATTGAATTTATGGAACGTGGTATTCGCAAGAGTAAGAAGAGTTGTATCGTGATTGTAAGCGAAAGCCCTAAGTGCGGTGCAATGTATTATGCTGAACGTGTAAATAAGGAGTATCCAAACTTTGACGTTCGCGTATCAATTCTTGGTCACTTACAGCGTGGTGGTAGCCCTTCAGCTCGTGACCGCATATTGGCCTCACAAGTGGGTGTTGGTGCGATCGAAGCCTTGGTGCAGGGCCAGCGCAATGTGATGGTAGGTGTGCGCAACAATGAAGTTGTATACGTTCCATTCGTTGATGCTATTGGCAAACGAAAGGTGATGGATAAGAAACTGATTAAAGTGCTTGACGAACTTAGCATTTAGCTTTTTGTGTGCAAGCACTGTTATGTAAGGAATACAAAGTTGACAAGTAAAAGTGTGTAAACTTTTGCTTGTCAGCTTTTTATTTGTGATTAACCGTTCAACCAAAACAGATAATAAAAAAGAACGAGACAAAAAAAGAATATTATGCAATCAACTGATACAAGAATGAATTTAAGTCAGATACTATCATTGTTGTCACTTACATTTGCAGCGTTCATTTTCAACACCTCAGAGTTTGTTCCTATTGGACTTCTGACAGATATTCGTAAGGACTTTGGGCTTACGGAGCAGTCGGTAGGTATGCTTATCTCTATTTATGCATGGGCGGTTATGCTGCTTTCACTGCCTTTGATGCTTATGGTGTCGAAAATGGAGATGAAGCGCTTGATGTTGGGGCTATTGGCTCTTTTTACGATTTTTCAAGTTACTTCTTTCTTGTCAGCAAGTTTTGCCATGTTGGTGTTGTCGCGTGTAGGCGTTGCATGTACGCATGCTATCTTTTGGTCTGTTGTATCGCCTATGGCTGTTCGTATCGTTCCCGACCGATTTCGTTCTGTGGCTTTGAGCATGGTCGTGACAGGCTCTTCTGTCGCAATGATTTTGGGTATGCCTTTGGGCCGGATTATTGGTCTACATGTAGGTTGGCGAATGACGTTTTTAAGTATTGGCGTTTTTTCTGCTTTAACGTTTCTATATTCGTTCGTAAAACTCCCGCTATTGCCAAGTCGTGGTGGATTCTCTCCTCGTAGGCTGCCCGAGCTGCTTCGTAGTAAAGGGGTGGTGGGACTTTATATATTCACTTTGCTCGTATCGACAGCTTATTATGTTGGTTATAGTTATATAGAGCCTTTCTTATCGCAAGTGGCTCAGATGCCCAATAGTATGATTACTACTACGTTGGTCGTATTTGGAGCTGCAGGCTTTGTTGGCAGTTTGTTATTCTCAATGTACTATAATCGCAATCGCTATATCTTTATTTCAGTCGTAGTACTTTTAATGGCACTTTGCTTGGTGTTGCTTACTCCTCTTTCATCAAGTGCATACTTATTAATGTTTCTGTGTGCAGTTTGGGGAATGGTAGCGACTGCCTATAATGTAGCGATGCAATCAAACATTATCCTAATAACATCGGCTGAGAGTACGTCTGTAGCTATGTCAATATTCTCGGGTATCTTTAATCTCGGTATAGGTTGTGGCGCCTTTGCTGGTGGTGCTATTTGTGAACATGCTTCTATTCGCTATATTGGCTATGCAGGCGCAATATTGGCCTTTATAGGTTGGGGGTATTGGCAGTTACGATTGGGAAAACGTGTGTAATTGCGATATTTTTTATGATAGAATGCCGGTGCGATTGGCAAACGAAAGGTGATGGTCAATAAGCTTATTAAAGTGCTTGGGGAGCCTAACATTTAATACATAGTAAATAAAAAGGAAGTTGACAAGTATACGTGTATATGCACGTTATGCTTGCCAACTTCCATTTTTTTGTATTTGTTTTTTTATTTGACTATTCCAACTTTTTTACTTTTGGCCTTTTGGCTTGCTTTGCGATACTTGCGACGGAATAGGTCACTCATGCGTGTAAACTCCCGTTGTAATAGAATGCCAACTCCTTGCGTGGTGAGCGATGATTTTGTAAAGTATCGGTCGTTGGTCTCGCTATAGGCGCGTAAACTGACGCTACCGCGTGGCGTGAGCAAATAACGTATGTCGAAATCGCCAATAAAGTTTGAGGTGTAGTAGGGATTGTCGCGATAGCCAAAGTTGCCGTTGATTAATAGGCGATCGTTGAAAAGGCGTCCTTGAAGCAAACCATCTACTTCGAGAGTGTTCCAACCATCAGTTCCTGGCATAAAGTTGGTGCCAAAGGACCACTTTGATTGGTTGCCAAGCATGGACGAAATAGCGGAGTTAAGTTGTCCTGTAATGGTGGTGGAAAGGAAGGAACGCATGGCTGCAGAGGATTGTTGCGAGGACGTTGACGTTGCGTTATTGATGCCTTGGCCTGTTGTCATGAAACGTCCAATTCCTAACAGATACATGGCTTGGCGGCTCATATCTTCTTCGGTAGAAATAAGTTGTCGAACCATATGCTTTTCGTCCTCGGAGATGTTGTGTAGGTCGAGGTCGAAGTTGACTTGTGGTGAATGTGCTTTTCCGCCAATATTAAGTATACAGTCAGCGCGTACTGTCTTATTGGAAAAGCCTGCTCCATAGTTTAAGTCGTTAAGTGAGACACCGTTGACGGTGTATAGTGCTTTTAGTGCAAGGTCCGCGTATAAGGGATCACCTGCAAATGTAATGGAACTGCCTGGCTGAAGTGTTAGGTTCTTGCGTATGATATCTTGTATGCTAATATTGTATTCACCGCGACTAAGCGTGTAACGTCCATAGAGGTCGAAACCTCCTTTGTTGTGCCATGAGGCACGTAGGGCACCTTGACCGTAAGCGGTTATGGCATCGCCTGATCGCTCGTCAGTGATAATGCGGATTTGTGCTTGCGGATTCATGTTAATGTTAAAGTTGAGTAGTATATCTGTCTCAAGGTCATGCTTCTCGGATGAGGCAACAACTTCAGCAACGGAAGAATGATCGGTAGGAGTATTATATGCAGTTTGCTGTTCGTTATTTATGGCATGAAAGCGTATTATGTGGTCATCTTTTGATAGCGCAGACTGTGTGCCTAAGTTATAGACGAATAGAGTAGGAGCATTGGGCGTTAGCGCTATGTTGGCCACAAAGTGATTGGGCCAACCTTGTAGATGTACATTTCCACTACCTACAGTCGTACTATAAAAGGGTAAGTCCGGTTGTTGAGCTTGGTCGTAGCAAAGAAGGTGATCAGCAGAAATGTCAAAATCGTAGTTTAACTTCTTTAGGTGTGTGTGACGTAGTTCGCCATTTGCTATTCCTTTTCCTCCTTTCTTATCGGTGAGTGTAAAGTTTTCAAAAGCAAATTTGCCTGTTGACATGGTGACGTTACCGTCTTTTACTTCATAGTCTACGCCTGTAGCTAAGACACGCGCTTTACAGTTGGCCTTGACTTTCCCCTTAAAATCTAACTGCTTAAAGGGACCATACAGACACACGTCGCCTGTAGCAGTACCTGTAAAGTCGCCGAATATGCCGTCAATGTAACGCTTTAAGAAATCGAGACGAGTGTGGTTTGCTGTAATATCAAGATTTAGCCCCTTCTCGGCTAATGAAACGTAGCCTTGCACATTGGTGCCGTGATTGGGGGTGTTAGGCAACTTCATGTCAGCATCAATGTTGATACGGTTTTCTTCTTTGTTCCAATTGGCTTTGATGTCTGCAGCTCCCATTAATCCTTCATTAAATGTGAAGTCAGGAATGAGTAGGTGGGCATGCAGTTGAGGGGTGTTCCCTTTTTGTGTAAAGACTGCTTGGCCAGTTGCTTTGCCTCCAAATGAAACGGCATCGAAGTCGATTAAACCGAGTATGTAGTCTATGTCGAGGTCGTGCAGTCGTGCTACAATTGAATCGTTCTTGTTGGGAGCAATTTCACCATCAATTTGTAGTGATTGGTTGTTGTGACTTAGTTTTACTCCTGAGAAAGCTAAGTGGCGATTGATGTATGAGAGCTGGCCAGAAGCAATATTCCATGTTGTATCTGCTAAAGCAAATTGTGTAGGACGTATGTGCATGTTGAAGTTTACCCCATGGTTAGTAGGGTAAAATTGTGTAATGCTCTCAAACGTTCCATTGTATTTTTGTTCGGTGACCCCATTCCAGGCTAATTGAGTGGTCAATTTCCCATTAGCCGTGGATAGGTCGGCTGCAATGCTATATTCTCGTCCCGAAAGAACTTTATGCGCTTGAATAAGGCAACGGTATAGGCTATCTGTTCCGCTGAGGTAAATGCTGGGGCGTATAAAACTCTGTCCAACAATATCGATTTGATTGGCAAAGACAGAGAGAGAGGTGCGTCCGCTTCCTGCATTAACTGTTCCTTGTACGTGTAGTCCCTCTTGAACGGAGAAGTTTATTCCGAATAGCTTTTCAAATGCTTCTGATTGTTTTAAGTGTGCGCTGATGTTCCACTCTTTATCTTCAGTAGCCATTTGTTGGGGACGGGGTGTTAGTCCTGGTAGGCATTTGTTGATGATACGCTGTATGCCGCTTTGTATCTTTTTAGGAGTTAGCTGCCCCGTAATTTTAGCGTCAATAATGTCGCTATTAATGCTGAACTGCTGTTTGTTATTAAGGCAATCGTGAAGCGAAGCTTGCAGTTGTTGCAAGTGGTAGTTGCCATGTGGTCCATTTGTAATGTTAAATTGCTTTAGTTCTACTTCGCCATGTGGTATATTGGTTGAGAGTTGTGATAGGTTGGCTTGAATATTTCCACTATAAATTGCTTTTGCAAAAGCATTGTTAAGTCCCAATATTTTTGCGTCAAAGCGTTGTACTCTAGCGCTTAAATCTATCTGATTTATTTTTTTGTTTTTGAGGGATAGTTTTGTACTTAACTCAAGGTTAGCGATAGGATCGCTACTATTGATGTTAGCTAGTATGTTGTCCTTTGAATAGCATACACGATAGCTTATAGGGAGAACTTTGTGGCTATTATATTGCATAGAAGTAATGCTACCATCGCATAGAATAATAGGCTTTTTCTTATTGGTAAGATTGGCCTGAATGCGAGTGTCGGTCGCTATTTGTGTGGGGAGTTTGGTATTGTTTAGTATATGGTCAAGTTGTAATTGCGAGAGATGAATATTCGCATTGATTATACGCTCTCGTAATTGTGCATCGGCCGCAATGCTACCTACCTCCGAATGCAGAAAAGCAGAGGCTGTACCTATATTGCGTGAGAAATTGTAGAAGGCATTTCCACTCGCGTCAACATTACCCACGCGTTGTAGTAGATTTACTAATTGCTGATTTTGTGGGATAAATGAGGTGGCAAAGAGTTGCGTAAGGCAACTTTTTGCTTGTAATTGTTTTAAGCTAAGATGAAGAGCTTCTATTTGTTTCGCTTTACGTTGTAATGTAGCGTTGGCCTTAATCAACAAGGTATGTTCCGTATTGGTAAGTGTTAGTTGATTAAGTTGGAACTTATCGGGAGTGAGTAAAAGAGTAGTTGAAAGTTGAAGTGTTTGGTCGAATTGGCGTGGTAACTTTAAGAGTGGACGTATGTCGGAAGTACCTATCTGTAGATTATCAATCGTTGCTCCAATGCGTAAGGTTGAGAGTAATTGGTCGAAGCCTTTTCGAATATTGTATGTCGCAATGAGGTCACTTTGTGATATGCGTGTGTGTGGCATTTCAAAGCGAAAGTCTTCAATATGTGCTATGGTTCGACTTGCATTTAGCTTGAAGCGTAGCTTTTTGAGACACAATCCGGACTGCTCGTTGAACGATAAAGAACGAATGCGAAGGCTTAGACTATCAGATTTAATGCTTTTTAGGCTAATATTAGCGTTTAGCTGATTGACAGATAGGTGGGAAGGATCTAGTTGGTTCGCGTGATGGGGCTTATACCATTCATTATATTTTATAGCTACTCGTCGTAAGATGATAGAGTTGATGCGTAGATTAAGTGTGGACTCTTTCTTAGTGTCTTTACTGGTAAAGGCATCAAGCACGAACTGATAGTTAGCTGCACTATCAGCGTGTTGCTTGTATAGATTGATGTCGGTGTCGATGAGTGAAACTGTGCGTAGTGAAAGTTGCTCTTTGAACAAAGAACGTAGTTCAATCTTAGCGGTCGCAATTTGTGCTTTGATGAGTTCGCTTCCTTGCTTGTCTTTAATACAAATGTCGTTGATTATTATTCGATTAAATAAGCCTATTTCAATTTTACCTATAGAAACATTAGTATGTAGTGTTTGGCTCAGTTCTGTAGCAACGATTTGAGTAAGTATACGTTCTGTTGGCCCAAAGTTGAGTATTGCCAACAACAATATGTATGCCCCGATAATGGTGCATACAATACAACGTAAAATATTATGTAGCCTTTTTGCTTTCAATGTAGTGCAAAATTATACAAAAGGTTCGTCAGTACAAAGCAAAAATGCACTTTTTGCTATGTGATAGTGCTTGTGGTGTCGCTTCTTTGTGTCAAATAAGCTCAAATAAGCTGTGTTGGCAGTGCGAAGAAAAACACTTTTCCCTTTTTATTGCGCTCGCCTTGCACTATCTTTGCAATTTGATTATGCAACACTTCGATTTACAATCAAAATATCAGCCTACTGGTGACCAACCTGAGGCCATTAAGGAATTGACTGCAGGGGTATTGTCTGGTACTCCAGCTCAAGTGCTTTTGGGCGTAACGGGTTCAGGTAAAACGTTCACAATAGCTAATGTTATAAAGAATGTAAATAAGCCTACGCTCGTATTAAGTCACAATAAGACGTTAGCTGCACAATTGTATACAGAATTTAAAGGTTTCTTTCCCAATAATGCAGTAGAATATTACGTTTCGTATTATGATTACTATCAGCCAGAGGCTTATATTGCGTCAACTGATACTTACATTGAGAAAGATTTGGCAATAAATGAAGATATTGACAAACTTCGTTTGGCGGCCACTTCTGCTTTGCTTTCTGGTAGAAAGGATGTAGTTGTCGTATCGTCTGTTTCATGCATATATGGTATGGGTAATCCAGCTGCTTTTTATGAGAACGTAATAGATCTTAAGGTCGGACGGACGTTGTCATTAAATAGTTTACTTAATCAGTTGGTAAGCAGTTTGTATACCCGTAATGATGTTGCACCTAAGGCAGGTAACTTTCGTGTTAAAGGCGATACAGTAGACATTTATTTGGCTTATTCGGATGACCTCATTCGTGTATGCTTTTGGGACGAGGATATTGATAGTATAGAGGAGGTCGATGCTTTGTCAGGCGTTCGGCTTAATACGTATGAAGAATATAAGGTATATCCAGCCAATCTTTTTCTTACATCAAAAGAAACGCAGGAAATAGCTATACGTAAGATACAGGAAGACCTTATGAATCAAGTACAGCTCTTCGAAGAAATGGGGAAGACGCTTGAAGCAAAGAGACTGAAAGAACGCGTAGAGTACGATATTGAAATGATACGCGAATTAGGTCATTGCGCGGGCATAGAGAATTATTCACGCTATTTTGACGGACGCGAACCCAACACGCGTCCTTTCTGCCTACTCGATTTCTTTCCAGATGACTTTTTAATCGTCATAGATGAGAGTCATGTAACCATACCCCAAATACGTGCTATGTACGGTGGTGATCGTTCGCGTAAGGAGTCACTTGTCAACTATGGCTTTCGACTTCCTGCAGCAATGGATAATAGACCTCTAAAATTTGAAGAGTTCCATGAGTTGGCGAAGCAAGTAATTTATATTAGTGCAACGCCTGCTGATTATGAATTAGCAGAGAGCGAAGGCGTTGTCGTTGATCAGGTAATTCGTCCTACGGGGTTATTAGACCCTATTATTGAAGTGCGCGATACGGATTATCCTGTAGACGACCTCATGGAAGAAATTAGTAAGGCAAAGGAACGTGAGGAACGTGTGTTAGTTACAACGCTTACCAAGCGAATGGCAGAGGAACTTACTGAGTATTTGCTTAAAAATGGAATCAACACTGCATATATACATAGTGATGTTGATACATTGGAACGCGTACAGATAATGGAAGATCTGCGCCGTGGTGTATATGATGTTCTTGTAGGTGTTAACCTCCTTCGTGAGGGACTTGACCTACCCGAGGTAGCTTTGGTCGCTATCCTTGATGCTGATAAGGAAGGCTTTTTGCGCTCTGCTCGTTCACTAACACAAACTGCTGGACGTGCAGCGCGTAATGTAAATGGGCGTGTTATTATGTATGCGAAGGAGATAACAGCTTCTATGCAGCAGACTATAGATGAAACGAATCGTCGTCGAGCGAAGCAAATGGCTTATAATACGCTACATCATCTTGTTCCACAACCAATCGTAAAACCTATAGAAAGCAATGAATTGGTCGAGATGCAGCGTAAGCGTAAGGCCTCGCAGCAGGAGAATAGTACTAGTCGTTCAAACATTAAACAGAACTATCAAGTCCCGTCAGAGGATATTCTAGTTGCAGCAGAGCCGTCTGCATGTGATTATGGAAGGAATGTAACAGAAACGAAAGAGCAGAAGAGAGAGCGCTTGCAGAAGGCGATGAAAAAGGCTGCAGAATCGTTCGACTTTATAACTGCGGCTCAATTACGTGATGAACTATTGTTGTTGGATAAGGAATAGCAATAATAAGTAACGTGTAAAAGCAAGAACTGGCATAAGTTGTTGCTTTTACACGTTATTAGTTTTATAGAGATTAGAAAAGGATATGCCTTACTTGATATAGAAGTCTTTGCATAGCATTTGGTATTGTTCTGACCTTCCACCATCTTTGTCAATAAGTATGAGCTGATTGTATTTGAGTGGAGAAGAAGTTGGAGAGAAACAAAGCAGTGCTCTTTTACAGGGCTTTTGGGGACGTGTTACTATATCTGTTCGACGTGTTAGCGATAGCCCATAAATAGAAGCTGTGCAAATAAAATGCGATGTAGCTGCAGTGGGGAGTATAACGCAGAAGCGCGCTTTCTGATTTGCGTAGTCAAGCAGAAGGCTTACGCAACGCAAGAGTGCGTTAAAGGTAAGGCCACCACCTGCCGTATGGCGAGCTTGAGCGCGACTGGCAGAGGGGGGAAGAATATTCTCTTCGTAGTAGGGCGGATTGCTCAGTATGCAGTCAAATTTGGTGATAGCAGTTTCAGCAAATTGTAATGCGTCTGTGCAAGTTATTGTTACGCGATTGCTATAAGGAGAGTTCTTTACATTGTTAATAGCATCAGCCGTCGCATTGCTATCAATTTCAATGCCAAGAACATTGCCATTAGGAGAGCGTTGCGCAGCCATAAGTGATATGAGACCACAGCCGCAGCCAATATCAAGAATGTTCTTTGCCTCTTCTACTTCGGCCCAGGCTCCTAAAAGAACACCGTCTGTTCCCACCTTCATAGCACACCGTTCGTCGTTTATGTGAAAATGCTTGAATGTAAAACTCATAACTGCTTCTTTTGTTTGTAGTAGGTAACAAAGGTAATATTTATTTGTTGAAAAACCTTTCAAACCGTAACGTATTGTAAAATAATTGCTCACTTCTTTTGTTGTTGTGCAAATACTTTGTACTTTTGCCGCCGTTTAGAACAATAAAACAGAAAATAATGAGAAAGACAATTCTTACTGTAGCGCTTGCTTTGTGCGTCGGTTCGGTGGCTCAAGCTGGTGGCTACTTGACGAATACCAATCAGAGCGTAAGTTTCTTGCGCAATCCTGCACAAGATGCAACTATAGGTATAGGTGGTGCTTATACTAATCCCGCAGGTTTAGGCTTTATGCGTGCAGGTTGGCATTTGGGCTTTGACCTACAGAGCGCTTATCAAACTCGTAGTGATAAGGCATACTTTCCTGCTTTTGCCTTGGGGGAAGTAAATGGCGTGAAGAATGCAACGGATGGTTATAAAACGTTTGAGGGTAAAGCAAAGGCCCCTGTAATTCCTTCGTTCGATTTGGCACGAGTAGGAGAACGTTGGTTTGCATCATTTCACTTTGGCATCACTGGTGGCGGTGGTAAGTGTAAGTTCAACGATGGCTTACCCTCATTCGAGAGCCAGGTAGCAATGTTACCAGTATTAGTAGGTGCGATTGCTCCAGGCGCAGTGACGGGATATACAATGGATACACACATGCAAGGCCGTCAGTATTACTTTGGTGGTCAGTTTGGTGTGGGTTACAAAATAACACCTAATTTCAATGTAAGTGTTGGAGGTCGTGTTGTTTACGCTCAGTGCAACTATTATGGCTATGTGCGCAACATTAGTTTGAATACGGCACAAGGGGTAACTGTTCCAGCTACTACGTTCTTCGAGAGTCAGCAGATGCCTGACTTCGCAGCGTTAGTTTCGGATAAAGAATTGAACTGTGACCAAACAGGTTGGGGCTTTACTCCTATTATTAGTGCTGATTGGAAAATTGGTAAGTTGAACTTGGCTGCAAAGTATGAGTTCAAAACCAAGTTGCGTCTGAAGAACCAAGCAGGTGTTAATACCAGTGGCAAGAGTGAATTCGATGACGGTAAAAAAGTGAAGGCTGATATTCCTGCCATACTTGCTCTTGGCGCGCGCTATTCATTATTGGATAATGTTCGTCTTAATGCAGGCTTCCACTATTACTTTGACAAACAAGCTACGCAGCACGAGAATAGACACAATTACTTGACCAATGGTGGTTGGGAAGTGTTGGCAGGTGCTGAGGTTGATGTAACAAAGCGTTGGACAGTGAGTGCAGGTTGGCAAACAACAAATTATGGACTTGGCAAGAATAGCCAGTTTATAAGTGACATGAGCTT
Organism: Alloprevotella sp.; assembly: GCA_050874425.1. Lineage (GTDB taxonomy): Bacteria > Bacteroidota > Bacteroidia > Bacteroidales > Bacteroidaceae > Alloprevotella. The sequence goes on from JBNMKQ010000002.1 coordinate 46,863, forward strand.
TGTTACCAATTCTAACTCTGTGGGCGTAGGTGCTCGTTTCCAATTGCGTAAGAAGGTAGCGCTTAATATCGCTTACTTCAAAACCATCTATAAGCACTACAAGCGTGAACATGACGACTTCTATAATATTAAGGGCACATTCGGTAGTATGTTGAATCCTTTGGCACAACAGTTGACAGCAGGTGCACAACAGATTGGTCAGGCTTTACAACAGCCTGATTTGAGCGAATCTCAGCGTTTGGCTTACCAAACTCGTTTGGCTGAAATAAGAACTGAGTTAGGTGCAGCACAAGCTATCCAAACTGGTCTTGGTAGTTATAAGTCGGGTGGTACAGAAACTTTCCACCGTACTAATGATGTGTTCGGCTTAGGTTTAGAAATTGATTTCTAAAAAGGTTATGAGCACTTACTTATAATATAAGGTTAAAATGAAGAGTGCGCGCGGCAACTTGTGAAAGTTGTCGTGCGCATTCTTCATTATTGTTGCTTTATTTCAAACTTTTCGTCGAGAAAGGTTGAGGCTGGTAGGCCTGTTCCATTTATTAAGTTGGCATGTGTAAAGGGTTGCCAACCATAACGAATGGCCTTGATATTTTTCACTTCGTTGCTATGAACTGTTATAGTTGTTCCATTGACGAAAGCTTCAGCAGAATGATAGATGCCGTCTTCGTCAGCAACTTCGAATCCGATGACTCGACTACCATGTGCAGGGTGCATGTTCAGAGCATTGGTAAAGTAGAGGGTAGCATTTGCTCCCTTTGCTTCAAAGTGAGAGTAGCATGGTCCCGAGGGAGTAGTAGGGTGGTGATAGGTGTGGTAAAGTGCAGATTGGGCTAATCGATAGGCAACTTGCCACTTTTGTCGTGGATGCACGTCAAGAGAATCGCCGAGGTCGGAACATACGGTCATCCACGTGTAGTCATCAGCATCAGCTAATCGACGCTGACTATCACGGAAATGTGGCCAAGAAGGTCGGGTGGCAATGGACGATAACTGAACTGTATAAAAGGGTAAAGAGGGTTGGTTGAAGTATTTGCGCCAACTCTTTTCGAGTAATGGGAATAAGCGTTCATGCACTTCGATGTTTTCAGCATTTGATTCGCCTTGGTACCACAGAACTCCGCGAATGTTGTACCTTTCGAGTGGAAGAATAGCACTTTCAAATAGGTAAGCTGGCTCGTAAGGGTGGCGCTGAAGTTTCGATTGGGCACGCTTCGTGTTAAGAGCTGCACGGTCGCGCATCCAACGCATGATAAAATCGTTTTGTTTCCAGTTGCGCAAAATGGCGGGGAAGAATTCTTCAAGTGTGGAGCGATCAATCCAATTCTCACATCCAGATCCGCCAACTGCATTTGATATAATACCAACGTGACAACCTAAGCTGTCGGCTAAAATTCGACCATAGTTAAAGGCTATGGATGAAAACTTTTGTGCAGCTTTGGCATTTGAACGTTCCCATTCACCTGCTTGAACATACAGTAGATGATTAACAGAATCGAGTCGAGTGCTATCCCATTCAATGGCGTAAGTCGGAATGATAGAAGGCATATTATATAGGTGTAGTCGTGAGCAGGTGTCAGCAGCAGCAAGGTCGGCTTGCGCTGTGGCAGTACGCGGAATGACAAGCTCCATGTTTGACTGTCCCGAACAAAGCCATACTTCTCCTACATAAACGTTATTGAAAGTTTGTTTGCCGCTTTTTGCTTTAAACGAGAGTTGGTAAGGGCCGCCAGCCTCTTCAGCGGGGAAGGTAACACTCCATTGACCCTGTTTGTTGGTGATTGCTTGAGCTTTCAAGCCATGGAAGTTAACGTTTACTTCTTCGCCCACGTTGGCCTTTCCATGAAAGGTGATAGGCCTTTGGCGTTGAATGACCATTTCGCTGCCGTAGGTCGCAGGTAGAGTTAAACCACCAAAGGTTCCCGTAATGTTGCTATAGACGGTCTTGGCTAAGATGTTGGCTCCTTCAGCATCTGGGTGTAGCGCGTCAGGAAAAAGGTTAGGGTAAGGGTGGAGTGGTGTGTAAAGGTCTATAAGACCTACATTATAGGTCTGCGCGATTTGTTGAATGCGCTGTTGTATCATGCTATGCCAAAGACGCGTTCCACTATCAAATCGGGGGTGATCATGGAAGATAGGGGTCATCAAGCAAATCCATATTTTACTATTAGGATTAGCCACGCGGAAGGAATCAATGAGTGCACGATAGTTTGGTATGAACTCATCGGCATAGTGCGGCCAATTACGTGGATCAGTGTCGTTTAGTCCAAGGTGAATGACAACAATGTCTGCCTTATAGTTTATAGCAGCTTTAAATTCAGGGAGTTTGACATAAGGGTTGTGCCCCTTGTAAAGTAAGGTCGCTCCACTATGACCAAAGTTGCGCACGTCGTAGTCCTTACCAAGCATTTGTTGGAGTTGGACAGGGTATGCTTGCGTTTCACGATTAGGTAATTTATAACCATAAGTGACGCTATTACCTACGCAAGCCACTTTAATCTTGTTGCGAGCCCATGATGGGAGCGAAATGAGTAAAAGGGTGACGATTAAAAAGATTTGTTTCATGATTATGTAGATGTATGATTTTAGTTAGCCGAAATACTTTCTTCTTCGCAATGCCAAGTATTGGGTAGTTGATCAACTATTAAATGGCGTACCTCAGCATTCTGCATGCGAGGAATGTCTTTTTTTGAACAACCTAATAGTACGGCCTGTATGATTCGGTTGAAGAGTCCGTGTCCTACGGCAAGGACTTTTTTGTTGTCATATTTTTCTTTAGTAAAAGATAAGAACTGTAAAGCTCGTTTATACATGTCGTTTACGCTTTCGGCATCTGAAGCGATGCCTTCACTTCGTGCTAACGAAATAGCCTTTCCCGTAGAACGTCCCCAATTTCTTTCGCGTAGAAGTGGGCAAAGGGTAATTGTTACGTTTGGGTTTAAATGGTTCTTGATAATAGTCGCGGTGTCAATGGTGCGTTGCAGATCACTGCAGAGTAGCGCATCAAACGTGATGTGTTCTTTGTTTAGTCTTTCAGCTAATTGGATCGCTTGTCGTTGCCCCAAGGCTGTGAGGTGACCTGGAAGGTGACCTTGTAAGATTTGTGCCACGTTCTCTTCAGTCTCTCCATGGCGAACGAGATATAAATCTATCATATTGTTGAACTTTTCGGTTGCAAACTTACAAATTTTAAATCAAACACCGCTAAACTGACTATATGATATTAATATACTATTTTGCAATGCAGACGTTGTGTTTTATTCATCTTTTTATGGCAAAACGAAATTAATTGCATAAAAAATGAAGAATAATGCTACTTTTGTGTTGTGTTTATAATAAAATGTTTTATCTTTGCACACAAATAAAACGATAAAGAACCAATTATGGCAGCGAAAATACAGTTTACAAAGATGCATGGTGCGGGTAATGACTATATATATGTCAATACGCTTGAGTACCCCATTTTGAATCCAGAGGTGGTATCGAAACTATGGAGCGATCGCCACAAAGGAATTGGTGGTGATGGCCTTGTGCTAATAGGAAAAGGGGCAGAAGGTGCAGACTTTTCGATGCGCATATTTAATAATGATGGTTCAGAGGCGCGTATGTGTGGTAATGCTTCACGTTGCATTGGTAAGTACTTGTATGAATATGGGCTTACTGATAAGACGGAAGTGAAGTTGTCCACCCTTTCTGGCATAAAAATACTGAAATTGCATGTAGACGAGGATAATCATGTAGGTAGCGTCACTGTTGATATGGATACTCCCTATTTGGATGTACCAAGTCAGCTAGCTACTTCCGATGGTTCAATGACGGAGGGAGAAGTCGTAAGCACAGAGGGCAAAACATTTGTCGGCACATTCGTTTCAATGGGCAATCCTCACTTTGTCATATTTGTAGACGACGTAGAGTCGTTGGACGTAGCAGCTATCGGTCCGACGTTAGAGTTTGCTTCTATCTTTCCTGAGCGTTGTAACATAGAGTTTGCCACGGTATGTGCTGATGGCAGCATACGTATGCGCGTATGGGAACGTGGTTCAGGTATTACTATGGCTTGTGGCACGGGTGCTTGTGCAACGGCAGTTGCTGCTGCGCTGACGCATCGTACTACTCGCTCAAGCTATATTGTAATGGATGGTGGAACGCTACATATTGAATGGGATAGAAGCACTTCACACGTGATGATGACAGGCCCTGCGACCAAAGTTTTTGACGGAGTGATAGACCTTCCGAATTGAATAGATTTATAGCCTCTCTCAGCCACTACATGATAATAGATGTAGAGGTGAGGGAGGCTACTCTTTATAATAAGATACAACACAATGACAACTGTAAACGAAAACTTCTTAAAGTTACAAAAGAACTACCTTTTTGCCGATATTGCGCAGAAGGTGGCTGCTTATAAGAAAGCCCATCCAGAAGCTCAAATTATTCGCTTGGGCATTGGCGATGTGACGCGCCCACTAGCTCCAGCGGTTATAAAGGCTTTGCACAAAGCCGTGGACGAAATGGCGAGTGCCGACACATTTCGAGGTTATGGCCCAGAGCATGGGTATGAGTTCTTGCGCAAGGCTATCGTTGAAAACGATTTCGCGCCACGTGGTATAGAAATAGATACCAACGAAATCTTTATCAATGATGGTGCAAAGAGCGATACAGGTAATTTTGGCGACATTTTGGGCCAAGACAATAGTATATGCGTTACCGATCCCATTTATCCCGTCTATATTGATTCGAATGTAATGGGCGGACGAGCAGGTGAGATTGAAAATGGGTCGTGGAGTAAGATAACCTATTGCCCATGCACGGCTGCAAACGATTTTGTGCCGCAATTACCTACTCATTCCACCGATATGATATATCTTTGCTATCCCAATAACCCGACAGGTACAACATTGAGTCGCTCAGAACTTGAGAAGTGGGTAGCATACGCATTGGCTAATAAGAGTTTGTTGTTGTACGACGCTGCCTACGAAGCCTATATCACTGAGGAGGGAGTACCTCATTCTATTTATGAGATAGAGGGCGCTAAGCGTTGCGCAGTAGAGTTTCACTCCTATTCTAAAACAGCTGGTTTTACAGGACTGCGTTGTGGTTACACCGTAGTTCCTAAAGAATTGGTATTTGAAAGTAAGAGTGGTGAACAAGTGCAGCTCAATCAGCTTTGGAATCGACGTCAGTGCACGAAGTTTAATGGTACGGCTTATATAGTACAACGTGCGGCTGAGGCTATCTATAGTGAAGAGGGCAAGCGTGAAGTGCGCGAAACAATTGACTATTACATGACCAATGCTCGCATCATGCGTGAAGCCTTGACAGAGGTGGGCCTCAAAGTGTATGGTGGCATAAATGCACCTTACATTTGGCTGAAGACACCTGAAGGCGTTGGCAGTTGGGACTTCTTTGAGCAACTATTAACTCAAATCAACGTAGTAAGTACGCCTGGTGTAGGCTTTGGACCTGCGGGTGAGGGCTACATTCGCCTTACAGCTTTTGGTAAGCGCGAAGACTGCGAGGAGGCGATGAACCGCCTAAAGGCGTGGCTAAAGAAATAATAGAATTACAACCAAAAACTAATTAGATAAGGAGCGTAAGATAAAAGAAGTAAAATTACACTCCAATCACCTTTTAAAACAACACTCAAAATGAGCAACCTTCGTTTTAAAGTCGTAGAAGAGGCGTTTAAGAAACGTCCTCTTGAGGTTAAGGCGCCCACAGAGCGTCCGTCGGAGTATTTTGGTAAGTACGTCTTCAATCAAGAGAAGATGTTCAAGTATCTTCCTTTGAAGACCTACCAGCAACTTCGCGAGGTAATTGAAAAGGGAACTCCACTTCCTTTGTCCGTAGCCAACGATGTAGCACGTGGTATGAAGCAATGGGCTATGGAGATGGGCGTTACACACTGCACTCACTGGTTCCAACCCTTGACTGAAGGAACGGCAGAAAAGCACGATGCTTTTGTTGAACATGACTTTAAAGGAGGCATGGTTGAGGACTTCTCAGGCAAAGAGTTGGTACAGCAAGAACCAGATGCTTCATCATTCCCTAATGGGGGTATTCGTTCTACTTTCGAGGCGCGTGGCTATTCAGCTTGGGACCCTGCGTCTCCTGTATTCATCGTTGGCGACACATTGATGATACCAACCATCTTTGTAAGCTACACGGGTGAGGCACTTGACTACAAGGCTCCGTTAAAGAAGGCGCTTGCTGCAGTTGACAAGGCTGCCACAGCTGTCTGTCATTACTTCGACCCTAATGTAATGCGCGTTACGGCCAATTTGGGTTGGGAGCAAGAGTACTTCTTGGTAGACGAAGGCTTATATGCTGCCCGTCCTGACTTATTGTTGACTGGTCGCACTTTAATGGGACACGATTCGGCTAAGAACCAGCAGATGGACGACCACTACTTTGGTGCTATTCCCGAACGTGTACAAGAGTTCATGCGCGATCTTGAAATTCAGGCGCTTGAACTTGGTATTCCCTGTAAAACGCGTCATAACGAGGTAGCTCCCAATCAGTTTGAGTTGGCTCCTATCTTTGAGGAGTGCAACTTAGCTGTCGACCACAACATGCTTATCATGTCGTTGATGCGTAAGATTGCTCGCAAGCATGGTTTCCGTTGTTTGTTACACGAAAAGCCCTTCGCAGGTATCAATGGTTCGGGCAAGCACAATAACTGGAGTCTTACAACAGACACGGGCGCTTTACTCCATGGACCTGGCAAAACGGCTGAAGATAACCTTCGTTTCCTCGTGTTTGTGGTAGAAACGTTGATGGGTGTTTACAAGCATAACGGCTTGCTCAAGGCATCTATTATGAGTGCAACAAATGCTCACCGTTTGGGCGCCAACGAAGCACCTCCCGCTATTATCTCAAGTTTCTTGGGCAAGCAACTCAGCGAGTTCCTTGAAAAGGTTGAAAATTCAACGAAAGATGAACTCTTTACGCTCGAAGGCAAACATGGCGTTCAGCTTGATATTCCTCAAATCCCTGAATTAATGGTCGACAATACTGACCGCAATCGTACTTCGCCTTTTGCCTTTACGGGTAATCGCTTTGAGTTCCGTGCAGTAGGTTCTATTGCGAACTGTGCAAGTGCAATGATTGTGCTCAATACGGCTGTAGCAGAGGCACTTACCAACTTCAAGGAGCGTGTTGACGCATTAATGGAGAAGGGTGAGGCTAAACTTACAGCAATTCTTGAAGTGTTGCGTGAGGATATTAAGACTTGTAAGCCAATTCACTTTGACGGCAATGGCTATAGTGATGAGTGGAAGGAAGAGGCTGCACGTCGTGGTTTAGATTGCGAAACATCTTGCCCTGTTATCTTCGACCGCTACCTTGACGAAGACTCTATTAAGATGTTTGAAAACATGAACGTTATGACCAAACCCGAACTCGAGGCTCGTAACGAAATCAAGTGGGAAACGTATCAAAAGAAAATACAGATTGAAGCACGCGTACTTGGCGACATCTGTATGAATCACATCATTCCGGTAGCCACTAAGTATCAAAGTGAGTTGGTTGACAACGTACATAAGATACAAGAAACCTTTGCCGACCCTGCCAAGGTGAAAGAACTCACAGCTTACAATGTCGACCTTATTGAAAAGATCAATAAGCACGTAAGCTTTGTGGCTGAAAACGTTGAGGCTATGGTTGAGAAGCGCAAGGTAGTGAATAAAATTGAAGATGTTCGCACGCTTGCCGTAGCTTATCATGACGAGATTGCTCCTTACTTTGACGCTATCCGTTATCACATTGACAAACTTGAATTGATTGTTGAAGACGAAATGTGGACGCTGCCTAAGTACCGTGAGTTGCTCTTCATTCGTTAAACATTAGAATTCGTTTGTAATCTTATTATAAACACCGGGAATTAGAGAAACTGATTCTCGGTGTTTTTTTGTCGTTTAAGGTTAATATCGTTGCATATTTTCTTATATTTGCGCTGCGAAAGAAAAGAAAATGTGCTATTTTAGTCGCAAATGAAATTTGTTGTTTAACCTATTAGCCTTTAATCGAAACATGAAAAAGTTCGTATTACTATGTTTGTTGTTAGTAGCTATTACTCAACCGTTGATAGCTCAAACAGCTTCAAAAGATAGTATCTATCTTTGGTCAATCAATGTTGTTGATGGTTTTTATGAGAAGAGTATTTCGAATGCTAAGATTAGTGTATATGAAGCAGATAGTGTGACTGTTCTTTGTGATTCGTTACCCAAAATGTTTAGGGTTTATGATGGCGCATTTTTGTCTTATAAAGGCCGTTTGCCGTTGCGTCCTAAATATGTATTTCATGTAGAATGCAAAGGTTATACTGATGTATGGGTGGCCTGCAAAGTAAAGAAAACGTGGTATGGCAAATATCCTGCAGGATTTTATGCACCAACGGTAAAGTTATATGAAGAGCATAATTATGATTTAGGGGAGGCAAGTGTTACCGCCTCACGCATACAGTTTGTAGTAAAGGGGGATACGATTGAATACAATGCCGCCGCTTTTCGATTATCCGAAGGGTCAATGCTCGACAATTTGGTCCGAGCTTTGCCTGGTGTTACATTAGATAATAATGGTAGAATAATGGTGAACGGAAAGTTCGTAAAAAAACTTACCGTCAATGGACGTGACTTCTTTAATAACGACCCAAGGGTGGCATTGAGCAATTTGCCCGCATATACGGTCAATAAGATACGCGTGTATCATGATCGTCCTTTTAACCCGAAGGACGATATTCGTTCTTCGTTGGAAAAAGAAGCAGATCCTTTGGTAATGGACGTGCGCTTAAAAAGAGAATATGCAGAGGGGTGGATTTCAAATTATGAGTTAGCTGGTGGTAGTAATTTAAAAGATGGGTGGAATGAAAAGTGGTTGGCGCGGTTGTTTGCGATGCGTTATACCAATCATTCATCATTAGCAATTTATGCCAACGCAAATAATCTGAATGATTCGTCATCACCTGCAAGTAAAGGAGAGTGGCGAGCTGCAGAACCATCTGCAGGTGAAAAGAAAACCTATATGGCAGGTGTAAATTTCTCAATTGCCCCTCAAAATAATAAAATACGTTTTAACACTTCGGCACAAGCACAGCGACAGAAAGTTCTAACACAAGTGCGTACAAATGATGAAATGTACTATTTGTCAGGCAACGTTTATGACTATGCTCGTTCCGAAGGACGGACCTATGCTACAGACTTAACACTTAATTCATCGCTTTCCTATTCAGATATTACTTTCAATCAGGCCGCATATTACAAACATAAGATTGCGCGTTCCTCAGATAAGTCTGCTCAATTACAATCAGTTTCAGCAACAGATATCGATACCCTTTATAGTAGAGGAAATAATGCTTCTCAGCATGAAAACACATGGGGCATTAGCTTTGATATTGCTAATCAGTGGAGGGGTATTAAATTGGGCGAAAAGTTTGGACGCCTATGTTACAAAGGTAGCTTTGCATATAATAAGGCAGAGCATACAAGTGAGTGGTGGGATGAGTTGCAATATCGTGATGCGTCGTTAAAGGGGAATGACCTAACAGAGAAACGACAAGCCAATTTGCCGAAGTATGATTACAATTATCGGTTCGGTACTGACTACAACGCTCCGTATTTGTATAAAAAGAACAAGACACAATTACAGTTCAAACTCAACTATGCGTATGTACAAACGTTTAATTCAGGTCATCAAGATCTTGCACGCATTACCAATCCGCTAACGCCGTCTGTCAACGACGCTATGGAATGGATCATTGATGAGCAGAATAGCTTCCACACCACCCGTTTAGATCGAATGAACCAGATAACACCACGATTAACGTTTGTGGTAAATCAATTTTCTGTAGATTTTTTCTCGGAGATGGTGGCACAACGCAGGCGTATCAAAGACTATCGTAATAATACAGAAAGTCGTTTTGCTGATAAGCATTTTAATTACAATCCGTCATTATATCTAACTTTAGGAAATATGACGAATGGTGAAGGAAAACGGATAGCATTTGAAGGCTACATACGCAACACCTTACCCAACTTGCTTGACATGCTTGATGTCCGTGACGGTACAGACCCTTTGGTTAAGTATTATGGTAATAGTCGCCTAAAGGAACAACGTGAATATCAAACACTTCTGCGACTTGATATGCAGACGCACAAACCTGCATGGCGTTATTATTATTTACGTCTACGTTATAATAAGTGGAATAATAGTGTTAGTCGATCACGAGAATATGATCGTGCAACGGGCGTGACCATCTTCCAGCCTAAGAATGTAAATGGTAATTGGTCATCAAGACTATCAGGCGGTTTCCAATTAGGCGATGTACCCAAAGGACTTCGTTGGGATTATTATTGTTCATTTACTTATCAGCATAGTAACGAATTTGCCACTGATGAGATGCTTTCTGACAACGGTTTGCACTCTGTGAATAGTTTGATTCAAGAACATGAGTTGACACTTACCTATAGTATAAATAAGGTGAGGTTAGCATTTAGAGGCAATGCTAACTGGACGCAGATGCGGAGTGAGCAACACCTCTTTAGAAAATTCTCCTATACTGATTTTAACTACGGACTGTCATTCAGTTCACCATTAGCGTGGGGCATTGACTTCGAGACCGATATTATGGCTTACTATCGCCGTGGCTATAATGATGCGTCGATGAACACGACCAATTGGGTGTGGAATGCGCAGTTGTCAAAAGCTTTCGGTAAGCGCAAACAATGGTTGGTCAAATCTTGTGGATTCGATATTCTTCATCAAATATCAACAGTTCGTCGAACCATAAATGCACAAGGACGTACCGAAACTTGGTATAACACGATACCCTCTTATGCTATATTGAGTGTTGCGTATAGATTAGACGTTAAGCCTAAGAAAGGTGGTAAGTGATGATAAGTGTAGCTTTCTATTAGACAATAATAGTCGGAGATAACGCGCTATTTTAGGTGCGAAATCTCCGACTATTATTGTCTCAGTGCAAAGGAAAGGCTATCTTATCACTTTCACTTCCCCTCCAATGCCTAACTTGATGATGTTAGATGCGGGAGGGTTGTTGCGCTCGTCACGTCGTGAGGTGCAAACGTAGTCTACGGCATTAATTATTTCGGGCGAGATGTCTGCAAAGTTCTTAGGAGAAGGTTCGCCACTAATGTTAGCAGAGGTAGACACAATGGCTCGGCGCATACGCATACAAAGATTGCGGCTGAATTCCTCGCGCGTGATGCGTATACCAGCACTACCGTCCTCGGCCAAAAGGTTGGGTGCAAGATTACGAGCGCCGTCATAAATAATCGTAAGCGGACGCTCTGCTACATCAATCAATTGCCAAGCGACTTCGGGCACTTCGCGAACGTAAAATTCCAGCTTAGCCTCAGAGTCAATTAAGGTAATAAGGGCTTTGGCATCGTCGCGTTGTTTAATTTCAAAGACACGTCGAACGGCATCGGGATTAGTCGCGTCACAACCAATTCCCCAAATAGTGTCAGTGGGGTAGAGTATAACTCCCCCTTTATTCATAACTTCAATAGCGTTGCGAATGTCGTCACGATATTCGCTCAGTTTACCTTTCGTATTTGTATCGTTTGTCATCTTTTGAATAACCTTTTTGCAATCATTTTAGCTTCAGCACGTGCGGGTTTCCCCGTCTCCGTTAAGGGGAGTTTGTCAACGCATATCACGTGACGTGGCACTTCATATTTGTCAAGCAACGCTCTACATTGTTCCTTTAAGGCTTCCCCGTCGCACATTTCACCTTCGTAGAGCAAAGTCACAGCTTCGCCTAAACTATCGTGTGGCAATGAAGTAATTTGAAAGGGAACGTTAAGCGAACTCAGCTTTTGTTCTATCCGTTCGATTTGCAACTTAATTCCGCCAGAGCAAATCACATTATCGCGTCGGCCCAAAATGCGGAAGTCGCCATTTGGTAGTAACTCCGCCATGTCGTTCGTTTCCAACCGCTCGCTATTAACGTGTGGAGCATAGATGCACAAAGTTCCACTATCAGAGAGTGAAACTTCCACACCTGTAAGCGGGGTGTAAGCATCAGAGGCTTGTGCCCCATTGAGTCTTCGCAGCGCAATATGTGATAAAGTTTCAGTCATGCCGTAAGTGCTATAGACAGGGTGAGGAAAGGTTGCCAATTCTTTCTCTAAAGCGGACGAAATAGCCCCTCCACCAATAATAATGCACAATGTTCGGCGCAGTAGAGAACGCTCGTGAGGTACCTTGAGCGATTCGAACACTTGCATAGGTGTAAGCGCGGCGAAGTCAGGTGCTTCGTGAAGCGAGGCATAAGGGTGTGAGGTCGGAGCAACAGCTGTGAGTTGTAATTGCCCTGCAAAACTACGCACCAGCATCATTTGTCCTGCAATGTAACGAAGTGGCATGCAAAGTAGAGCCGTATTACCCTCTTGTAAGCCTAAAGTTTGTATTGTCGTTAATGCACTGTCCCACATACGCACCTTTTCTACCTCAATCATCTTAGGTTTCCCCGTGCTGCCAGAGGTATGGACTTCAAGTGTAGGCGTAGGTGTTTGCCATTTAGCTTTAAAGTCCTCTATTTCGTGTAAGAAGTCACGCTGCTCTTTAGAGCCATACCATAGGCAGTCGCCCTCAATATGTAGAGGCGCCTTGTCAAAGTTTTCGACAAAGAGCTGTCCTGTACCTAATCCTTGGGGCAAAGTAGTGCTATCATCAATTGCGGCACACCATTGTGCTATTGCGTTAAGTCCCACATTGCTCTCAAGAGCAGAAGTCGTCCAATAGCCAATGCTGCGCTCTTTAGCCAACGACATCCATTCGCCTGCTCCCGTAAAGGCACCATGAAGAGTTGGCTTTAATACGATGTATTGAGGACGAATCGTATCAAGCAATTCAATCTTCTGTTCAAAGTCATTGACGCCAATTAGTTCTTCGTCAAGTGCAATAGGCAGTGGCGAGTTGGCACAGAGTTGAGCCATTTCGTTCCATTGTCCTTGCTTAATAGGTTGCTCAATACTGTGAATGTCATAGCGAGCAAGAACTTCTAACTTATAGGGAGCTTCGTCGGGTGTGAAACCTCCGTTGGCATCGACACGCAGTTCAACGACATCCTTGCTATAGCGCGAGCGCAGTTGCTTGATAAGCGACAATTCGCTCTCAAAATCAATGGCACCAATTTTAAGTTTAACGCAACGGAAACCTTGTTCAAGCTTTTGTTCCATTCGCTGACACATCTCGTCATACGTTCCCATCCACACCAATCCGTTGATAGGAATACCACGTTCGCCACGAGTAAAGGCTGACGGATAGAGCTTTAGGTAGTTGCCTGCAATAGACCCCGCTGCTGAGCGAAAGGCAGATTGCAATCCAAAAAGCATAGAAGGCAAGTGGCGCCATTTCTTTGAATCAAGATTTTGTGTGCGTTCAACTTCAGCACACACCTCACGCAGCCGCTCTTCGTAGTTACTGTCGTAATCGCAACTTAGGTCGTAAAGTGGGGCACATTCGCCCAATCCTGTAAAGCGTATTTGTGGGTCGGTCGATGTAATGACAATGTACCACACTTTGCGGTCGTAGTAAACACCACGCGATGTCCCCGCAGGTTGCTTAAATTTTAACGTGCGTGGTACGACTCTTATCTTAAATGGTAAAAAGTGCATTTATTCTGATAAAAGGATTAGGGAAGTTTAGGGTATTTCTTAAAGTCAGGTTTGCGTTTTTCAAGAAAGGCACGACCGCCCTCTTGCGCTTCGTCAAGCATATAATAAAGCATGGTGGCATCACCCGCAAGTTCTTGAATACCCGCTTGCCCGTCTAACTCAGCATTAAGTCCAGCTTTAATCATGCGCAATGCTAAGGGCGAACGTTCCATCATCGTTTCGGCCCATTCTACCACTTCGTCTTCAAGTTTATCAAAAGGAACGACCTTGTTGACCATGCCCATACGCTCAGCCTCTTCAGCCGTGTATTGACGACACATAAACCAAATCTCGCGCGCTTTCTTTTGTCCTACGATGCGTGCAAGATAAGAGGCCCCGAAACCAGCGTCAAAAGATCCCACTTTCGGTCCCGTCTGTCCAAAGATAGCATTTTCAGAGGCAATGGTAAGGTCACACATAAGGTGCAACACGTGTCCTCCGCCAATAGCAAAGCCATTAACCATAGCAATGACAGGTTTGGGAAGAGAGCGAATCTGCTTCTGCACATCGAGCACGTTGAGTCGTGGCACACCGTCACCGCCAACGTAGCCGCCGCGTCCTTTAACGTGCATGTCGCCACCTGCACAAAATGCTTTATCGCCAGCACCGGTCAATACAACCACGCAAACGTCTTGCGCTTCACGACAGTAACGAAGCGCATCGCTCATTTCGGCCACGGTGAGTGGGGTAAAGGCATTGCGATAGCGAGGACGGTTAATGGTAATTCGGGCTATGCCGTTATAAAAGTCGAAAAGAATTTCTTTGTATTCTTTGATAGTAGTCCAATTTCTCATACTATAAAATGTTATCGTTTGTGATGAATTGAGTTGCTAAATTAGTTTTTCTTGTCGACGTGGCCAATAATCGCCGTGAATAATGCGTCTAAACGCGCAGTATCACGTTATTTATGAATACGAAGTTCAGAAATGTTAAAGATATTGTGTACATTTGTAGCGAATTAAATCATAATCTAACAAAACTGTTTTTACATGAACAATCTTTTTAGTGCCAAGAAGTTACTTGTGGTCGTAGCCTCATGCATGCTTTCGACAGGTGCTTTGTGGGCAGACGTCAATCCTAAACCTTTTGTAGTGCCCGAACTCAAAACATGGACAGGAGCTGAGGGACAAACAGCCTTGTCTGGTCGCATTGTGTTGAAAAATGCAAAGTTAAAGGCCGTGGCTGAAGCTTTGGCAAGCGATTATAAAACTATGTTTGGCAAAGAGCTAACCATTGTTAGTGGCACGGCTAAGGGCGGTGACATTGTCCTATCTCTGAAGAAAGATAAAGCCTTAGGCGACGAAGGTTATAGCATGAATATTGGCAGTGCCGTAGAACTCTCAGCTGCTACTGAACACGGACTCTTTTGGGCTACTCGCACCTTGTTGCAAGTAAGCGAGCAGCACAAAGACGGCAAGTTGCCTAAGGGCAAGACAGTTGATGTGCCCGAATACAAGTTGCGTGGTTTTATGATTGACTGCGGCCGTAAGTACATTCCGATGAGCTACTTGCGCCATTTGACGAAGATTATGTCATATTATAAGATGAACACGCTTCAGGTTCACCTAAACGATAATGGCTTCCGTCAATACTTTGGCAATGATTGGTCAAAGACGCAGGCCGCTTTCCGCTTAGAGTGCGACACTTATCCCGGGCTCACAGCTAAGGACGGCTCATACACCAAGGCAGAATTTATTGATTTGCAAAAGTTGGCCGAGCAAAATGGAGTAGAGATTATTCCCGAAATCGATGCTCCCGCTCACTCACTCGCTTTCACCCAGTATAAGAACGAGTTAGGTAGCAAAGAGTACGGCATGGACCACCTCGACCTCTTCAATCCCGATACCTATAAGTTCATGGACGGCTTGTGGAAAGAGTATGTAGGCGGTAAGAACCCCGTATTCCGTGGCCCCCGCGTTCACATCGGTACGGACGAATATTCAAATGCAAAGAAAGACGTTGTCGAGAAGTTCCGCGAATATACCGACCACTACATCAAACTCGTTGAGAGCTATGGCAAGCAAGCTGTGCTTTGGGGTGCTTTGACGCATGCTAATGGCACAACTCCTGTGAAGAATAAGAATGTCATCATGGACATTTGGTACAATGGATATGCTGACCCCGTCGAAATGAAGAAGCAAGGTTATAAGCTTGTCAGCATTCCTGATGGCTTGACCTACATTGTGCCCGCAGCAGGTTATTACTACGACTATCTCAATTGCCAATATTTGTATGAGCACTACACGCCAGCAGTGATTGGCAATAAAACATTCGAAGAGAACGATCCCGACATCCTCGGCGGTATGTTTGCCGTTTGGAATGACCACGCAGGTAATGGTATCTCAACGAAGGACGTACACCACCGTGTATTCCCTGCGCTGCAGACACTTGCGGTGAAGTGCTGGACAGGTAAGGAAACCAAACTTCCCTATGCTGAATTTGATAGCAAGCGTAAAGAGTTAAGCGAAGCTCCTGGCGTAAACGAATTAGGCCGTTTAGGTAAGACGGGTACGGTAGCTCTTAATAAGGCAGTCGTAGCCCCTGGCGAAACGTTAGAAGCTGAAGAGATTGGTTACAACTACGCCGTATCGTTTACTATTGAAGGTAAAGAAGAGGCAAAGGGTACAGAACTTTTCCGTTCGGAGAATGCCGTAGTTTACCTCTCTGACCCTGACCAAGGCAAAATCGGTTTCGAACGCGACGGTTATCGCAACTTGTTCAACTATCGTATTCCAGTAGGTGAGAAGCACACCATTACCATTGAGGGTACGAATAAGGTTACTCGTTTGTTAGTTGATGGTCAAGTGAAGGAAGAACTCGGTCCTAAAACGCTTTACATCATGCGCGACCAAGACCGCGCTCACTATCAAGTGAAAGGCACTTATACTTACGAACCTGTAGTATATCAGCCGACAGATCAAATCTACTATCAGCGCACATTGGTGTTCCCCTTGCGTCACGCTGGACAGTTCAAGAGTGCAATCACCAATCTTAAAGTTGAAGTAAAGTAAATGAAGACTCGTAGCTGAAAGGCTACAGATGAACTTCAATTAAGAATAGAACTTCCAACCTTAATGAAGGTTGAAGTAAAAGAAATCGGCAAGTTTGCAAATGCGCAAACTTGCCGATTTCTATTTATTGCCCTATAATGAAGGCCTATAAGTCACTCCAATTCCATTCAAAGCGTTCAATGTCTTCCTCCACCAAAGGATTGCCCAATTGCACTTCAATAAAGGTAAGTTCCGTAATAGCTTTGATAGCATGAAAGTGCTCTACTGGTATCACCATAACGTCCCCACACGTAATACGTCGTTCCTTGCCGTCAAGCACAAAGATGCCTTCGCCCTCGACACAAGTCCACACTTCG
Organism: Alloprevotella sp.; assembly: GCA_050874425.1. Taxonomy (GTDB): domain Bacteria; phylum Bacteroidota; class Bacteroidia; order Bacteroidales; family Bacteroidaceae; genus Alloprevotella. The sequence goes on from JBNMKQ010000002.1 coordinate 63,909, forward strand.
CTGCGGTGGTGGTGAATTTGATAACTTATGTTTTTGCCCGGGCGTAGCGTAATCGATTTTGTTAAGGAACGTCTGCCGTCAGGGTAGACCACATCATCAAGCACTCGGTAAGTGCCCCATCGACGTTCCTCGTACATAGGACGCGTGGTGAGTTTCTCAACGTAATGTTTAATTTGCTCAGAATCATGCTTATTGCACACCATTATACCGTCAGGCGATGCCGCAACGACCACGTCTTTAAGTCCGTCGCAGAATACAGGGATGCCCAGTTCATTCACCACGTGCGTGTTCGTATTGTGATGTCCCATCGTCACATTGCCAATGTGCGTACAAGGCAGTTCTGCGCAAAGCGTATTCCATGAGCCCAAGTCTTGCCACAACCCTTCAAAAGGAATGACTGCTACGGATTGCGCTTTTTCGGCCACCTCGTAGTCAAAGCTAATTTGGGGTAATGACTTATATTGCTTGTATAACTCATCGTATGACGCAGTGTTGACATACGTCCTCGTGATGTTGAGCAGATAACCTAAGCGGAAAGCAAATACACCGCCATTCCAGAAAGCCCCTTGTTGTAAAAGCCTTTCGGCCTGTTCCTTATTAGGCTTCTCCGTAAAGCGCACCACCTGTTTGATATTTGCTGTTGAAGGGTCGTTTTGCTTTGGAACGACATATCCGAACTCTTCACTTGCATAAGTAGGTTTAACCCCCATCAATACCAAGTCCGCCTCATCTGATTCAACCGCTTTAATCATCTTGTTGATTGTGTCGAAATACCCCACTTCGGTATAGACGTCGCAAGGCATGATGACCACTACTTCGTTGTCATCACAATGCTTTCTATCTTTCAGGTAGGTGGCGGCAAGAGCCGTGGCAGGAAAAGTGTCGCGTCGCTCAGGTTCAGTAACAATCTCAATGTTATCGCCCAATTGATTTATAATGCTGTCGCGTTGAACAGCATTTGTGGCAAAAGTTATGTTGTCGGTAAGTTGGGCTGAACGAATTTGACGCACAACGCGTTGTATCATCGATTCTCTTTTCCCCTCCTCATTCGAGAGCAGAGGTAAGAACTGTTTGCTGCGAGCATTATTGCTCAGTGGCCACAACAGTTTGCCCGAACCACCAGATAATACGATTAATTGCATAGCTTTTATTTTTATAGATGCAAAGGTAGTGCAAGGCGAGCGCAATGCAAAACGAAAGTCAGAAAACTTTCGTTTTGCATTGCCGAGCCGCCGCCTACCTTATTTAAAGGTAGTGCAAGGTGAGCGCAATGCAAAAAGAAAATGCAATATTTCTGATTTATATGGGTAAAAACGATTTTACAAACTGCAATTTGTCGAACTAACATGAATGTACATTAAACGTGAACGTGTAATATAAAATTATTGCGCTTCGCGCTTTATTTTGAACATTAATCTCCATTAATCTATCGTTAATCTATTCCATTAATCTTTCTCATTAATCTTTCTCATTAATCTTTCTCATTAATTCTTATCTGAAGCGCAGCAAGTGGGGGGCAGGCCTCTGGCCTGCGGAATAGTGAAAATCATATTATTTTTTGGGAAACTCCGCAGGCCAGGGGCCTGCCCCCCACTTGCTG
>JBNMKQ010000003.1:0-50059 GCA_050874425.1 Alloprevotella sp.
ATAAAAACACATGATTTTTTATCATGCGTTAGCAATTTCTTTCACTCGCACTGAAGCGCGACACTTCGCGGGCTACAAGCCCGCGCCCCAAGTGGACGACAATTACACTTTAGTACCAATGTTTGTTTAGAGCCTATTTCCTTTTATTCCGATTGTACGGCTTATCAGCCTTAGGTCGTTGACGATTTGCCTTTTTGTTCTTAGGTTTTGAGTCGCGCTGATTTGCGTGATTTGCGTTGAACTGTTCGTTAGAGGGGTATAGCCTTCTAATTAAGTCAGTGCGTCCCATTCGACGTAGCTCGCCAATGATACGCTGACGCTCCTCAGGTTTGTACCAAAAGAAGAACATGCGTTGGCGTAACTTCTCTTGCGGTGTCTTGGCAGAAAAGATAGGTTCGAGCGTATAGGGGTGAAAACCAGAATACCACGTTTCGGTCGAAACCGTCATTGGCGTCGGCGTAAAGTCTTGTACCTGCTCCAATTGAAAGTTCATATCACGCGTTTCAGCTGCCAATTCTGCCATATCCTCTTCCGTACAGCCTGGGTGTGACGAGATGAAGTAGGGGATGATTTGTTGGCGAAGTCCAGCCTCACGGTTAATGGTGTCGAAAATGCGCTTAAACGTGTGGAATAGTTGGAACGAGGGCTTTCGCATGATTTTCAGCACGCGGTCGGAAGTATGCTCGGGCGCAACTTTCAATCGTCCAGACACGTGATTTATGATAAGTTCACGCGTGTACGCTTTTGCTGCATTAGCCAACTCAGCGTCTTTGTAAGCATTTAACAAGAGGTCGTAACGCACACCACTGCCTATAAAACTTTTCTTTATGCCTGGTAATGCATCGACCGCCTTATAAATGTCAAGCAAGGGACGATGATCAGCGTTCAAGTTGGGGCAGACAGAAGGACTAATACAAGAGGGACGTTTGCAGCGTTCACAAAGAGTGCGGTCCTTACCACGCATCATGTACATATTGGCTGACGGACCACCGAGGTCGGAAAGGTAGCCACGGAAATCAGGCATCTGTGTGATTTGTTTGACCTCTTTTAGTACACTCTCCTTTGAGCGACTCATGATGAACTTTCCCTGATGAGCCGATATTGTACAGAAAGCGCAGCCGCCAAAGCAACCTCGGTGAATGTTGACCGAGAATTTTATCATTTCGTACGCAGGAATGCGCTTGTTCTTATACTTTGGGTGGGGGAGACGCGTATAAGGAAAGTCAAACGATCGGTCAATCTGTTCTGTCGTCATAGGCGGGTAGGGCGGATTGACTACGACATACTTGTTGCCTAATTGTTGTAGAATGCGCTGTGGGTGCAGTCGATTGCTCTCTTCCTCAATATGACGGAAATTTTCGGCGTAATGACGTTTGTTTACTAAGCAGTCTTCATGTGAGTGTAGCTGAATGTCGTCCTCTTTTATGCCACCTGGAATATCTTCTTCCTGTTGCAGCGTGACTGTCTGCCGTACTGGGTACTTACGCATTAAGCCATTAAATTGTTCAGCTGAGCAAAATGACTCCTCGCGTCCATGCAAGAGGTGCTGATCAATTGTCTTACAAAGGTCGGCCAGCGGAAGTTCGCCCATACCATATACGATTAAGTCCGCACCACTATCGGCCAATATACAGGGCATGAGGCGCTCTTTCCAATAATCATAATGTGTTACACGACGTAACGAAGCCTCTATGCCGCCCAACACCACGGGTACGTCAGGGTACAATTCCTTCAGTATGCGACTATAAACGATCGTAGGATATTCGGGACGCATGTCATGTCTGCCGTCAGGACTGTAAGCATCTTCTGATCGTAGACGACGATTGGCCGTGTATTTATTCACCATAGAGTCCATACAGCCAGGAGCAATACCAAAGAATAGGCGCGGACGACCTAACTTGCGAAAGTCACGATAGTCGCCGTGCCAGTCAGGCTGTGGAACTATACACACACGATAACCCTCAGCTTCAAGTAAGCGGCCTATTACAGCTGCTCCAAATGAAGGGTGGTCAATGTATGCGTCGGCCGAAAAGAGTATGATGTCGGCAACGTCCCACCCTCGGAGGTCCATTTCTTTGCGTGTCGTGGGTAGCCAATCTGTCAGTTGCATAATAATAGGATATGAGTAAGTGTTGGTTTCTTTATTATAAAAGCTATTGCTTAGCAAGAACGAACGCAAGCAACGTTTGGCATTCGTCCTACACTGTTTCCATGAAAAAAGAAGAACCAACATTTAGCACGTTGAGTTCTTCTCTATTATTAATCGAAAAGTGACGAGTTGGGGGCAGTTTATTCTGCCTCGCTCTCATCCTCAGTAGGTTGTGAAGCCTGCCACTCGTTGAAGACGGCTATGAGATTTTTAAGTCCGAAAGCTTTCATTTTGTCATGATAAATTACATCAATGCAGAGGTCGAGGAGGTCTTTTGTATTTTCGCTGCTTGAAGCAATAAGTGAGCGAATGTTGAGCTTTAGCTTGTCCAAATCGTTTTCGGTAACGTAACCTGTTGAACTTACCAAACCATTAAAAAGGTTGTACTTCTGAATGGTTTGAAGGTTTTGTTCCGTAACGTTCATGTTACGTGTACCACTTTCGTTTAACTGTATGTTGTACATGGCTGATGTATTGTTAGAAGGTTAATATTCAATGCGTGTAAGAGGTAATACTATTTCCTCTTGAGTTGTGCTGTAGCTGCAGCATAAGCTTTTTGCCAATCAGTGTCAATGCTGAACGGAGTGAGCTCGCCCCCATCTTTTATAAATGCTAAAGTCGTTTCTTGATCCGCGTCTTCAAACATGGGGTTAGAAATAGAAGCATCCGTAAACATCATAATCCGCTCCTTTCTCTTTTCAGCACTGAGGCGCTTACTCGTTACCACGTCGTTAAAGAAGAGCGTAATAAACTCAGACAAGTAGTAAGCTTGCGTATCGAGAAAGCTTGACGGCACAGAATCCGTCTCTTCAAAAGCCTTCGTCTTCATATAAGTAAGAGCGGTGCGTTTGAATTGAGCTATTTGTATTTGAGTATAACTACAAGTAGGGTTATTGACAATGCGCGTGGCATTGTTCAATACAAGGTTGTACACCTCCTGCGCCTTTAAGGCGTTGCTATTGATCGCAAATATCGTAATGATAACAAAAAGAAATCTCTTCATAGAACATCTGTGTTTAGTGCACCCTGCTGGCATTCTGCTTTATAAATGCAGCCCATGACTGTGGCGCTTTAGCTATTGACGATTCGGGTTTGCCGCTCTGTAAGAAATGGCAGTAGGCCGCCCCTAAGGCATCGGTAGCATCGAGGTAGGGTAGCATGCTCTTATCAGAGATGTTGAGCATACGCTGTAGCATCGCAGCCACTTGTTCTTTGCTCGCTTGTCCGTTGCCCGTAATGGCTTGTTTAATTTTTAGCGGAGCATATTCGTGAATGGGTATGTCGCGACTGATAGCAGCTGCTATGGCTACTCCTTGTGCACGTCCTAACTTAAGCATACTTTGCACGTTCTTGCCAAAGAATGGGGCCTCAATAGCCAACTCGTCAGGCTTGAACGCTTCTATGATACCAATTACCCGTTCGTAAATGCGTCCTAACTTCAGATATACGTCCTTGCACTTCCGAAGGTCGATTACGCCCATAGCCTCCATTTGAGCATGGTTGCCATTAAGTTTGAGTACGCCGTAGCCTAAAACGTTTGTGCCGGGGTCAATACCTAAAATTATCTTTTCGGGGGTTGTCATGCTGCAAAAATACAGAAACGAATGCAATTTGCGGTATTAAATCTTGCATTTTTTTTATTATTTGAATATTAACTTGTACATTTGCAATTGGATAAGTAGATACTTTGTGTTGACTATGATTGGGCATAAATACTACCATTCAGCGATAATACGCAGACTAAAAGATTAATAACTAAGATATTATGAAGCGTTTTCTTTCACTATTTATTGCAGCATTAGCTTGTCAAGCAATGTTGGCACAGGCTGTGATAAAGTTTGACAAGACGGTTGTCAACTTTGGCAACTTTAAGGAAGATAAGGTGCAAACTTGTGAGTTCGTCTTCACCAACACGGGCGACAAACCTCTTGTTATTCAGCAAGCTTATGCAGCTTGCGGTTGCACCGTTGCCGCTCCTCCCAAGGAGCCCGTCGAACCAGGTAAGAAGGGAGTGATTAAAGTATCGTATAATGGCAAAGGTAAGTTTAAGGGTTTCTTTAAAAAACCTATCACAGTGCGCTCAAACGCAAGCAATTCTATTGTCCGTGTCTACATTCAAGGCAATATGCTCGTTGACGAACAGTGATAAAAGAGCGACTTAATAAATCAATACGCAACGCAAACAAGTGCTTATGAGTTCTAATAATTACCTTGTTATAATGGCTGGCGGAGCGGGGACCCGCTTTTGGCCTATCAGCAGCGATGAACTGCCAAAACAGTTTTTGGACATTCTAAATTGTGGCCGCACGCTTATTCAGTTGACGTTCGACCGCTTTAAGGGACTCATTCCCACTGAGAACGTTTGGGTGGTTACTGTAGAGAAGTATCGCGACTTAGTCAAAACGCAATTACCTGAAATTCCAGAAGAAAACATTCTGTGTGAGCCTTGCAGACGCAACACTGCGCCTTGCATTTGCTACGCAAGTTGGAAGATTAAGAAACGTAATGCGAAAGCAAACGTTGTTGTCTCTCCAGCTGACCATCTTATGCTCGATACACAGGCCTTTCAGGAGGCTATCAATGACTCGTTGTCGTTTGCGGCCGAGACAGATGCTATCGTAACATTGGGCTTAAAACCTACGCGCCCCGAGACGGGATATGGCTACATTAAAGCAGACTTGGGTTATTCTTCATCACGCAAGCAAAACATATTCCGCGTTGATGAATTTAAAGAAAAACCTACACTTGAAGTAGCGCAAGAGTACGTTAAGCAGCCTAACTACTTGTGGAATTCTGGTATTTTTATATGGAATGTTAATACTATCATTAATGCTTTCCGCGTTTACGAACCAAGTATTTCGCAAGTGTTTGAAGATATGTTGCCTATTTACGACCAGCCCGACGAACAGCATTGCATTGATGAGAAGTACGAACAGTGCGAAAACATATCGGTTGACTATGCCATTCTTGAAAAGGCGGAAGAAATCTTTGTATTCCCTGCCGCCTTTGCTTGGAGCGACCTCGGCACATGGAACTCTCTGCGCGAGCAATCTGAGAAGGATAAGTACGGCAATGTGAGCATGGGTGAGCACATAAAGTTATTTGACACCTATAATACAATCGTGCATGCTTGCGGAAAGAAAGAGGTCGTAATACAAGGACTCGACGGCTACGTTGTTGCAGAGAAAGACGGTCGACTATTAGTATGCAAGCTCTCTGAGGAACAACGCATTAAGTTATTTCATTAAAAGTTTTAGAACAAGTACGTTTTAAACAAATTAAAGTCTTTTTGAAGGGCGGTATCTATCGTGTCTTTAAGAAGTTTGGTGCAGCATTTTAATGCTTATTAATAGACAGCCTTCAACCCTTCTTTTGGTAAATGGCAATAGACAACGATTTTACACAACAAATATTATCATGGTATGAGGTGCATCAGCGCCAACTGCCTTGGCGAAATATCTCCGACCCATACCGAATATGGGTGTCGGAGATAATTTTGCAACAAACGCGTATTGTACAAGGCTATGAGTATTACTTACGATTTATTAAGGCTTTCCCAACTATTGCCGATTTAGCTCATGCCGATGAAGACGAGGTGTTAAAGTTATGGCAAGGTTTGGGTTATTACAGCAGAGCGCGCAATATGCGAACTGCTGCACAAACAATACTCAGCAATTTTAATGGCCAATTTCCGACCACCTATAACGAGGTGTTGTCGCTAAAAGGAATAGGAGCGTATACGGCAGCAGCTATTTGCTCGTTTGCCTACAATCAACCTTATGCCGTTGTCGACGGCAACGTATATCGTGTCTTAAGCCGCTACTATGGCATTGACCTTCCGATTGACTCTACACAAGGTAAAAAGCACTTTACGCAGTTAGCTCAAGAGTTATTACCTGCTCGTCAGGGTGCAGACTACAATCAAGGTCTTATGGACTTTGGGGCGTTGCAATGTACGCCCCAATCTCCAACGTGTGAAACTTGCCCATTATCAAGCAGTTGTTATGCTTACAATAAAGAACAAGTTGAACTATTTCCTTGCAAGTCGAAGAAGGTAAAAACCATAGAGCGACACTTTGTTTACGTAGACATTACTACCCCTAATGGGCATTGGCTACGCCGTCGCGACAAGAATGATATTTGGCAAGGATTGTACGAGTTTCCTTTATTAGAGTTCGACCACCGGCCCTCTTTTAACGAAGTGACGGTTCATCCTTTTGTTGAAAATATACAAACTAAAGGTTGTTGGCGGGAGATAAAGACCAATGTAAAGCACGTACTTACCCATCAGATTATATTTGCCGACTATTACCAACTCTCGTTTAACAAAGTTCGACCTCTTCCTGAAGGCTTCATAAGTGTTGCAGAAGGCGAACTGAGTAAATACGCAATGCCACAACTTCTACTGAAGTTAATAGAGAATAGTCTTAGGACTATTTCTTGGAATAGTTAGTTTGACACGTTTGAGACGATGAAGTTCGTTTGACTGATTATCAACTTATCAACGTGAAGTAACTTTATAACCTCATAACCTTCAAACTAAAAACCAATTAATTAGAAAACTCTTAATCATTATACAACTGACGACGCTCTTTCGTTAATATCAGACAGAGTATGTCGCCTCTCACAATCATTCTATTTCAATGGCACGAAAACGCAAACCATTACCCATATTAGAAAATATTACCATTACCGACGTTGCAGCCGAGGGAAAAGCTTTAGCCAAGGTTGACAATTTGGTGGTGTTTGTACCTTATGTCGTACCAGGCGACGTGGTCGACCTCCAAGTACGACGCAAAAAACACAGTTACGCCGAGGCTGAAGTTATTCACTTCCACAAGTACTCTGAAAAGCGTAGTCAACCTTTCTGTGAGCACTTTGGTGTGTGCGGTGGCTGCAAGTGGCAATGCCTTCCTTACGAAGAACAGTTGCGCTATAAACAAAAGCAAATCGTCGACAATCTAACGCGCATCGGCAAGGTAGAGCTGCCCGAGGTTACCCCTATTTTAGGTAGTAAGCACCAAACGCACTACCGCAACAAGTTGGAGTTCGGCTTTTCAAACAAAAAGTGGCTCACGCAAGCCGAGGTCGCATCAGGCAAAAAGTTTGACGTAATGGACGCTGTCGGATTTCACATTCCTGGAGCATTCGACAAGATACTTGACATCAACTGCTGCCACCTAATGGACGACCTCAACAATCGCCTTCGCAATGGCATTCGTCAGTTTGCGCTCGACCACCACATCTCGTTTTACGACATTCGCGGAGGACATGGCGTATTGCGCAACATGATGATACGCAATTCTGCAACGCACGAAGTGATGTTACTCCTACAGTTCAGCATTCATGATGAGGAGGAGAAAGCGCAGGCCATAAGCGTGTTGGACTATGTACATGACAATTTCCCCGAGGTCACTTCATTGCTTTGGGTAAACAACTTAAAATGTAACGACACCATTGGCGACCTTGAAGTTCATACCCACTTTGGTACAGACTTTATCTATGAAACGATGGAGGACCTCCGATTTAAGGTCGGCCCTAAAAGTTTCTATCAGACCAACACCGAGCAAGCCTACGAACTCTACAAGGTAGCGCGCAATTTTGCTCAACTCTCTGGCAATGAACTCGTCTACGACCTCTACACGGGTACGGGAACGATTGCCAACTTCGTTGCTCATCAAGCACGCCAAGTGATAGGTATAGAGTACGTGCCCGAAGCCATTGAAGACGCTAAGGTGAATGCTAAGATTAATCACCTTGACAATACGTTATTCTATGCTGGCGACATGAAGGACATTCTAAATCAAGACTTCATCGAAACGCATGGGCGTCCCGACGTAATCATTACAGACCCACCTCGCGCGGGCATGCACACCGACGTTATTGACACGATTCTCTTTGCAGCCCCCCAACGTATCGTATACGTTAGCTGCAATCCAGCCACTCAAGCGCGCGATCTTCAACTACTTGACAAGGACTACAAGGTTATGGCAGTTCAACCCGTTGATATGTTCCCGCAGACGCATCACGTAGAAAATGTAGTTTTGCTCGAACGTCGTTAATTGACCGGTCCATTTCCTTTCTACCTTTATATTCCATTCAATCATGAGTATACTTCACAAGCACAATCCCGTTCTACAGAACAAACTACAGGCCTATGTAACGGCTCAAGATGTAAACGGACTGACGACGTGTCTGCAATCGTTGTCGGTCGGTGAATTTCGCACAGCAGGCTATATGTTGGGCGAGAAGGTGCTCGTGATGGCTACCAATGATTACTTTTGGCAAGCTTTCATTCAGCTTACTCACCAAAATGCAAAGGCCTTCTTAGGCACATGCCTTAAAGCTTTTGTGAGAGGGTATAAAGACAAGAAGTTCTCGCTCTCAATCGCGTCGTTGCAAGCGTTTGCTACTTATTGTACACAGATTGATTGTAAAAAGACGCTTGAAACCGTATTCCCTATTCTTCGCACGAGTGATGAAGTTCAACAACTTACGAGTGTGTTCATACAACATGAGGGTAAAAGCCTTTTCGCTGACTTAATCAAGGCTCACACTTTACCATGTTATTACGAACTCTTCCGTTTGCTAAAGGCTGAGGACGAAGTGCAAATAAGGCAAGTAATCATGCTCTTAGTAAAGCGCAACGATTCTATGGCCTACAGCGTAGCAAATGCACTCAAGCGATACTTTGATATAACAGGCATTCCCGTCAGTTTCTCGTCTCACATCGAAGACTATCAACTATCGTGCCTTGACCAAGGCTATGACGGTTTTAAGAAAATAATTACCAAGTAAACTAACTATTATGATAAAACAGTGTTTTATCCTTTTCTTGTTAGCAGGTGCTATGGGCTTTAGTCCGTCCGTAGCTCGCGACAAGAAAGCAAAGCAACCTGCAGCCACAACACAACAACAAGCGCCTGCGGCTACGACCCCACAGAAAGGACTCTTTACCGTGACTAAAGCAGGCAGTGACTGGTTCTTTACCATTCCCGACTCTTTACTTAACCGCGAGATATTGGCTACTGTTCGCTTTACCTCAACTCCAGCTAATACGGGAAAGTATGGTGGCGAGTTAGTTAACGAACAAACTGTTTACTTTCAAAAGGCTCCCGACGGCAAGATGTTACTCCGTTCGCGTTTATTGATCAACAAAGCCGATAGCGTTGACAACATCAACCGCGCCATTACGATAAGCAACGAAGACCCTATAATTGCCGCATTTAAGATTGAAGCCTCAGCGAATAAGGCGAGCAAGATAAAGGTGGGTAATTTCTTCTTGGAAGACAACGTAGCCTTGGGCCCTGATCGTATGCAAAAGACGCAGATGGGACTGCAAGCTCTCTTGCCAGCCAGTTCGTACATCGAGAGCATCAAGACATTCCCGATGAACACGGAAGTGCGCACCGTTAAGACTTGGATGGCAAGTTCATCTACCAACGCAGCCGCTGCACTGACGGGTAAGGTTACTTTAGGCCTCAACGTGTCGTTCGTCCTATTGCCTAATAATCTTATGCCCAGCCGACTCTTCGACCCACGTGTAGGATACTTTACCGACAACTACGTCTACTTCTCTGACGATCAGCAACGCGTAGAGCCCAAGCGCTTTATTACCCGTTGGCGATTGGAACCTAAAGATAGTGCCGATGCCGAACGAATGAAGCGTGGCGAATTGGTAGAGCCTAAAAAGCCTATCGTCTATTACATCGACCCTGCTACTCCCAAGCAATGGCGTCCCTATTTGATACAAGGCGTAAACGATTGGCAAAAGGCCTTTGAACACGCAGGGTTTAAAAACGCCATTATGGCAAAGGAATGGCCAGAGAATGATTCTACCATGTCGATGGAAGACGCGCGCTATTCATGTATTCGCTACTTAGCTTCGCCCATTGAGAATGCCTATGGCCCTAACGTACACGACCCTCGCACGGGCGAGATACTTGAGAGTCACATCTGCTGGTATCACAACGTTATGACGCTCGTTCACGATTGGTACATGATACAAGCAGGTACGCTCGACGAGGCAGCGCAAAAGATGAAGTACGACACCGACCTTATGGGACAGCTCATTCGCTTTGTCTCATCTCACGAGGTTGGACACACGCTGGGTCTGCGCCACAACTTTGGCTCGTCATCTACCGTCCCCGTAGATAGCTTACGCTCACGTGCTTTCGTTGAGAAGTATGGCCATACTCCAAGTATTATGGACTATGCGCGCTTTAACTACGTGGCACAACCCGAAGATAGCATTCCTCGCGAAGGCATCTTCCCACGCATTGGCGACTATGATTGTTGGGCGATAGAGTGGGGCTACAAACCTATGTGGAATGCTTACGACGAAGTGAGCGACCATTGGGAACTCGAGAAGCTTACTACCGAACGCCTAAAGGGTAATCGTCGTCTATGGTTTGGCGATGGCGAGACGAATCGTACTAACGATGCGCGATGCCAAACGGAAGACTTGGGCGACGATGCAGTTAAGGCAAGCGAATATGGCATTCTTAACCTGAAGCGAGAATTGCCTTTGTTGCCGAAGTGGACTTACGAGAGTGGTGATATCTATGGTCAAAACCTTTCGAGCATGATGAATCAAGTGGTAGGTCAGTTCTCACGTTATTGTATGCACGTGATGACCAACTTAGGTGGCGTATACTGCGACTACAAGACGGTTGACCAACCTGGTGCAGTCTTTACAGACGAACCTCGTGCCAAGCAGGAGGAAGCATTCAAGTTCCTTAATCGTCATGTACTTACCGAACCTACTTGGTTAACATCACAACCCTATGTCAATCGCTTAATACCTAACGCTCAAGCCTTCGTCAATCGTTTAGGACAACGTTTCGTAAGTAATATGGTGTCTGCTTCGCTCATCAATCGCCTTACATCGACCTATCCTGCCGAAGATTACCTTGCCACGTTGGTTGATAGCCTCTTCACCGAAGCGCGTACGCAGCAAAAGCCTTCTTCTTATCGTGCAGCTTTGCAGCGCACTGCCGTTGAGGGTTTAACGAATTATTACACCTCTAATCGTAATAGCGAACAGGCCGCTACAGTACTTCATCAACTGCGTAAACTGCAGCGCCTCTTCCACGCAGCTCAATCACAACCACACTTTGCCGCATTGGCCGATGTCGTCGATCGCGCATTAGTAGTAAAGTAGGGTAGTAGTTTGTGACCATAAGACTGCAAATTCCATTTTTAATATGCAAAAAATAGGCTGCTTCAAGCGTAATGCTTAAAGCAGCCTATTTTATATATGCTTACTTCCTTTTCTTTCGACATCTAAAAAGTTTTGAGATGCTATTAAAGCGTTGTCCTAACTTATACATCATCATAAAACCATCGTATACGGCAACTGCTCTTTCAGCCTGATTAACCCAATGTTGCACCTTCGTGTCAGCCTCAGGCGGTGTAAACAAGCGTTCCCACTTATTAGCTATAATCTGTCGGCTTTTATTCATCTCTTTGCGAAGAATCTCTTGCCTCTTTTCTAATTGTTCTAAAGTTGAACTATACTGTTTCATAAAACCAAGCGTCAATGATTAGTTTTTAATGTTAGCTTCGTCAGCTAAGCTATCTGTATTGTTTAAGAACAAGTCAGCCAGAAAGCCCGCAATAGGTGCTTCTATCCACTTCTTGCGATTGCAAAGGACGACAATGCCTATCATAATATATACTACTACGATAATAGCATAAGCAGTAGCCATACCGCCCACAATGGGTGCAAGCGCGGCAGCAGCCGTCATCGACATAAACATAACAGCCAACGCTGAAAGCATAAACAGCACTACAAACAATATAATCGCTGTAAACAATCGCGACATCTTGCTTACAAAGTCGATTTGTAGACATTCCGCACGCAGTTCAACATAGCGCTTAATCTCAACAATCAGTTGACTAATCGTTTCAATATTCCTATCTGATGAAAACACGTCAATAAAATATAATGTTTGCAACGTAACAATAAAGTCAAGGGACAAAGGCTTATACATACACTTCCGTAGCATGCTTCGCATTTTGTTCCTTGACTTTAGGCTAAAAGTTTAAGCACCAACTGATTAGTCGTTGGCTGATTGGAGTTCGTCAGCAATGTCGTCAACGAGATTTTCCATCTCCTTGCGATTAAGCTTAATGCCACGTTTGCGAATAGCTTCGGCTATCTTTTCACGTGTATCAGTACCCTTCTCTGGGGCAAAAAGAATACCACATGCTGCACCTACGGCTGCTCCGCCGAGGAATGCTGCTAAAATGCTAAGACCTTTCATGATAAATATTTTATTAAAGTGAGTAATTCTGAGTTCAAATGTACGCAAATACTTTTTAATTGCCACGAAAAAGAACATTTTTTTTATTCCAACACGTAGAAAGTTCCTTTTTTAATCTTGTTTAATACTTAAAGCATTGATTATCCCAAACGCTTTTGTAATTTTGTGGCGAAGTTTGCTTGATTGCGCTTTAATCGATTATTGTAAAGCGCATGACAAACCGCTCATTGGTCTTTTAGAAACTACAAAACATCATCATTCATGAAGAAGAATTTAGTACTTGCTCTCGGACTTTGCACCGTAGCACTTTTTACAAGCTGTAAATCACGCGAAAGCGCTTACCGTCAGGCTTGGGAACAAGCTATGGCTCAAGATAAGACACAACAAAACGAGCAACAGGTAACCACCGATAATAATGAAGAGAAAGAAACGGTTGAAACTCCTGTTACTACTACCACCACTACAACAACCGTTACACCTGACCATAGCGACGTTCGTGAGATCAATGGTAACATGTCAGTAGTAAGTGGCAATCCCCTCAAGCTTTACAGCGTAGTAGTAGGTAGCTTCGTTACGCAGGCTAACGCCGAAGGACTCAAGTCACGCTTACAACAAGAGGGTTACGATTCACGCGTTATCAAGACGGACGAAACAATTAAGGGCGTAACAGGTTGGTATCGCGTAATTGCCTCTTCATACGACGACAAGGCTTCTGCCGTACAGTCACGTCGTTCATTAAGCCAGAAGTATGCTGGCGCATGGTTGCTCTATCGTAAGTAATCATCACTTATTAAATAATGCAGACGAGTTGTTGAATAAAGGGTTGACAAAATTCTTTATTCAACATTTCGTCTTTTTTCGTAATTATACTAACGACTATCTTGGATCAACTCATACCACTGCTCGGCCTTACACCCGACGAATTGAAAGCCATAGCCATCGAAATGGGGCTAAAGCCTTTCGTAGGTAAGCAAATGGCCGATTGGATATACAACAAACACGTGACGGACATCGACGCTATGATGAATCTGTCAAAGAACGCGCGCGCACAATTAAAAGAGAAATATACCATCGGTTGCACCGCCCCCGTTGACGAACAGCGTTCGGTCGACGGAACGGTCAAGTATCTTTATGCCACTCGTAAGGGTGACTTCATCGAGACAGTCTACATTCCCGATGGTGATCGAGCAACCCTATGCGTTAGCTCACAAGTAGGTTGCAAAATGGGTTGTGCCTTCTGTATGACAGGTCGTCAAGGTTATGCTGCGTCGCTTACGACAACCGACATTCTCAACCAAATCTACTCACTCCCTGAACGCGACACACTCACCAACATCGTGTTTATGGGACAGGGTGAGCCTTTTGACAATCTTGACAACGTATTGCGCACAACGCAAGTCCTCACAGCTGACTGGGGGTGGGCATGGAGTCCGAAGCGCATCACCGTTTCGAGTGTAGGATTAGCCAAGGGGTTAACACGCTTCTTACAAGAGAGCGCTTGCCACCTTGCCATTAGCTTACATCACCCCATACCCAGTGAACGCGCCAAAATCATGCCCGCTGAACGTGCTTTCAGTATTGTTGACGTTGTAAATGTTCTCAAACAATACGACTGCTTTCGCAAACCTTCAGCCACCAACAATAGCAATGTATCACATCAGCGACGTCTCTCGTTCGAATACATCGTATTTGCTGGCATAAATGACTCAAAGCGCCATGCTGATGCGCTTATCAAACTATTACAAGGACTTGACTGTCGCATCAACCTCATACGTTTTCACGACATACCCGACACACCGCTCAAGGGCGTTTCGGCTGAAGAGATGATAGCCTTTCGCGACTATCTCACCTCACACGGTCTCTTTACCACACTACGAGCTTCGCGTGGGCAAGACATCTTTGCTGCTTGCGGCCTTCTAAGCACAGCAAAGCAAGAAGCCATGAAGCAAAAACAAGCAAAATAGCTGCTTACACGCTCGTTTGGCCCCAAACGTATAAAACAGATTAATAAGATGACAACAAATAATACAAACACCGCTGCTACAACTCAGGCAGAAGCATCACGCCCGATACGCATTGGCATCAGTCAAGGCGATACCAATGGGGTAGGGTATGAGCTCATCTTCAAGACATTCAGCGAAAGTACAATGTTTGAGTTGTGTACGCCCATTGTCTTTGGTCACATCAAAGTGGCAAACTATCATCGCAAGGCGCTCAACTTCAACACGCAACTTAACGTCATATCTTCTGCCGAAGAGGCTGTACCAGGGAAGCTCAATTTTGTCAATTGCTCCGATAACGAATTGAAAATAGAGTTCGGTGTACAAAATCCTGACGCAGGACACGCAGCTTTTCAGTCGCTCGAACAAGCCGTTATCGCCTACAAGTCAGGCGACATTGACGCTTTAGTTACAGCTCCGATCAACAAGGCAAGCATTCAGAGCAGCAACTTCCACTTCGTAGGTCATACCGAATATTTACAAGACCGTTTTGCTACTGAAGGACAAGAGCCGCTGATGATCTTATGCAACGACATCATGCGCGTAGCCCTTGTTACGACTCACTTGCCTATATCTGAAGTAGCCTTTGCCATTACCGAAGAGAAAGTAGCACTCAAAGCACAACTCTTATACCAATCGCTTCAGCGCGACTTCAACATTTCAGCGCCGCGCATCGCAGTATTGGCGCTCAATCCCCATGCGGGCGACGGAGGAGTGTTAGGTCATGAAGAGAATGAAATTATACTCCCTGTTATAAAGTCTCTCTCTGATGCTGGTATGCCTTGTTATGGCCCGTACGCTGCCGATGGCTTCTTTGGTGCAGGTTTCTATCGTCACTTTGACGGTATCTTAGCCATGTATCACGACCAAGGATTGGCTCCCTTCAAGGCATTATCCATGAGCGGAGGCGTTAACTTTACGGCCAACTTGCCTATCGTGCGTACCTCGCCCGACCATGGAACGGCCTACGACATTGCTGGCAAAGGCATAGCACAAGTTGACTCCTTCCGTCAAGCTATCTATGCCGCCATCGACATCTATCGCAATCGCGTTAGCTATGATGAGAACAATGCCAATCCCTTACCCAAACTCTATCAAGATCGCAAAGAAAGATGAAATTTGCTATAATAGCAGCAGGCGAAGGGTCACGTCTTCAACACGAAGGCGTGGCTCTTCCTAAGCCATTAGTACCCATTTGCAACGAAGCAATGACTGACCGATTAATTCGTATCTTTCGCCAGAATGGTGCTACCGAAATCGTTATAATTGTCAATACGCTCAATCCACTTACCGAGCAACACATCTTGCAGATCAAGCAGCAGGGCAAGGCTGACGACATACGCATGATCGTAAAGAGCACACCTAGTTCTATGCATAGCTTTGCCGAATTAGCCCCTTACTTAGCTGACGGCCCCTTCTGCCTCACCACAGTCGACACCATCTTCCGCGAAGAGGAATTCTCTCAGTACATCAATTACTTCTCACGATGCCAGTACGACGGCTGCATGGCTGTAACCGACTACATTGACGACGAGAAGCCTCTTTACGTTGGCACCAATGATCAATTACACATTACGGGCTTCCACGATACCGACGAGGGCGACCGCTACATATCAGGTGGCATTTATTGCTTACGCCCCAACGCACTTCAGACGCTTGCTACTTGTCTAAAGGAAGGTAAGAGTCGTATGCGTAATTTTCAGCGTGCGCTTGTGAGCGACGGACTAAAGTTGAAGGCATTCCCCTTTACTAAGATACTTGACGTCGACCATGCCGAAGACATTGTCAAGGCCGAAAACTTCTTGCAACAACTCTCATGAAACAGCACATTTTAGGCGTAAGCCGTGCGCCACAATTCAGCCCGAATTCTGAAGGACGTGATGCCGCCATCTTTGCAGCTTTAACCAGTCGTCTGGAACGAAAAGGATATGCTGTCGACATTATCTCTGAAGACCTCGTCACGGTAGTTGACTTGGCAGACTATGACCTCGTGTTTTCAATGGCACGAGGTCGCAATGTGTTATCCATCTTATCACAAGCCGAGTTGTCTGGATTGCCTGTCATCAACGCGGCCACCCGCCTTTTACAACTCTCGCGTGGCCAATTAATTCAACTACTTCTGCAACACGACCTACCCTTGCCCCAGACTCAACTTTGTGAGTTAACTTCTTCACGAACCATTACGCCCCATATTGCTTTCCCCTTTTGGGTAAAGCGTGTTGATGCGTGTGCACAGCAGAAGGGCGATGTATGTTTCGTCAACGACGAGGCCGAATATCAAGCCGCTATAAAGCGCTTTCGCGAGAGCGGCATTACACGCTATGTGATAGAACAACACATCGGGGGCGACCTCGTAAAGTTCTACGGCGTCGAGGGCACAGCGTTCTTCCACATCAGCTATCCTACCGAGAGCGCAAGTGGATTTTCAAAGTTCGGACTTGAACAGGCGAATGGTCAACCCTCACACTTCAGCTTTAATGAGTCAGCACTCAAGCAAACGGCCGATGAAGCTGCCCAACTTACAGGCATGACAGTTTATGGGGGCGATGCAATCATCACCTCGACGGGACAGTTCCGTATCATCGACTTTAACGACTGGCCCAGTTTCTCACCCTGTCGTCGTGAAGCAGCTAAAGCCATAGCTGAACGCATTGACCGTATTTTTAATTCTTAATTCATTGTAGCCTATTCGCTAAAAGATTACTCATACTAAAATGTCAGAAAATCAAGGAAATACAACCACCCGTTTACAATCTACCTTCAAGTCGCAAGACACTGAAGAATGGTTAGACATACACTTCACGCGTCCCTTAGGATTGCTATGGGCGCGCTTCTTCAACCACTTCAACATCCACCCCAACGTAGTCACCATTCTGAGTATTATCTTAGGTGCCGCAGCTGGTGTAATGTTCTACTTTACCGACCTTACGCATACAATTATTGGCATTCTGCTATTAGTATGGGCCAATCTTTACGACAGTGCCGACGGACAGTTAGCACGCATGACCGGTAAGAAGACACGATGGGGTAGAATACTCGACGGCTTTGCTGGCGACGTATGGTTCTTCACCATTTACGCTGCTATCTGTCTGCGCCTTCAAGCCACCGACATTCCCTTCACCACCATAAAGTGGGGTATATGGATATGGCTCTTAGCCGCCCTTTCAGGTTTCGTATTTCATGGCAAGCAATGCGCATTGGCCGACTACTATCGCAATATTCACCTCTTCTTTATTAAAGGTAAGTCGGGTAGTGAATTAGACAACTTTGCCAAGTTGCGTCAAGAACTGAAGTCACTTTCCTGGAAGGAGGACGGCATGTGGATGGTCTTCCTCTACTTCTATGGCAACTACACCCATTCGCAAGAACAAATGACACCGCACTTTCAAGCCTTCCGTCAGCAGATTAAGGAACGCTTTGGCGATGCTCCCGTTCCCGCGACTTTAGCACAAGCCTTCCGACAGGGTAGCCTTCCCTTAATTAAGTATGCCAACATACTTACGTTCAATACGCGTGCCATTGTGCTTTACATCGTATTGTTGTTAGGTCAGCCTTGGCTCTACTTCGTATTCGAAATAGTCGTAATGGGCCTATTATTCCTCTATATGCGCGCCAAGCACGAAAGCCTTTGCCAACGTTTAACGCAAGAGTTACAACAAGGCAAGTATTAACCCTCACCTCCTTTTCAACCTAAAACATTCAAACATTCACGTGAAACCACTCTATCGCAATTTATTCCTATTATTTGGCGTAGCGGCTATCATCGTAATGCTCTGCACCTTTGATGTTGACTACACGCAACTCTATACTCATTTACTCCGTGCTGGACTTTATCTGCCTGCCGTAATTGGCGTATGGATATTTGTATATGCCTTCAACGCGTGGGCATTTCAAATCATCGTCAATAGCGGCACACATAGCAAACACCTCTCCTTCCGTCACGCCTATAAACTGACCGTTTCGGGGTTTGCCTTTAGCTACACCACGCCCTTTGGCTTTGGTGGAGGACCCTATCGTGTAATGGAACTCAGTTCCTACATCGGAGTACCCCGCGCCATGTCGTCAGTCGTGTTATATTCAATGATGCACATCCTCTCCCACATCTGTCTGTGGAGTTCAGCAGCAGTACTCTTTGCCATTGTTTATACCGAGAAGATGACACCCTTCCTATGGACGTTGTTCATGATCTTTGCCGTTGTATTAGTAGCCGTACTCTTTGTCTTTCATCTTTGTTATAAGAAGGGAGTTATCGTAAAGCTCTTTACTCCCTTGCTCCATCTACCTTTTGCCAAGAAGTGGGCACGCAAGTTTTACGACAAACATGCTGACGACATGCAAAAGGTAGATGACAACATTGCCTATCTCCACTCGCAGCCACGTGCCTTCTATCAGTCACTACTCTTTGAATACGTGGCACGCGTCATTAATGCCCTCGAATACTATTTTATTCTTCTCTCATTAGGTGTAAGCCTCAGCTTTTGGGATGCTATTTTAGTATTGGCTTTCTCTTCTCTGATAGGCAACTTGCTCTTCTTCCTCCCCATGCAGTTAGGAGCACGCGAGGGCGGTCTCTCTCTCATTGTCAAAATACTCGGACTTACCGCCCCAGGCATCGGCATCATTACCAGCCTCTACACGCGTGTGCGCGAACTCGTATGGATATTCATCGGCGTTAGCCTCGTAAAGGTTGGTAACAAAAAGATTATGCGCGATTAAGGGTGTTTAATGAATTGAGTGAGTTTAATGAGTCTAATGAGTTTTCCAAACACGTACTTCTTATTATACGATAAGTGATGAGGTTCGGCCTCTCCCAATTTATTAAACTCACTCAACTTATTAAACTCACTCAACTCATTAAACTCACAAAACTTATTAAACCCAACTTCCAATGTCAACCTTCCTCTTTGACTACGGTGGCACACTTGATACCGCAGCCACCCATTGGTATTACGTTTTTGAAGCGGCTTATCATCAGATAGGCTATCAAATAGCTGACGAACAACTGCGCGATGCATACGTTACAGGCGAAAGAGCTTTAGCTAAGGAACGAATTATATTACCCGAAGATAACTTCTTTACCTTACTACAAAAAAAGATAACCATACAACTGCATCACCTTGAAGCGTCACTTCATTTAGTGCAGTTTGACAACGACACCACCCGAAAGCAAACCATTCAGCGTTTAGCCACTTATTGTGATGACTTTGCTCGTCAGCACGTTCAGCAATCAGCACAAGTGCTCGACCAACTCAAGCAACGTGGACATCGCCTCATTATGGTGTCCAACTTCTATGGCAACCTTCATCAAGTGCTCTCAACTTATACTATTGACCACTATTTTGACTCTATTATTGAGAGTGCGGTAGTAGGCGTACGCAAGCCCGACCCCGCCATTTGGCAATTAGGAGTAGAAGCAGCACAATGTGATGCGTCGCAATGCATTGCGGTAGGCGATAGCTTCAGCAAAGACATAATCCCAGCGCATAGCCTAGGTTGTCCCACCATTTGGTTTAAAGGCCGTGAGTGGGAACCTAAACAGTTTGACGAAACGATCCCCTCACACATTATCACATCATTAGACGATATTCTTACGCTCTAATAAGGAGTGAGGCCGCCTTCAGTAAAATAAGCTACCCCTCGGCAAAGCAAAATGAAAGTTTTTTGACTTTCATTTTGCTTTGCGCTCGCCTTGTACTATCTTTGCACGTTGAAATGACCATTCGCACAATACTAAAACAAAAAAGTCATATTTTTTTTGCAATAAATTTGTTATAGTAGCGTTTATGTCTATATCAACCTACAATATTGAGTAATGAATCATTCTTGGATACTATATTTAATCATCACCTTTGTACTGAGTTTTGGCGTAACAGCAGGCGTAATGCCCCTATTGCTCAAGCTATGTAAGCGCAAAGGCATATACGATTTACCTAACGAACGTAAAGTACACCATAACAAAATACCCCGCTTAGGCGGAACCCTTTTCACCCCCGCCATGCTCATCGGAGTATCAGGTGCGGTAGTAGCACTCAACATATTTGACCAAGGTATAGACATACCCGTAACGCTCAAGACGATGCTCATCGTTATTGGTATGTTTCTCCTCTACCTTATTGGCATGCTTGACGACCTTTTTGGCCTACGCGCTAGCGTTAAGTTTATGATACAAATCGTAGTATCAATGTTCTTGCCATTTTGCGGACTTTATATACACAATCTTTATGGCCTTTTCGGCCTATATGAGCTACCTATTTGGGTAGCCTATCCCTTTACTGTATTCGTTTCGATACTCATTGTCAATGCTATCAACCTCATTGACGGCATCGATGGTTTGGCCTCAAGCCTTTCGTTAATAGCCATCGTGCTATTCGGTGTGTTGTACTATCAACACCAAATCGTATTCTATACCCTCTATTGCACTGGGCTTGTAGGAGCAATCATCGCCTTTCTGTTGTACAATCTATTTGGATCAGTTGAGCGAAGCACCAAAACCTTTATGGGCGATACAGGCAGTTTAACCCTTGGCTACGCCATTGCATTTTTAGCTATCAGCTACTTCAAGTCGCCCACCTTTATCGGCTTCGAAGCCAGCGCCCATTCCCCTCTGCCATTAATCGTTCCCTACACGTTAGTGTTAGTCCCTTGCTTTGACTCCATACGTGTGGCTATAGTGCGTTTGTTACACCACAAACCTATGTTCCACCCCGACAAGACGCACATCCACCACAAGTGCTTACAAGCAGGATTCACCATGCACCAATCATTAGTGCTCATACTCACCTTACAACTCCTATTTTGTGCCATTAATGCCACATTCCTATATGCTGAAGCATCAGCAACTATTATTATAGCAACAGACGTCGTATTGTTCTCACTCTTTATCATGTGGCTCAACAAGCGTGCAGCGCGTCACCAACTTCAAGCATAAACAATGTCATCAACATATACTACTTGCAAAGTAACATTCTCAATCGTAGTCTACCGACAACCTCTTGACGAGCTCAAAGAGGTGGTGACTTCGTTGTTGCGGTACAAAGACGAGAAGGTCATCTACGTTGTAGACAATTCGCCCACCGATGATGCAGCACAACTGCGACAGCTCGACCCTTGCATTCGCTACAAACACATGCCAAAAAATGTTGGGTTTGGCAAGGCACACAATTGGGCCATTCGTCAGGCCGAACAACTTCATAGTCAATTCCACTTTGTTGTCAATCCCGACGTCACCTTTACCAAAGACGTTGTTACGCCAATGGTCGACTACATGGAGCAAAATCCCGATGTCGGCGAAATGATGCCACGCGTATACTATCCGGACGGACGCATACAATATTTGCCTAAGCTCATGCCAACCCCCTTCTTGCTCATTAAGCGCAAGCTATACAAGCTCATGCCCACCCACCACGAACGGTGGATGCAACACTTTGAGATGCGCCCCATGCGCAACGACCGAATCTATGAAGTCGGCCACGTATCGAGTTGCTTTGCTGCCTTCAGAATGGAAGCCTTACAGCGTTGTGGACTCTTCGATGAGCGTTTCTTCCTTTACTTTGAAGACACCGACATAACACGACGTATTCATCGTTACTTCCGCACCCTATACTATCCATTTGTATCCGTATATCACGACTATGGTAACGGAGCAAGCAAAGACCCTAAACTCTTCTTCGTATTCATTGGTTCGCTCATCAAGTTCTTCAATAAGTGGGGGTGGTTCTTTGATAGTGAGCGCCGCCGCTGCAACAAGCATTTCTTAAAGCAAATACAGTAAGCGAGCTAAGCGTAGCATAAGAAAAAGTTCACCCATTTAACAAGCACAACAGAAATGCCAAGTATCAAATACTTCCTTACCATAGCTATACCCTTGCTTGCGACACACACATTCAATGCTTGTAACAAGCAGGGCAATGAAAAGGACAAGCAATATAGCACACGTCGCGTCAAAATGGAGACTATCGCGCAACAGCGTTTAGCTACCGCTCGCGAGCAGTTAAGAAAGGGTAATTGTCAAGCTGCCAAAAAGGCCATTGAAGCCATGCGCCATGATTGCTATTTAGCCCTTACGGCTCGTCAGCAAGGCATTCTGCTTATGGACTCCGTTGAGCTACGTCAAGCCCAACTCGACTTAGCACGAATTGACAGCATCATGCAGCACGGTAACTCACAGGCCGCAAGCGCCTCGTTCGAAGAAGCTTGTCAGAAAGTACAATTCTACGAGCGAAAACTACAATTCGATAAGCAACAAAAATAGCGCTTTATAATGTGCAAATGTGAGAATGTACAAATGTGTGAATGATTGAATGTATTATAAATCTTTTGTAACAGTTATACATTATAAACGCAGCAACAGCAAATAACTATTTACACATTCGCACATTAAACCCCATTCGCATATTTACTCATTTGCACATTTACACATTTGCACATTTACACATTTTCTCCATGTCCACACCCACCGATTTTCGTTCCGAACTCAATGAGTCACAATACGAGGCTGTCACCCACCTTGACGGCCCATTATTGGTTATAGCAGGAGCAGGTTCAGGCAAAACCCGCGTGCTCACCTATAAGATAGCCTACCTCCTTCAGCACGGCATGCACCCTTGGAACATACTCGCGCTCACCTTTACCAACAAGGCCGCACGTGAAATGAACTTACGCATCTCACAGATATGCCAGGGCATCAGTCTAAGTGGCATGTGGAGTGGCACGTTTCACAGCATCTTTGCGCGTCTCTTGCGCATTGAACACGAAGTAATCAACTACCCACAGGACTTTACCATTTACGATAGCGCCGACTCCAAGTCACTCATCAAAGCTATCACCAAAGAGCTTGGATTAGACGAAAAGGTATACAAGCAAAACATCGTAGCAGGCCACATATCAGAGGCCAAAAATCACCTTATACTTCCCGCTCAGTATGCAGCCGAAAGTACTATCATAAGTCGCGACCGATCAGAAGGAGTAGGGCAAATACATAAAATTTATACCATCTATCAGCAACGCCTACGCGCAGCTGGAGCCATGGACTTTGACGACCTACTGCTCAACACCTACCTTCTCTTCCGCGACCACATTGACGTGCGCCAACGCTACATTGAACGTTTCCAATACATCCTCGTCGATGAGTATCAAGACACCAACATGGCACAGTATCAGATACTGAGTCTACTCACCAACCCCCAATCACGCATTTGCGTCGTGGGCGACGATGCACAAAGTATCTATAGCTTTCGTGGTGCCGACATCTCTAACATACTCAACTTCCAACAGCAATACCCCAACGCACGCATCATCAAGTTGGAATGCAACTATCGTTCGACGCAGAATATTGTCAATGCTGCCAATAGCATCATACGCTACAACGAACACCAAATACCCAAAACCATATATTCAGCAGGACCCGAAGGCGAGCCTATCAAACTCTTCTCGGCTGCTTCTGACAAAGAGGAAGCACGCAAAATCGTAGCCAACATCACCCGCCTTCACGCGCGCAAAGATGTGCCCTATAACGAAGTGGCCGTTCTCTATCGCACCAACGCTCAAAGCCGCGTAGTCGAAGAGGCATTACAGGGAGCTAACATTCCTTATCGCATCTATGGTGGCTTGTCCTTCTATCAGCGCAAAGAGATTAAAGATACGTTGGCCTACTGCCGATTAATAGCTAATCCTCACGACGAAGAATCGTTCCGCCGTATCATCAATTATCCCGCAAGAGGCATCGGAGCTACTACGATACAAAAGGTGCAATTAGCGGCAGCTGCCCATGGCGTAAGTATGTGGACCGTGGCCAACGACCCCTTAGCCTATAATGTTGAGATTAACAAAGGGGCTATCAACAAACTCAGCATCTTCTGCGAACTCATTGAGTCCTTCCGCGTTCAGTTAGATAAGGTTACGGCCTCTGACCTCGTGCGCGACATCATACGTCGCAGCGGCATTGGTGTTGATCTCACCCTCGTCAAGTCGGCTGAGAATACGGCACGTCAAGAGAACGTTGACGAACTCTTAGCCTCTATCCAAACCCTTGAGAAGGAGACGCGCGATGAAGAGGGACGCACACGCGTATCACTCACTGAATACCTTTCGACTGTATCGCTCCTCTCCGATGCTGACACACGCGACGACGGCACGCCACGTGTCACGCTCATGACCATTCACGCAGCCAAAGGCCTCGAGTTTCAAGCCGTCTTCGTCACCGGTATGGAAGAAGACCTCTTCCCCTCCTCATTGGCCAAGATGAGCACCCACGAAATGGAAGAAGAGCGTCGTCTCTTCTACGTAGCCGTAACGCGCGCCAAGGAATACTGCTTCTTGAGCTATGCACAGACGCGCTTTCGCTACGGCTCGCTACAGTTTGCCGAGCCCAGTCCTTTCCTCGACGAAATAGACGATTCCTACATTCAACGTCAGGACATGGAGACCTCAGTTCCTAACTTCAGCTCAAATGTAGAGCGAAGCAAGTGGGGTAGTGGAAGATACGGTGCTAACTCATCGGCGTATGGTGGCGGTCGTCAAGTCAAACGATATGGTGCGACTCGCAACAACGATTTCGATAGCTTCTTTGGTGGGCAATCTGAAGACGACTTCCGTTCGTCAATGGGATATAACAATAGCCAACCCGCTTATAACAATTACAGTGGTACTACAGCCAAAGGTTCTACCGACTACGAAGCTGGCTATCAAGGCTACGGCGAGTCACGCTCACGCTACTCAAGCGATAAGCACAACTACACTAAAAAAGCTCCAAATTCAACCACTCGTATCACAACCACTCCCTTACCACACGGCTACGTAAGCACAGGCATCATACGTAAGAAGGGGGCCGACACCATCCCCGATGCTGCCACGCAAGCTGCATGGCCCGAAGGCACGGCCGTTAGCCACGACCGCTTTGGCGAGGGCAAGGTCGTAAGCGTAGAAGGCAGTGGCGACAATGCCAAAGTCAGCGTCGACTTTGATCAAGTGGGCATTAAGAAGCTATTGCTCAAATTCGCCCGACTTAAACGATTGTAAAACGTTACAAGCATACTAAAGCGAATTATACATTTAAAAAAGCCATAACGCGTAACGCAAATACAAATTTGCGTTACGCGCTTTTCATTATACTTTAATTTAATAGTATTCTTGGACCTATAGGTCATATTATTTATGAAAAAATAATGTCTGTTATGAGGCTTGTTCCCACCTTTGCATTAAGTTGCCTTACAAGTTCAGAACGCTTCATTACTAGTTCTGCGCGTAGGGTAGCAGAGCGAACTTTAACGTATAGTTTTTGATTATGAATGCTAACATCAGTGGTGAGTTGTGCTGCGGCTTTTCCTGCAACTTCGTTCCATGATTGTATGAGACGATGTTCGTTAAGTGGTGTTTCAAGCAATGATTGACGCAGATATCGAAGTAATACATCACCGATAGATTCTTCTTTTCTTCTTTCCATAATGAAGTTTTAATAAAAAAAGAGGAGATAAGTAAAAAACGCTACTTATCTCCTCTTACCTTTTGTTTAATAATTTATTCAGGCTTTTCAGCATCTATCTTGCTGATGCCACCAGTTAAAGGCGATAAAAGTACATGTGTTGTGCTCTTCTTGTTGAAAAGTTCGCCTCCTAAGTGTTCAACACGTCCAAACTGTGCCATGGGGATAGACTGCGAAGCGCATTCTTTTCCATCTTCAGTAGTAATGGTTACTTTAGCACGTCCTGGAATAATGTAACGTAAGTCGTCAACTTCTTTCTTAGGCTTTGACGATTGCTCCTGACTGGTTAGCTCGGGGAGCGTCTTTAGGTCCCGAACACTTATGTAGTAAGCTGTGCCTGCGGGATCGTCAGCATCAATCATACCGAGATAGCGCGAGAAGTTAAAAACCAATTGTTTGTTAAGTTCAGAAGTCGGCGTAACGTCAAAGGTGAAGACATGTGT
This sequence comes from Alloprevotella sp., assembly GCA_050874425.1. Taxonomy (GTDB): domain Bacteria; phylum Bacteroidota; class Bacteroidia; order Bacteroidales; family Bacteroidaceae; genus Alloprevotella. The sequence continues at coordinate 26,340 of JBNMKQ010000003.1, forward strand.
TTCGCTCGTTTTCGTTCCACGAAATAGTTGTAGAAGTCCTTCCTCTTGCGTATCGAGATTAGAGAGCATAAGTTTAAGTTGTTCTCCGTCTTTAGGCATGAAGTCAGCTTGTCCCTTAGTCAGTAGTCCACGATTCTCACGAATGTCGTAGATTTCGTTGGCCGTTAGTTCAGCCATTTTGGCTGTGCTTCCTGCTGAAAGGATTTCTTCGGTCTTGAAGTCAGCGCCATTAATGACCTTTTCGTTGTTGGGGGTAACAGATGCTGTTGGTAGCGTCTCTGCATTATTGTTCACTTTAGCGTTAATAGCTAACAATCTTCCGTCAGCGCTGAGCGTGACTAAAGGAACAGAAGTCTTTTGTTTAAACTTAATGCTATATGCTTTGCTTTTATCAGCGAGGCCGAATGGACAAAGCTTTACATCGGTAATGATCCATTCGTCGTATGCAGTGAGAGGAACATTCTTTAGTCTAAGGTATCGCTCTGCATATCCGCAAAACTCGCCAGGCGTGTAATGCGTCTTTGTTGCGGTTACTGCAACGCGAATGCCTGTAGTTGGAAGGAAGTAGGTGATGCCGTCGTTAGTGACACCAGGCTGATAGTTCGTTACCTCTGTTTGTGCAAAGACTATATGATGAAGTCCTAAAAGTGAACAAACTGTTAAAAGAAATAATCGTTTCATATCTAAGTGCCGTATATACCTTGTTCGAGCGATTGGATTACAAGGAGATTATATCATTTGATGTATGGAAAGCTTCTTCGTATTTTAAGGCAGCCTTTTCTTCGAAGATTTGTTTAAAGGCTTGCGGCAAATATATAATAATGTCTGTTGCCGTAACAGCGTGTTCGCCCAAATCTTTAGCAGCGATGTCACCAGCTAATCCATGAAGGTAGGTACCTAAGAGACAAGCATCAAATTCGTTATATTGCTGAGCCAATAAAGCTAAAATTATACCTGTTAGTACATCGCCGCTTCCTGCTGTTGCCATACCAGAATTGCCAGAAGGGTTGAAGTAGACCTCGCCGTTGGGGGTGCAGACAGCAGTATAATGACCTTTAAGACAGATGTAGAACTTGTGCTGCTTAGCCATGTTGATAGCTTCGAGAAGGGTGCTATACGAGTCTGTGTTGCAGATGCCCAATCGCTGCATCTCCTTAGCGTGTGGAGTAAAGATAGTATTGGCTGGAATTTGCGATATCCAACCTTTATGTCCACCTAAGATGTTTATGCCGTCAGCATCAATGAGCATGGGAATGTCGGTGTGGCTAGCTTGTTCTATAAAGGCTAAAGCTGTTCGTTTATCAGTGCCTATACCAGACCCAATAGCAATGGCTTGATAGTCATCGGTACGTTCGGGAGTTGTAAATATGTTTTCATTCTCGTCGTGATGTAGAATGGCTTCAGGCACTCCGATTTGTAATATGTCATTGTTCTTTATAGGCGTGTGAACCGTAACTTTTCCCACTCCAGCTTTTAGACAAGCCTTGGCGGCTAATAGGGCTGCACCTGCCATGCCATACTTACCTGCAATAAGCAATGCATTGCCAAATGTTCCTTTATGACCATAGGTAGGCCTTTCTCTTAATAGTTGAGCCACATGGCGTTTGCTTGTAATCTGATAGGGTATAGTCATGTCCTCCAACTTCTTGCTGCATAGACCGATGTCTAAAACAAAGGCTTCGCCTACGTATTGTTGGTTGTCAGGGAGAATAAGTGCTAATTTAGGCAAACCCAAAGTGAGGGTGTACGTAGCTCGAACGATAGCGGATGGTGAATTGTACGTGTTGTCTTCACACATTAGTCCTGACGGCATGTCAATACTAACGACCTGAGCAGGTGAAGCATTAATAAATTTTACTAATGCAGCGTAACCACCACCGAGGGGTTTGTTTAGTCCTGTACCAAAGAGCGCATCGATGATAAGGGTCTCATTGCTCATTTCAGGCGCTTCAAATTGCTGCTGAATTTCAGTAAAACTCACCTCTGGACATTCATCTTTAAGCCTCTCAGCGTTTTGCTTGCAATCTTCGCTTAGTGAGTTGTTCGTATTGAAGAGGTAAGCTTTGATGTTGGTATAATTGCTTTTGCTCAACAAGCGTGCCAAAGCTAACCCGTCGCCTCCATTATTACCAGGACCTGAATAAATGATTATAGGTGCGTCGTGATTAGTATAATTGCAAAAGATGAATTCTGCCACTTTCATAGCAGCGGTTTCCATTAAGTCAATGGACTTTATGTCGTCATGTTGAATGGTATAAGCATCCAACTCTTTCATTTGATAAGCGTTTGGCAATTTCATGCTTGTAAATAAAAAGGCGTATCGGAGTAAAGTGTTAGTCGCGAAAAAACTCAAGGTTCTTAGTCTGTTTTGCTTTGACTAAAATTTCCACCAAGGTTTTTTCTTTGGTTCATTTAAATCGTTGTAGTCCATTTGCTTTTGTTGCAAATGTTGTTGATAGGTGGTACGTTTAGAAATGACAGAATAGATTGTTCCCCAGTCAGGTAGTCCCCCCCAATTTCGGTCATCAATAAACATGTCCGCCTTAATCTTTCGACTAAAGTGTGCTGTGCCTTGATGGTCGTCACAGTCTTCATCAAGGTCAGCATTAACAGCATAAAAGCGCACACCGCGTTCTTCACACCATTTTACAGCATCGTTAAGTAAATCTCCTTCGCGTACGCTCCATAAAATAAGTTTGTGACCATCTTGTATAAGTTGTCGCAAACTTGCAGTTGCAAAGGGGATTTCTTTGCCAATAGCGGGATATTTATGTTCGACGATAGTTCCGTCAAAGTCTACAGCAATAACCATATTTAAATCTTTACATAGTAGTAAAAAATACTAATTATTTTTTCTCGTATTCGTCGGCCAACTTGAGCAAGTATTGCCCGTATTGGTTCTTGCTCATGGGTTGCGCTTGTTGACGTATCTGTTCGGGGCTGACCCAACCATTTTTTAGACCAATCCCCTCAAGACACGCGATTTTTAAGCCAGTTCTTTTTTCAAATACTTCGATAAAGGTAGACGCTTCGCTCAAGCTATCGTGTGTACCTGTATCAAGCCATGCAAAGCCAATTCCCAAAGTTTGTACCATTAATTCCTTATCATCTAAGAAGCGTTGATTAACTGTGGTGATTTCTAATTCGCCACGTGCTGAGGGCTTAATTCCTTGTGCCACTTTCACCACCTTATTGGGGTAGAAGTAAAGTCCGACTACTGCATAGCTTGATTTAGGGTGTGTAGGTTTTTCTTCAATACTAACAGCTTGTCCTTGTTCGTTAAATTCAACAACACCATAGCGTTCTGGATCATTAACACGGTAACCAAAGACTGTAGCTTGCCCTTGATCAGCCTTAGCAACCGCTGTGCGTAGCATAGTGGCAAAGTTACTACCATGGAAAATATTATCTCCCAAAACCAAGCAGACGCTATCATTGCCTATAAATTCCTTGCCAATGATAAAAGCTTGCGCCAAACCATCGGGTGATGGTTGTTCGGCATATTCGAAGTGAACACCAAATTCAGAGCCATCACCTAACAATCGTTTAAAGCTTGGCATATCTTGTGGAGTAGAAATAATAAGAATATCACGAATGCCGGCTAACATCAAAACCGAAATGGGGTAATACACCATCGGCTTGTCAAATATAGGAATAAGTTGTTTGCTAATTCCTTTAGTTATTGGATAGAGGCGCGTTCCACTTCCGCCTGCTAGGACAATTCCCTTCATTTTATATTGTTTATTAGATTGCGTAAAATTGGCTTAACTCTTCTTTTTACGTTTAAGCTATAGCAAAGATAGTGCAAGGTGAGCGAAAAGCAAAATGAAAGTATAAAAACTTTCATTTTCTTTTTCGAACCGCTGCCTATCTTATGGAAGATAGTGTAAGCTGATCAAAAAAAAATAAAATGAAAGTCTAAAAAAGCGCGCTTTGCTACGTGAGCAAAACGCGCGTGTGCTATAATTGAAAATAATAGTGTTTTATCTAAAAATCAAGATAGCAATGCTAGTAAGCACAGAAGTGACAGAAAGCCATGTTGAGATGTTACGAACAGAGTTGTCGTTGTTTGTTGATTGCCCCATCTTAACTTTGTTGGGTTCTACATAGATAACGTCATTCTGTTGTAAATTGTATACAGGCGAATTAAATAAGTCCTTCGAACGAAGGTCTACATAATAAGTTTTGCTCTCGTTGCCTTCTTGACGAATAACCTTGATGCAATCACGACGTCCTGTAATAGTTAGGTCGCCAGCTTGGCCAATAGCTTCAAGTAAGGTAAGATTGTCACGAGCTATTTCCTGTCGTCCAGGTCGGGCTACCTCACCTAATATAGTGATATAACGATTATAGGCAGCAACAGTTACAACAGCATCGTTAAGAATGCCGTCACGGAATTTTGCTTGAATGCGTGCTGCCGCTTCCGCTCTCGTCAAGCCGCTAATCTGTGTACGTCCAATACCTGGAAGGTCGATATTACCATTCTCATCGATGGTGTAGCGCAGGTTGTCAGCATTGCTTGTGCTACTTGTAGTATTATTGCCTGTAGTAAGATTATAGCGTGCCGCTAATTCGGGAGTTGCAGCACTTGTGACAATAACGCCTACTTTATCGCCAGGTACTAATTTTAGAGCGGTAGTACTTTGTGTGGCAATATTCTCATTGGGAACAATGTCTTGAAAATATACGATACGTTCCCTTGTTTTACATGAAGCAATGGTGAGCATTGCAATCAAAAAAAGAATAAGGTTCTTCTTCATTTTGAGGGTTAGATTGTATTAGTGCACAGTTGATATAAACCAAACATAGCACTTCATGTTTGTTTTAATGTCTTATTATAATTTTATTTTTTTGCAAAGATAGTGCAAGGTGAGCGAAAAGCAAAGTTAAAGTAAAAAAACTTTTAAATTCTTTTTATGAATGTAACCCTTTGATTTCAGTTTCCATCTAATAATATTATTCTTCAGGGGAGCGCTCTGCGTGGTTATGGTGTATTCTATTTTTTATAAGTATAAAACAAAGAGGCGCTTTTAGCCGAAACTAAAAACGCCTTTTGTAATTACTTACGGCGGAAAGAGAGGGATTCGAACCCCCGGAACAGTTACCCGTTCACCGCATTTCGAGTGCGGCCCGTTCGACCACTCCGGCATCTTTCCTTTTGCATCGTGTGAAGCCTCTCGCTTAACACAATGCAAAATTATAGATTATTGTTGGTTTAGCCAAGTGCGTGGCTATTTTTTTACCGCGTTACTTCTTATAGCTTTTGTTTAAGCCTTCGATGACGTCGTTGGTAATGTCGACAGACGGATCGGTATAGAGAACGTTGTCGCCACTCTTGCTGATAATCACTTTAAAGCGACCATCCTTATTGTATTCTTTAAGGAAAGCGTTGAGGTCTTTGCGCAACTTGTCTTGGTATTCTTGTTGTGCCTTTGCTAAGTCGCGTTCGATGCGTTCTTGAAATGCTTGAAGGTCTTGCTGCTGCTTTTGTAGAGCGGCTTGCTGCTTTTGTACCTCTTGTTGTGAAGTGAATTGTCCCGCTTGCGCTTTCTTTTGGAAGTTGATGACAGCGTTTTGTAATGACTGAGTTTTAGCGTTAAACTGCTTTGTCAAAGCGTTCTTTTTTGCTTCAAGTGCCTTTTGGCCGTCTTTACAATAGCTGCATTTGTCAGCCAAAGTGTCAATATCAACAACGGCAACGCTTGATGCGGTAGCATTAGTTGTGGACTCAGACTTGGGTAGCCCGTTTTGCTTTACTTGTTGAGAGGGCGACTTTTGATTGCAACTTACGGCGGCTAACGTGATTAGCGCCAAGATGACTGTATTTCTTGCGGCTTGTTTCATGTTATATATAATGTATTACTTGTATGGAGGTTTGATATATATATTTATCGTTCGTTTACTCTCTTAGGATTGTCCATCCTCGCGACAGCGTCTTGCGACTCAACGCAGCCTATGCCACGCTGGCGCATAGCTTTACTCTGGCTCACGTGTGTTTTGACAAAAGGCTTGCCAAAGAAGAGTCTTACAGACAATAATATAAGCGAGATAGCAACAATTAATAGAACGGCGATGAAAAGTTTCATTTCTTTTTCTTACTTTTGCTTGTTGAAAAGGTGAAGCTTATACCTTTAATTACGAAGCAAAGTTACACAATATTATATTTATAGCAATGAGTAACACAAATCTTTTACAGCCAAGCGTCGTTTTTGATTGCTTTGCTGAAGTAAATAGTGTTCCCCGTCCTTCAAAGCGTGAGGAACAAATGATTGCATTCTTAAAGCAATTTGGCGAAAGCCTTGGTTTGCCTACAAAGGTAGACGAGACGGGTAACGTATGCATTAGTAAACCTGCCACAAAGGGGCATGAGGGTCGTAAGACAGTGATTCTTCAGAGTCACATGGACATGGTTTGCGAAAAGAATAAAGACGTAGACTTCGACTTTGACCACGATGCTATCCAAACCTATATAGACGGAGAGTGGATGCGTGCGAAGGGCACTACATTGGGTGCTGATGATGGCATCGGTGTAGCTATGGAAATGGCTATACTGAAGTCGAATGATATAGAGCATGGTCCGATAGAGTGTGTGTTTACGCGCGATGAGGAGACCGGCTTAACGGGTGCAATGGGTATGAAGTCAGACTTTATGTCGGGCGACTATCTGATAAATCTTGACTCTGAAGATGAGGGCCAGATATTTGTTAGTTGTGCAGGTGGCGTGCGTACAACGGCTACTTATCCTTTCTCTACATCAGACATTCCTACAGGCTATCAAACGGTTCGCGTAGGTGTAAAAGGCTTGAATGGTGGACACTCTGGCGACGATATTAACAAAAAGCGTGCGAATGCCAACAAATTGTTGGTTCGCTTTTTGGTAAACGAACTGAACAAGTTCGACCTTCGATTGATTGACATTCAGAGCGGTGGACTTCATAACGCTATACCTCGTGAAGGACACGCGATTTGTTCTGTTGCAGCTGATAAGGTTGCGACTCTAAAGGCCGATATGCAGCAGTATGCTTTGGCAGTAGGAGAGGAATTTGCCGAAACGGAAAAGAATATCCAACTCAGCGTCGAAGACTGCGAGACGGAAGCAAGTCTAGCTATGGAGCCCAACGCTATGCGTCGTATGCTGCTTTCTTTGTATGCAGTTCACAATGGCGTTTACGCCATGAGTCAAGACATTGATTGGTTGGTTGAAACGTCTTCGAATTTAGCAAGCATTCGCCTCGAGGGTGACCACGTAACGGTAACAACAAGTCAACGAAGCAGTGTAGCAAGTAATTGCGAGAATATGGCTGCTATCGTTCGTGCTGCATTTGAATTAGGCGGTGCTCAAGTTGTAACGAATGAAGGCTACCCAGGCTGGAAGTTTAATCCGAATAGCGAAATCCTAAAGATTGCTACTGAAAGCTATAAGCACTTGTTTGGGAAAGAACCTAAAGTATTGGCTATTCACGCTGGATTGGAGTGCGGACTCTTCTCAGAGAAGTATCCCAACCTTGACATGGTAAGTTTTGGCCCTACATTGCGTGGTGTGCATTCGCCTGATGAGCGCTTGTTAGTGCCTACTGTTAAAATGGTGTGGGACCATCTGCTTGATATTCTTAAACGAGTATAAGTAGGCTTTTAATCCTTATTTTATAAATATGCTGAGCACGTTGGTAGAACTTATTTACCTAAGTTAGGTTCTGCTAACGTGTTTTACGCTAAATCACGTATAATATATGCGTTTATTGACCTTTTTGTTAATGTTCTTATTGTTAGGTGTTGTAGGTTGTATGAAGGATGATGATTATACAACCTCCGTAACTGATACACTTAGCTTTAGTAAAGACACGGTACGGTTTGATACGATTATAAGTGGAGAGCCTACTCGAACGTATAACTTTACGGTATATAACAAGGCCAATAAAGCAATACGCATAAGCCAAGTGGCTTTGGCAAAGGGAGGTAATTCTCCATTTAAAGTAAACGTAGACGGAGTTCCGCTTGAGGGTGGAATCGCTTCTGACTTTGAAATTGCAAAGAAAGATAGTATGATTGTTTACTTAATGGCGAACGTGCCTTCGACGGATAGTGATCAGCCGACTTATTATGAAGATGAGCTATGCTTCACAACAGAGGCAGGCGTACAACAAAAGGTTGCATTAAATGCTTCAGGACAAGATGTGGTTACCTTGCAAGGACAGAGAATTACTGCAGACGCCACCCTTATGGCTAACCGTCCTTATCGAGTAATGGATAGTCTTGTGGTAGAACAAGGGGCAACATTAACGTTAGAGGCTGGTGCTACCTTGTTATTCCACCAAAATGCATCGTTAATCGTATATGGGAGGTTGAGGATAGTGGGAACCACTGACCAACCTGTGACCTTGCGAGGAGATAGGATGGACAACATGTTTGAACACCAACCTTACAATCGGACTCCCGGACTATGGGGTGGGGTAGTGATTAAGTCAAATTCTTACGATAACTATATTGACAATGCAGATATTCACAGTGGAAAGTTTGGTATATGTGTCGACTCTTCAGATGTTAGCAAATTAAAACTTACGGTAGAAAATAGTGCTATTCACACGGTTACGGGGCATGCGTTAGATATCAGGATGTCGCAAGTAAAGGTAGGTAATAGCCAACTGACGAATGCTGGCGGTGATTGTATACACTTGCGTGGTGGAGACGCAACCTTTATACATTGTACGATAGGGCGCTTCTACGTGTTTAGTGGCGGAAGTGGGCATGCACTTAATTTTGCGAATGTTGATGGCGACGTGCGTTTGCCTATATCACGTTTGTATTTTGCCAATAGCATCATTACAGGCTATCAAGACGATGAGATAATGGGTAGTGAAGGCGAAAATGGTGATGAGTTTAATTACCTCTTTACGCATTGTTTGCTCAATACACCGGCACCGAATTCTGACGATGTTGATGCCCATTTCATAAGTTGCTTATGGGATCAAAAGTCTACCACAACGAATATTAATCCTGACTCAAAGCTAAGAGACAAGAACTTTGTGCCTGCATTCAATTTAGATTATTTGCTCTTTTCTTTTGGACTTGACAAGCAATCCCAAGCTGTGGGTACAGCTGATGCCGTTATTACTCAAGCGAACTATCCAAATGATAAGGCGGGAAACTCGCGTGGTGCACAGCCTGATATGGGGTGTTTCCAGCATCAAGAGTCTGCTGACAACGTTAATGAATAAAAAGACTACTATATAATATTATGCCTGCAAATGATACGAGTGCTTCGAATGGGAAGAAGCCAAGCTATAAGAGTCGTAAGAAAAATGACTCACTTGAGAATTTTGGTCACTTGCAGCCACAGGCCGTAGAACTTGAACAGGCAGTTCTGGGTGCTTTGATGGTTGAACGCGATGCTTATTACCAGGTGAGTGAAATATTGCGTCCCGAGAGTTTTTATGATAATCGACATCAGATAATCTACGAAGCGATACGTCGACTCAATTTGGAAGAAAAGCCAGTTGATATTCTGACTGTTACAGAGGCACTGCGCAACACAAACCAATTAGAGGAAGCAGGCGGCCCATTTTATATCACGCAGTTGAGTGGTATGGTGGCCTCGTCGGCGCACATAGAGTATCATGCTCGCATTATAGCTCAAAAGGCAACGGCGCGTGCTTTGATTTCATATACGAGCGGCATTCAGACAAAGGCTTTTGACGCTACAACCGATATCGATGTGTTGATGCAAGAGGCTGAGGGAAAGCTATTTGAACTCTCTCAGACCAACATGAAGAAAGATTATACGCAGATTGACCCTGTAATTAAGGAAGCGTATGAGATGTTGCAAAAGGCTGCTGCTCGTACAGACGGTATGAGTGGTATTCCCTCTGGATTTCATGCTTTGGACAAGATGACCTCAGGCTGGCAAAATTCCGACCTCGTTATTTTGGCAGCGCGTCCTGCAATGGGTAAGACTGCGTTTGCATTAAGCATGGCAAAGAATATAGCTGTTGATCAGAAAATACCAGTCGCAGTGTTCTCATTGGAAATGGCAAACGTTCAGTTGGTTAACCGTTTGATTGTAAACGTCTGTGAGATTAAAGGTGAAACCTTAAAAAGCGGTCAACTGAAACCTTATGAATGGAACCAGCTTGACTATAGGATAAAGCAACTTACAGGCGCTCCGCTCTATTTGGACGATACGCCATCGTTATCAGTATTCGAATTACGTACGAAGGCAAGGCGCTTGGTGCGAGAACATGGAGTTCGGGTCATTATGATTGACTACCTTCAGTTGATGAATGCCTCAGGTATGGGCTTTGGCAGTCGTCAGGAAGAGGTTTCAACGATATCACGCTCTTTGAAAGGCCTTGCAAAGGAGTTAAATATACCAATCTTGGCCCTTTCGCAGTTAAATCGTGGTGTAGAAAATCGTGAGGGGGGCGATAAGCGTCCGCAATTGTCTGACCTCCGTGAATCGGGAGCCATTGAGCAAGATGCCGATATGGTGCTCTTTATTCACCGCCCTGAGTATTATAAGATATATCAAGATGCTGAAACGGGACGTGATCTACGTGGAAAGGCTGAGATTATTGTGGCAAAGCATCGTAATGGTGCGGTAGGAAATGTATTATTGAGCTTTAGAGGAGAATATGCTCGCTTCCAAAATCCTGAAGAAGATGACATTTCGACCATGTCGTCACAACAAGGGGAGAATGGTAACAATGGTGGAGGTACTGAGCCATCATCATTTGTTGCAAACGATGCCTCACTTCCGCCTGATAATTCAGACTTTCCTCCACTGCCTGACCCCTTCCAGCCTGCACCAGGCGCCCCCGACTTTTAGGAAGAAAGTATTAACTCTGGTGATTTAATGCGTTAAAGTCCCGCAAGTTCTTGTATACTTGCGGGACTTTATTGCATCAAGGTTTTATATGTTGAAGGTCAAAGCTTGTAGGCGATTGAAACATTCGTAGATGAAACATCGGCAGAAGAGCAATAATACGTTCTATTCGACTAGCAGCGATCTCTTCGTAGTCAACGAAGTTAGTGTTGTTAGTATATAGCCAAACTTCGATCGGTAAGCCGTTCGGCGTGGGGTTAAGTTGTCGTACTAATATCCATTGATCTTGTACGATGTCTTTGTCCTTTTTAAACAACTGGCTAAGGTGGTGTCTATATAATGTAAGGTTGATGTCGGTGTTACTTGTTATGTCTTTCTGAGAAAGCAATTTATCAGCTATAAGCGCTTCGATTTCGGAGAGCGAGAGTTTTCTTATGCTTTGTACGTCTATAAAAAGTGTACGTTTAATGCGACGTGCTCCTGTGTTGATCATTGCATTCCAATTCTGAAAAGCGTCACTTACGAGCGTATAGGGTGGAATGGTAGAAATTGTATTATCAAAATTCCGAACTTTAACCGTAGTAAGTGAAATCTCTTCAACGTTTCCATCAATGTCAAGTTTTTTAATGGTAATCCAATCGCCAACTTTAAGCATTTTGTTCAACGAGAGCTGTATACCCGCCACTAATCCTAAGATTGAGTCTTTGAAGATTAACATTAACACAGTGGCTGCAGCACCTAAGCCTGCAATGACGCGTATGGGATTGTAGCCAAATATCAGTGAAATGGAGACGATAACTCCTAAACATATAATGATTAAGCGAAAGAATTGCGATATCCCTGTTAGGTGATGTTCTTCGTATTCTTCAGCAAGTGCAATGGATAGATTTTTCAGAAACGCTGTAACTAGTAGCGTCGCACAGATCGTTATGTAAACTTGTAATGAGCGAGAAATGATACTATAAGTGATAGAAGTCGTGATGTTGTCATAACATAAGGGCAACAAGTTGTACACTAATATGCAAGGGAATAGTTGACTCGTAGCGTTTAATACGGGGCGATTGATTAGATAATCGTCCCATTTCGTTTCTGTTTTCTCAACGATTTTTAGTATGACGGGTATGACGTATTTTCTGAATGTCCAAGCAATGAAATAGCTAAGCAAAAGGAGTAATGCAATTACTATGATTTGTGCGATACGGACACTATTAGCCGTTGAAATGTTACACTCAATGAGTAATGATTCTAGAAAATGTCTTACAAGTTGGATCATTGTAGTATAGAAACAAAAAGCCCCTCCGCTTATCGTTGCTTTGAATGATTAGTGGAGGGGACGTTATTTATTTGTATAGCGTAAAAGAAGCCCAATGTACTTAATAGTTAAATAGGAGATGACTTCTTATACGTAAGAATTAGTTGGCAGAGGTAAACTCATCAAGGAAGCGTACATCGTTCTCAGAGAAGAGGCGGAGGTCCTTTACTTGATACTTGAGGTTGGTAATGCGCTCAACCCCCATACCAAAAGCGTAACCTTTGTAAACTTTGCTATCAATGCCATTCGCTTCGAGTACATTGGGGTCAACCATGCCACAACCTAAGATTTCTACCCAACCTGTCTGCTTGCAGAAGGCACAACCTTTGCCGCCACAGATATTGCACGAAATGTCCATTTCTGCACTTGGTTCTGTAAAGGGGAAGTATGAGGGGCGCAAACGAATTTTTGTGTCGGGCCCAAACATTTCGCGAGCAAAGGTAAGTAATACTTGCTTGAGATCGGTAAAGCTAACATCTTTGTCGATGTAAAGTCCTTCAACCTGATGGAAGAAGCAGTGAGCACGAGCAGAGATTGCTTCATTTCGATAAACGCGCCCAGGGCACAATACGCGAATAGGCGGCTTAGAGTTCTCCATTACGCGGCTTTGTACCGAACTTGTGTGCGTACGAAGTACAATGTCGGGGTGTTGCTCTACGAAGAAGGTATCTTGCATATCGCGAGCGGGGTGATCCTCGGCGAAGTTAAGTGAAGAGAATACGTGCCAATCGTCTTCTACCTCTGGACCGTCAGCGATAGAGAAGCCCAAGCGTGAAAATATATCAATGATCTCATTCTTAACGATAGACAAAGGATGGCGCGTGCCTAATGTGATAGGGTAGGGCGTACGTGTAAGGTCTAAGTCAGAATGGTCGTCTTCTTTTGTAGCAAGGCCTTGACGTAATTCGTTAAGTTTGTCTTGCAATGCAGTTTTTAGCTCGTTGAGCTTCATACCAATTCCGCGCTTTTGCTCAGGGGCAACGTTACGAAATTCACCCATAAGGTCGTTTACTACACCTTTCTTACTAAGGTATTTAATGCGAAGCGCTTCAAGCGCTTTCTCGTCTGTGGCTTGTAAGCCTGCAACCTCGCTTAATAAAGCTTGTATTTTATCTATTAACATTGCGTTATTGCTTATTTTTAATGCAAAGATAAATATTTCTTCTTAAATATGTACACCTTACACAGAAAAGGCTTACTTTTGCCACTCAAAATAAAGGTATTTATGATGAAAAAGTTCTTTTACTTGCTTGTGTGTGTGCTGCTTTTTGCTTCATGTACAAGCGGAAAACCAAAAGAAGAGGCTGCTGAAAAGAGTGATAGCATAGCATCGGCGTTAGATACGTGTGCTGCGGATAGCGTTCCTAATCCGCCCAAGGCTGCAGACGGTTTGTTTGATGATTTTATATACTCTTTTATGCGTAACAAGCGCTTCCAATATGAACGGATCTTATTCCCTTTAAAAAATGTAGTTGATGGTGTTAATCAGCCTATAGCAAAGGATTCGTGGAAGTTTGACCCTTTATATGAGAAGCAAGATGTGTATACGCTTGTGTTTGACAACTCAAAGTCAATCAAGGCAGAAAAGGATACATCACTGCATCACGTGGTTTTCGAATGGGTTTACCTTACGCAAAGGAAAGTAAAACAATACGTTTTTGATAAAATGGACGGACAATGGTATCTAACGTCTCTTGATACACATGAAATGAGCAAGAACGTTAACAGTGACTTCTATGAGTTTTATGCTCAGTTCTCATCAAGTCACAAATATCAATCGACGCATATTCTTAATCCGTTTCATTTCAAGACTTATGATTATGAAAACTTTCAAAGCATAGAAGGACTGCTTGATGTTAATCAGTGGCCTGACTATCGCCCTAAACTGCCTTCAGGTACTATTACGAACATAAACTACGGGCAAGGTTACGGCAATAGCCATCGACGCGTACTGATGATTTGTAGTCAGTCTGGCGGTATGGGCTGTTCACTTACTTTCGTGCGAAAGGGAAAGGCCTGGATGCTTGAAAGATTAGAAAATTAAATCGTTGAGAAACAACTTACTAACAAACTTCTATTAGTGCGTTAGTATAAAACATATAACAAAGAATGTATTCGCTTTTAACACATAACACGTTTGGCATAGACGCTAAATGTTCAGACTTTATCTCCTACTCAACGGTAGAGCAACTGAAATCAATTATTCCAAGCTTGAAGGGAAAACGCTGGCTTCAAATTGGTGGCGGAAGTAATCTACTCTTTGTTCACGACTTTGAAGGAGTCGTGTTACATTCTGAAATAAAAGACGTAGAGGTAGTAAGGCGTAACGAAGAGTACGTGTGGATTCGAGTTGGCGCAGGCTATGTGTGGGACGATTTTGTTGCCCATTGTGTAGAGCATGGTTATTATGGCTTAGAGAATCTTTCTCTCATACCAGGTGAAGTCGGAGCCAGTGCTGTGCAAAATATTGGAGCCTATGGCGTAGAAGTTGGTCAATATATAGATACTGTAGAAGCGATTGAGGTAGCGACAGGCAATGTTTGCCAATTTAAGGCTGAAGAATGTCGTTATGCCTATCGTAGCAGTGTGTTTAAGCACGAGATGAAAGGGAAATACATTGTGACGCATGTTGTTTATCGTTTGTCTTTAAGTTTTGATCCCGACTTGTCCTATGGTGCAATCAGCCGTGCGTTACAAGCGAATGATATTAAAGCAGAGGAAGTTACGGCACAGGTCTTACGTAATGTAATTATTGAAGTCCGCCGTTCAAAGTTGCCCGACCCTGCAGAGATCGGAAGTGCTGGATCTTTCTTTATGAATCCCGTTGTTAGCCAAAGCAAATTTGAAAGTTTGCAACAACAATATCCCGACATGCCTCACTATGTTGTTGACAGAGGAGTGAAGATACCTGCGGGCTGGATGATAGAACAATGTGGCTGGAAGGGAAAACGCATCGGCAATGTGGGCGTTTATAGTAAGCAAGCGCTAGTACTTGTAAACTACGGAGGTGCGAATGGCGAGGATATCGTTCAACTGAGTAATGCAGTGATTGCAGATGTAGAGCGTAAGTTCGGCATAACGCTTCACCCAGAAGCCAATTTTATAGAATAAACAGAAAAACTGCTATGCCCAAGTTGATTTTTTTAGGTACGGGAACAAGTACGGGGGTGCCACAGATAGGGTGCAAGTGTGAAGTATGTCGTTCAAATGACACTCGTGATAAACGTTTGCGCACGTCGGCTCTGTATATAGGTGACGACAAGAGTCACATCTTAATAGACTGTGGTCCAGACTTCCGCGAGCAAATGCTACGCCAGCCTTACGACTCGATTGACGCAGTGTTGCTCACACACGAACATTATGATCATGTGGGGGGAATTGATGACTTACGTCCCTTTAGTTTCATTCACTCGTTGCCCATCTATACAAATCAACTTTGTGCTGAAAATTTGCGGCAACGATTGCCATATTGTTTTGCTGAAAATAAATATCCTGGCGTCCCCAATATAGAACTTAGTACTCTAAGTTCTAATGATAGTATTCTAATTGGAAATCAAATAGTTCAACCTATTCAAGTAATGCATGACTTGATGCCAATTTACGGTTATCGTATTGGAAATATGGCATACATTACAGACATGAGCCATTTGGTAAAAGGTGAAGATAAGAAATTGAAGAACTTAGATGTGCTTGTAGTTAACGCATTACGAATTGAGCCACATCATTCACATCAATGCTTAGACGAGGCTTTAACTTTTGCCAAGGCTATAGGAGCACGCGAAACGTATTTAATTCACATGAGTCACCAAATAGGTTTGCATCAGCGTATCAACGAAATTTTGCCATTTCATGTACATTTGGCTTATGACGGATTACAGGTAGAATGGTGATGCTTGTTTACAAAATTCTGGCTGAGCGCAGGAGAAATGCAGCTGTAATCCTTATTTGTATCTCACATTTGGCATTCTTTCAGTGCTGAAAAGCTGTAAGCTAAGAACTTTTTTTGTAAGTTTGCATTATAAATTAAGAAAATAACAAATATGATGTGTGCGAATACGACCTATTAGCACGCGCTATTTGCAACCTATTTATGAGAAAGAAAGCAATCAAAATACTTTGGTGTACTTATGCTGCGCTTTTGCTGCTTGGCGCAATTATTGTACTTTGTGTAGAACAAGGCTGGATTGGCTATATGCCACCGATAGATGAACTACAAAGTCCTATTAGTAAGTATGCCTCCCAAGTGATAAGTGCTGATGGTAGACTTATGGGCACTTGGTCGAGAAGTGAAAACCGCGTATTTGTAGGCTATGATAATATCTCGCCACACATGTTTGATGCATTAGTTGCAACTGAGGACGAGCGCTTTTATGATCATTCTGGCATAGACGCCCGTGCTGTAATGCGTGCTGTCGTAAAGCGTGGCGTAATGGGACATAAAGAGGCTGGTGGCGGCAGCACTATTACGCAGCAATTGGCAAAACAGCTTTATTCTTCTTCAGCCGAATCGACCATGCAGCGTTTAATGCAGAAGCCTGTGGAATGGATTATCGCTGTAGAGTTGGAAAGACATTATACAAAGGAAGAAATCCTAACGCTTTACCTTAACTACTTTGACTTTTTGCATAATGCTGTGGGCATAAAGACTGCAGCAAACGTTTACTTTGGAAAGGCTCCCAAAGATTTAACCTTGACGGAGTGTGCTACGCTTGTGGGCATGTGTAAAAATCCCTCTTATTTTAATCCCGTGCGCGAACCAGAGCGTTGTCGCGATAGACGCAATGTCGTGTTGCAACAAATGGTAAAGGCAGGGAAACTCTCTGAAACGGAATATGCCACGTTAAGCGAAGAACCGCTAAAGCTTAACTTTCATCGTATCGATCATAAGGAAGGTATGGGAGCCTATGTGCGTGAGTATCTGCGCCGCATCATGATGGCGGAAAAGCCTGACCCTTCTAATTATCATGCTTGGCAACGTCAGCAGTTCTATGAGGATTCACTGATGTGGGCAAACGATCCCCTGTATGGCTGGTGTAAGAAGAATCAAAAGCGCGACGGCAGTAATTACGATATTTACACTGACGGCCTGAAGGTTTACACAACCATTGACTCTCGCATGCAGCAATATGCAGAACAAGCAGTCTATGCGCAAGTAGGAAAGAACCTGCAACCGAAGTTCGAGGCAGAACGACGCAGTTCGCCCAATTTCCCCTATAGTGCTGACCTTAGCCGAAGCGATGTAAAGCGTCGAATAAAGAGATCTATCAAGCAGTCTGATCGTTATCGCATGATGAAATCATTGGGTGCAACAGAGGAGGAGATAGATAAGGCTTTCCATACCAAAGTGCCAATGACAATGTTTACCTATCGTGGTGAAGTAGACATGACGATGACACCGATAGACTCCATATTATATTATAAGAAGTTCTTACGCTCGGCATTGGTGTCAATCGACCCGATGACGGGACAAGTGAAGGCCTACGTAGGAGGTCCAGACTTCTCACACTTCCAATATGATATGGCCATGGTAGGACGTCGCCAAATAGGTTCGACGATGAAACCCTTTGTCTATGCTATGGGCTTGCAAGGAGGCTTAACACCACAAACAACTATATTGAATGTACAACGCAGCTATGGAGGTTGGTGTCCTCGTAATGGCAGCAGAGCTTCATACGGAGCCCATGTAACATTGAAATGGGGCTTAAGCCGTTCAAACAACTGGGTAACCGCTGGTCTTATGTATCAAATTGACCCTACGGGACAAGCGCTTGTTCGCGACCTTCATGCTTTGGGCGTAGCAAATGACAATATGCAACCCTCGTTGCCCTTGTGTTTGGGTACGTGCGATATTACGCCTGCAGAATTAGCCTCAGCCTATACGGCTTTTGTGGAGAAAGGTATACGTCGTGCCCCTCTACTCGTTACGCGCATAGAAGATAGCGAAGGAAATGTAGTAGCAGAATTTACTCCTCGAACCAATGAAGTCTATAGCGAAGAGACGGCATATAACATGTTAGACATGATGAAAGCCGTTATTGATGAAGGAACAGGACGACGTTTGCGTTCTACCTACGAAATGGAAGGGCCGATAGCAGGTAAGACAGGTACAACAAATAGCAACTCTGATGGTTGGTTCGTTGGTTGTGTTCCTCAATTAGTTACGGCTGTGTGGGTCGGCGGTGATGAGCGCGACATTCATTTCAATTCGACGGCTTTGGGACAAGGTTCGGCTTCGGCTTTGCCCGTGTGGGCGCTCTACATGAGACGCGTCTATGCTGACAAATCATTGGGTTACGATCCCGAGCGAGATTTTGACCGACCAGTTTCAATGCAGGAGACAACGCATCGCCATGCTGCTTCAAAAGGTGGTAGCGAGCGTGAAGAAACGGTCGAAACATCTACTACAAATAATGAAGCTACTGAGCCAGTCAAAAAAGCGAAAGGTAAGTCAGCGGCTGAAAATTATTTTGAATAGGAACGTGTTGAAGTGTCGCGCGATGAGTGCGTGTTGAACGTGCTCATATTAACAAGCAGTGACGTTTTCAATTCATAAACGAATAATGATAGTTAGATTATAAGGTACTTAACATGATGCAAAGAATATATATGTGGGCGCTTATAAGCGCGATGTCAGTGTCAAGCGCTTGGGCGCAAAAGATTGTTGTAGGATCGGTTACGTTGAAAGACGGTGGCATTTACACGGGAGAACTCATAGGTGGCAAACCAGGGGGTAAAGGCCGTGTCCAATATGATAATGGTGATACATATGAAGGGTCCTTTGTTAAGGGACTTCGACAAGGAGAAGGCACATTCACCGAAGCCGATGGTTCTCGTTACGAAGGAAATTGGACAAAGAATGAGCGTAATGGAAAAGGAACTTACTATGCCGTAAATAACAACCGCTATGTTGGTACATGGTATCGCAATCAAAAAGAAGGATTGGGCAAAATGTACTACTATAATGGTGACGTGTACGAAGGACAATGGAAAGACGATGTACGCAATGGAAAGGGCACCTATACTTACAAAAGTGGAGCCTATTATAAAGGCGATTGGGTGAACGACCAAAAAGACGGTAAGGGTATTTTCGATTGGAATGACGGTTCTAAATACGAGGGCGCTTGGTCAAAAAATCAACGTAATGGTCGCGGTACATACATCTATGCTGATGGCGACTATTATAATGGCGATTGGAAAGACGATATGCAAGACGGTCGTGGTATCTATAAGTTCCGCAATGGCGACGTGTATGAAGGACAATATATAATGGGAGAACGAACGGGTGAAGGTTCGTTTCGCTTTGCCAATGGCGACACATACGTTGGCAATTTCCTGAATGGTGAGCAAAGTGGTCAAGGAACATTCCAATGGAAGGGCGTCGCTTCATACACAGGACAGTGGCAGCACAACATGATGCACGGCCATGGTGTGTACAAATGGAAAAATGGTGATGAGTATAACGGTGAGTGGAAGAATAATCGTATGGACGGCGAGGGAACGCTGCGCTTTGCAGTAGGTGGACGTTTTAAAGGACAATTTCGCGAAGGCAAACGTGACGGACGCTCTGTTGAGATACGTGCTGATGGTACACGCATAGATTGTACTTATCGTGACGGACAAAAGCATGGAAAATACAAAGAGTATGATGCCAATGGCAATGTAACAAAGCAAGGAGAGTACTCTAATGGACGCGTCGTACAATAGACTCATGTCTTGTAAGTATGACAAGTCAATGAGTATGAACATATGAGTAAGAAACCTATTAAACTAAATATATCATGAAAGCCACAACTTCAACAAAAAAGAAGGCGGTCAAACGAGTATCACGTCCGCGACAATTAAAGATTGTTAGAGACGACGAATGGTTGCAACCCTTTGAAGCAGCCATACAAGGACGACACGACCACGTTAATAACAAAATAGCTGACTTAACAGGTGGAAAAGGTTCGCTAAGCGACTTTGCTGACGGTCATCTGTACTTTGGCTTACATCGTACCCCACGCCAATGGGTGTTACGCGAGTGGGCCCCCAATGCAACTGCCATTTACCTTACAGGCACTTTCAATCAATGGCAAGAACTTCCCATTTATGCCTTTAAGCGCATTGACGAAAATGGCACTTGGGAATTGAAATTACCTGCTAAAGCATTACATCACCTCGACCTTTACAAACTATCGATACATTGGGACGGCGGTCAAGGCGAACGTGTACCAGCTTGGGCAACGCGTGTAGTACAGGACGAGGAAACAAAAATATTTAGTGCGCAGGTGTGGCACCCTGAGCATGCATACGAGTGGAAAAAGCAAACGTTTCGTCCGAAGCGTGGCCCTTTGTTTATATACGAGTGTCATATAGGCATGTCGCAAGACGCCGAAAAGGTCGGGACTTACAATGAATTCCGTTTGAACGTTCTTCCGCGCATTATTGCCGACGGCTACAATTGCATTCAGATAATGGCCATTGCCGAACACCCTTACTATGGAAGTTTTGGCTACCACGTAAGTTCATTCTTTGCTCCAAGTAGTCGTTTCGGTACACCAGACGAGCTCAAGCAACTCATTGACGAGGCACATGCAGCAGGCATTACGGTGATTATGGACCTTGTGCATAGTCATGCGGTAAAGAATGAGGTAGAAGGACTTGGCAATTATGCTGGTGATCCTAACCAATTCTTCTATCCCGGCAGCCGACATGAGCATTCGGCTTGGGATAGCCTTTGCTTTGACTATGGGAAGAATGAGGTTATACACTTCTTGCTTTCAAACTGCAAGTATTGGCTAACGGAATTCCACTTCGATGGCTTCCGCTTCGATGGTGTGACCTCTATGCTCTATTATAGCCACGGATTGGGAGAAGCCTTCTGCGGTTATCCTGATTACTATAATGGACATCAGGACGATAACGCAATCTGTTATCTTACGCTTGCCAACCTCCTCATACACGAAGTGAACCCCAATGCTATCACGATAGCAGAGGAAGTGAGCGGTATGCCAGGCTTAGCAGCGCCATTTAAAGACGGCGGATATGGCTTTGACTATCGTATGGCTATGAACATTCCTGATTATTGGATAAAGACGATTAAGGAACGTCGCGATGAGGATTGGCATCCGTCGTCTATACTGTGGGAACTTACTAACCGTCGCGCTGACGAAAAGACGATCTCGTACTGCGAAAGCCATGACCAAGCGCTCGTGGGTGATAAGACGCTCATCTTCCGTCTGATTGATGCAGATATGTATTGGCATTTTAAGAAGGGCGACGAAAACGACACAGTACATCGGGGTATTGCGCTTCACAAAATGATACGCCTTGTCACGGCATCAACCATTAACGGTGGCTACTTAAACTTCATGGGCAATGAGTTTGGCCACCCAGAATGGATAGATTTCCCACGCGAAGGAAATGGTTGGAGCTATAAGTACGCTCGTCGTCAATGGAACTTGGTTGACAATCACGAACTCTGCTATCACTATTTGGGCGACTTTGATAATGAGATGATACATCTATTGCGCACCTCTGAGGGCGATATCCGAAAGTTCCCAGTGCAGGAGGTGTGGCATGACGATGGTGACCAAGTGTTAGCCTATATGCGTGGCTCTTTGGTCTTCGTATTTAACTTCTCGCCCAATCGATCTTTTGAGGGGTATGGATTCCGTGTGCCAGAGGGTGCCTACGAAGTAGTATTGAATACAGATGCTACAGCGTTCGGCGGAAATGGTTTAGCAGATGATACGGTATGTCATTTGACAAACTTTGATCCGCTTTTGGCTCGTGAACACAAGGGTTGGCTGAAACTTTACATTCCAGCTCGTTCGGCTGTTGTACTCCGTAAGAAAAAAGAAACAAAAGAGGATAACGCTAAGAAGTAAGCGTACTATCCATATTTATTGTTTACATAGATAATCCCCGCGAAGAATGTTCCTTCGTGGGGATTATCTGTTATTTGTTTTTAAGTGCAAGCTCTCGCGTTTTATAGTCTGGTAGATAGTGTGCCATGAGTGCATGAAAACGGGCATTGTGCGAAGCCTCTTTAAGGTGACAAAGTTCGTGAACGACAACGCTTTCAATTGCTTCTTTGGGATAGAAGATAAGGCGAATGTTAAACGTCGCAATACGTGCGGTTGGCATCATTGTCCCCCACTTTGATTTCCATATTTTATATTGTATGGCTCTCAATGGCTTCTCATTCATTAGTGGAATCCATTTATCAATGTAATGGGTGATAAGTGCTTTAAATTCTTTGTAATACCAATTGTTCACAGCGTCGCGAATCTCGTCTGCATTGTAATCTTTCGGAGTTTCTATAACCAAATTTTCTCCCTCGATTCTTACGCTTATTTCTTTTACTTGTTTACGTTCTTCAACGTGGAGAGCATATCTTTCCCCTAAATAGTAAAAGACCTCGCCCTGCTTCATGTCGTGTTGCGTCTTTTGATTTTCTTTTTGAATACGTGCCTTACTGCGTTCAAGCGCACCAATTAGCCACTCCTTGTTTTTATGTAGGAAGTCCATAACTTTTTCTTTCGAACAAGTGATAGGTACGGTGAGCTTTGCTTGCCCGTTGCGGCTTATGTAGAGTCGCATGGTTTTCACGCGCTTTACATTTATGTCAATTATTATGCCTTCAAAGTTGGATAACATTGCGTTTATTGTTTGAATATTAGTAATATCAAGTTTCTATTTTTTCCCAGAGAGGATGAAAACGTCATAAGATTTTGCGAGTAGTGCATCGCATAGTACAATTAATCTTATCGAAGCTAAGTTATATATTTATTCTGATATGGAAAACTTATAGTGTGTTGAATTTTGTGAACTTGAAAATGAGTCGTATGGGTAACGAGCAAAAGAATGGTAGAAGGCGAAAAATCGAGTGATTTTATGTCTACAACAAGTAAGAAATGTTGACATTCCAAAGAACCCATTCTAGAGATGCAAAGAGACTTTTTTGAAGAAAATCAACAAAAAGTACACAAAAGGGGGGATAGGTTTTACGCTCTCGACGAGTAGTTTTAACGCTCTCGACGAGTAGTTTTAACGCTAACGGCGAATAATTGCATTTATTCGTCGTTATTGTTCGGCTTTTCCCTTGTAGAAATGATGCTATTTAGCATAAATCATAGCCTTTTAAGGGGTGTTTTTCACTTTAGTAGGTGCTATTTTGGATAAGAAAGTGTGGATTTTTGCGTCGATAATAACATAAAATCTATTCATTATCAATAAGTTATGTATGTTTTAGGCGGCTGTAATTTCTTTGTATCGTGATGCTGCTTAAATGGTGCGTAAATAATTTAATCATGTGCGTTGGAATAATAACTCAAGAACGAAGCGTGATTTTTGTTTTAATGACAAGTACAAAAAGCATTTTAGCGAAGAGATGCGCCTACGCAAAGCACGCGCAGCCAAATGCCTTGGAAGCGAGCTAATAGAGGAAAACGTACTTGTGCCCGCGTGAGTTCACGCTCCTAATAAGTTTGCGCCTCTTACATTTTGCGGCTCTATAACGAATTGTGTGGGTAAAACTGCAATTGGGCCTCACCCCCTAACCCCCTCTCCTTGAGGAGAGGGGGGACTGAAGTTACCTTTTTCTCC
>JBNMKQ010000004.1:0-49322 GCA_050874425.1 Alloprevotella sp.
ATATTTTATGTGTTTTTATAATCGCGCTGAAGCGCGAACTCACGCGGGCTACAAGCCCGCGCCCCTAATTGCTGCGTTTCTTATTAAAGTGCGTAGAATGGCGAAATATTGGGAAAACTACGAAAGTTTAAAATTTAATGTCTATCTTTGCAACACTTAGTAATTAGAATAGAAACGTATAATAAAGATTTTGTTTATAAAATGAAAAGACCTTTGATGCGGATATTGTTTGCTCTCGTGGCATTATGTGCTACATTGCAAATTTCGGCGCGTGATCGCCAGCAGACTATATATATGTTCGCTTATGGCACGAGCTTTAATGATTCGACCGTTTATCTCTCAACTGTAGAAGCAGTGAAGAATGCGACACTTGAAGAAAAAACAAACTTTTTGAACAATCGCCTGTCTTATTCGAATGCTTTTAAGCAGTTTCTTGACGTAAAGTATAGTGGCGTACATACCACGGCAGTTTTCTTTAATGTAAAGCGTGATAAACTTGAAAAGATGTATCTGAAAATCAGGCGAAATGCGCAAAAAGGTAAAGCAACGCGTTTGGTTGAAGTGCCCGCATCAGACTTTCGGCTTCCTGTCTTAGATGTGACTAATGTCTCAAACGAAAATCAGTGATCATAATGGAAAAGTTGTGCTTTAAAGTTGCTGATTTATATTTCTCCATTGAAGCCCTTTCTGCTTCAATGGTAAAGAAACTTTTACCCTCGTATGCACCATTTTATGTGGCAGAGGCAGATACTTCAAACTCGGTGTTGCGTGTAGTGGTGAACAATGGTGTTGTAGCCGCAAATGCAGAAGGCGAAGAGTTAGGACAATTTGACTGCGGAGGAACCAATCATGGTGTGTATCGTCTCGCAGAAGGCTATAAAGTCGTAATAAGCACGGTCGAAGGCCATTTGGCAAGCGCCATGAAAACGAATGCAGACTTTAGTGAATGCGTCGTTTCCTTGTTTGGCGATGAAGATGTCCAACGCTTTGGTTTGGGTAATGCTATGATGATAGCTTACGCCTTTGCAGCAGCCTATTATAATGTAGTGTTGATGCATGCTTCCGTTACCATGAATAATGGTTATGGCTACTTGTTCTTGGGTAAGAGCGGCACGGGTAAGAGTACACACTCAAAGCTATGGCGACAATATATAGAAGGGTCAGACTTACTGAATGACGACAACCCTGCTGTGCGTGCCTTTGATGATGGCCGCGTAGTAGTATATGGCACGCCTTGGAGCGGTAAGACTCCTTGCTATCGCAACTTACAGATGCCCGTAGGCGCTTATGTGCGTTTAGAACAATACCCAGAGAATTTGATACGTCAGGAAACGCGATTGGAAACCTTTGCTTCCGTGTTGTCGTCTTGTTCAACAATGGTTTGGGATAAGCCGTCGTATGACCATATTACCAATACGGTGTCGCAAATCGCCTCAAAGGTGTCAGCTTATTATTTAAGGTGTAGAGCAGACCAAGAGGCAGCTCAATTGAGTTATCGTACGATTGCTCAACATAATAAGTGATATGGCAACAGACAAAGTAATAGTAGTTCCCAATGAAATATTAGTGGCAGAGATAAAGCGCACACTATCTGAGGGACATACCGCCACGTTTAGGGTGAAAGGACAGAGTATGCGTCCTTTCTTAGAAAACCTACGCGATGTGGTGAAAATAGAGCGCGGGGTGCCAGAACTCATCCGTGTGAACGATGTGGTATTGGCTGAAATTGCTCCTAAGACGTATGTACTCCACCGTGTAATCAGCCGTGTAGACAATGTTCTCACGTTAAAGGGCGACGGTAATGTAGTGGGAGTAGAGCATTGTTGCGATAAAGACGTGGTAGGCATTGTAACGGCATTCTACCGTAAGGGACGAACCACTCCCGATTTAGTTACATCGCTGAAGTGGCGAGTCTATACAAAAGTGTGGCTATTCTTAACACCACTGCGACGTATTCTGCTGGCCATTTATCGCCGTCAACCCTTTAGATTATAAACTATAACATTCCAATTCGATGAAAATTAAGAAAGGATTTGAACTTCGCGACATTTGTGGCGAAAAGGTTATCATAGCTTCCGGCATTGAGAATATAGACTTCAACAAGATGATATCGCTCAATGAGAGCGCTGCTTGTTTGTGGCAGCAGGTGAGTGATAAAACGTTTGACGCTGCTTTGTTGGCACAGTTGCTTGAGGCAGAGTATGACGTAGATCATGCAACCGCTACCGCCGATGCTCAAGCCATTATGCAAAGTTGGTTAGAGCAAGGTATTGTAGAAGCTTAGCCAGCGCAGATAGACCCAATAACTATTACATAAAAATCATAAAAATGAAAGAGTTACCTCTTAAGTATGGTTGCAATCCCAACCAAAAGCCCGCTCGCATTTATATGGAAGAGGGGGAATTGCCTATCGAAGTGTTAGGTGGCCGTCCTGGCTACATCAACTTTTTAGACGCTTTGAATGGCTGGCAGTTGGTGCGCGAGTTACGTTCAGCAACGGGTTTGCCTGCTGCAGCTTCGTTCAAGCACGTTTCACCAGCAGGTGCTGCGGTTGGTATTCCGATGAGCGAAACGTTGAAAAAGATTTATTTCGTTGATGATTTGTCAGAGCCACTGACTCCTATCGCAACAGCCTATGCTCGTGCAAGAGGTGCTGACCGTATGTCGTCATACGGCGACTTTATCTCGCTCTCTGACACGTGCGATAAAGCTACGGCATTGCTTATTAAGCGCGAGGTGAGTGACGGCGTGATTGCTCCCGACTATACTGAAGAAGCTCTTGAAATATTGCGCTCAAAGCGTAAGGGTACTTACGTTATATTGAAGATGGACGTAAACTATCGTCCCGCTCCCGTTGAACACAAGCAAGTGTTCGGCGTAACCTTCGAACAAGGTCGCAATGAGGTAGACCTTACGGGCGACGACTTGTTTGAAAACATACCAACGGTTAATAAGACCTTTACTGAAGAGGCAAAGCGTGACTTAAAGATAGCCTTGATTACATTGAAGTATACGCAGTCAAACTCAGTATGTTACGTGAAGGATGGTCAAGCCATTGGTATCGGTGCTGGTCAACAAAGCCGCATTCACTGTACTCGTTTAGCAGGCAACAAGGCTGATATTTGGTGGTTGCGTCAGCACCCGAAGGTAATGAACTTGCCTTGGGTAGAAAAGATTCGCCGTGCCGATCGTGACAATACCATTGATATTTACATCTCTGAAGACCATGACGACGTGTTAGCAGACGGCGTTTGGCAACAATTCTTTACCGAAAAGCCTGAGGTGCTCACGTTGGCAGAGAAGAAGGAATGGATAGCCAAGAATACCAATGTGGCTTTGGGCTCGGATGCTTTCTTCCCCTTCGGCGACAATATAGAACGTGCGCATAAGAGCGGTGTGCAGTATGTAGCTCAAGCTGGTGGTAGCGTGCGTGATGACCATGTTATCGCCACTTGCGATAAGTATGGTATGGCAATGGCCTTTACAGGCATTCGTTTGTTCCACCATTAATTCGCAAGCGTTCTGTGGAACGTCTCACAATAGAACCATCTTATATCTGATTTAGTTTGCAATGGCGCGAAAAGGGCTGTTGCAGGCTAAATCAGTAATTCTTTTTAATTATATTTTTGCTAATGGAAGTAAATCGTAAAGCATCAGACGACGAGATAACGCAAGCCATGATGTCGGGCATAACCTTTAAGGGCGCAAAGCTTAAGAAGGCTACGACAGAGACGAAGGTTAAAACCAAGGCAAAGAAAAAGACCTATATTACAGGTCTGCACGGATCGGGCTCGGCAAAGAAGAAAGCAGAAATACGCCAGCGCAGAGCCAATCGACATAAAAATAAATAGAAGAAGTTGAGTACGGAGTTAATGAAGCGTTGTCAATCGCTTTGTGTAAGAATACAACTCCGAATAATTAAAATAGAACGCCAAAATGTCGTGTATACTAAATATTGAAACGTCAACAAATGTTTGTTCCGTTTCGTTGTCTCAGGACGGGGTATGTTTGCATGAGGAAGTCGACTTACAAGGACCTTCGCACGCACAGGTATTAGCTGGATTTGTAAAGGAAGTCGTTTCCTTTGCCGATAGCCATGCCATACCTATTGATGCTGTGGCAGTGAGCAAAGGGCCAGGTTCGTATACGGGCTTACGCATAGGAGTGTCAGAAGCAAAGGGAGTAGCCTATGGTCGTGATGCCAAGTTAATTTCAGTGCCTACTTTAAAGTTGTTGACAGTGCCCGTATTGTTAGGACATGATGAACTGCCAGAGGACGCTTTGCTCTGTCCGATGATTGATGCACGCCGCATGGAAGTTTATTGTGCTGTATATACGCGAGCTTTGAAGGAAGTGCAAGCTACACAAGCTTTAGTAATTGACGAGCATTCCTTTGGTGATTTACTTGAACAGCATCCCATTTATTTTATGGGCAATGGTGCCGACAAATGCGGTGAAGTAATAACGCACCCGAATGCGCACTTTATAAAGGGCATTGTGCCACGTGCTAAGAATATGGTGCCCTTGGCCGAAATGGCAATGGCGCGTCAGGAGTTTGAAGACGTAGCCTATTTTGAACCTTTCTATTTGAAAGAGTTCGTAGCAACGAAAAGCAAAAAGCTACTTTAATAGTTGAAGACCATAAATTAGAATGGGGCGAGTAGTACGTTTATTCCTTACAGCCTCAACGTTACGACCTCAACTAATAAATACCTTATATATAAGATATATCGATGACAGAAGATAAGTTTAAATACACAATGCCACACCCGGGCGAAGGGCAAAAGGTAGAATATAACTCTACGCGCGAAACACTCAAATTGCCTGAATATGGGCGATTAGTGCAGGAAATGGTGGAGTATTCGCTAACGCTAACCGATCGTGCAGAGCGTCAACGTTATGCTGAGGCTATCATAGAGGTGATGGCAGGACTCAACCCTAAAATGAAAGACGTGCCAGGCTTTCGTCATAAGTTGTGGGACCATTTAGCTTATATTTCTGGTTATCAGTTGGACATTGATTATCCTTACGAAATAAAGCAGCGCAAGGAGGGAGTGAATGCTCCACAAAAACTTTCTTATCCCAAGGGGGCCATACGCTTCAGGCATTATGGGCGCTTGATAGAACGTGCTATGCAACAGTTGGAGGAGATGCCTGAGGGAGCAGAGCGTGATGAGCTGCTCAGACTTATAGCTAACCGCATGAAACGCAATTTGGCTGACTGGAAAGGCGATGGCGTGCAGGACGTAAAGGTGGCACGTGACATAGCTTTCTATACAGAGGGGAAGGTGCAGCCCGACTTTTCAAAGCCTGGCGAACAGCTGATGCACATTGGCGAGAATCGTTTCCGCACGCGTAAAAACAAAGGTATGTTTTAACATAACAGCCTAAATTAATTACTTAACGAATAGTAAGATAATGGGTACGTTTATTATTGAGGGTGGGCATCGCTTGAAAGGCGAGATAACGCCCCAAGGAGCAAAGAATGAAGCTCTTCAAGTAATTTGCGCAACTTTGTTGACGCAAGAGGAAGTACGCATTCAAAATATACCAAATATATTAGATGTAAATAATCTGATTGCTTTGCTTGAGCAAATGGGAGTTAGTACCCATTGGAATGGTACGGGAGATTGTACCTTCTGTGCATCTAATATTAACTTAGATTACTTAAGCAGTGCAGAGTTCTTAGAGCGTTGCTCACGCTTACGTGGTTCCGTATTGCTTATCGGACCATTGATTGCGCGTTTCGGAACTGCTACGATAGCTAAGCCCGGGGGCGATAAGATAGGGCGTCGCCGCTTGGACACACACTTCTATGGTTTACAAAAGTTAGGCGCGCGTTTCTTCTTTGATGAGGAACAAGGTACTTACCACATCGAAGCTACCAAACTCAAGGGCACTTATATGCTCTTAGATGAGGCATCCATTACGGGTACGGCCAACATTATTATGGCGGCTGTTATGGCAAAGGGTACAACCACCATTTATAATGCGGCTTGCGAGCCTTACATTCAGCAACTTTGCCATTTGCTCAATCAGATGGGAGCAAAGATTTCGGGTATAGCCTCAAACCTGCTGACCATAGTAGGAGTAGAGTCTTTGCATGGAGCTTCACATCGCATCTTGCCCGACATGATTGAGATAGGCTCATTTATCGGCATGGGCGCAATGGTGGGCGATGGACTTATCATTCGCCAAGCTGGGGTGAAGCAATTAGGTATTATACCCGAGGCTTTCCGTCGTTTAGGCATTCGTCTGTATATTAAAGGTGATGACATTCTCATCCCAGCTCAAAAGCACTATCAGATAGACTCATTCATTGACGGCTCGTTTATGACGCTGGCCGATGCTCCTTGGCCAGGATTGACGCCTGACTTGTTGAGCATTCTTATTGTTGTCGCAACACAGGCGCGAGGCACGGTGTTATTCCACCAAAAAATGTTTGAAAGCCGACTGTTCTTTGTTGACAAACTTATTGATATGGGGGCACAGATAATCCTTTGCGATCCCCACCGTGCTGTAGTTGTTGGGCATGACCATAAGATTAGATTGCGTGGGCGCAAGATGTCGTCGCCAGATATACGTGCGGGCATCGCATTGCTCATAGCCGCTTTGAGTGCCGATGGTGTTAGTCAAATAGACAATGTAGAACAGATTGACCGTGGCTATGAGTGTATAGAGGAACGATTAAATCAGTTAGGTGCACATATTAAACGTGTGAAATCATAATGGCCTCATCGCATGATACGTTTAGAAGAAGTATTCAAAATAGGATATATAGCCAAGCATCGCGGATTGCGTGGAGAGGTAGAACTTTCGTTTACGGACGATTGCTTTGATACGGGTTCGTCCGAATACCTTGTCTTAGATATGGACGGCATTTTAGTGCCATTCTTTTGGGAAGAGTATCGTTTCAAAAACGACGATACGGCAATTGTCAAATTTGAGGACGTTGACAATGAAGAGCAGGCAAGACGCTTAGTCGGTCATAGCGTGTATTATCCCAAGGCGCATTTGGCGCAAGAAGAAGGTGAAGGCGAGTTGTCGTCGTACAAAGCATTGACAGGCTTTGCCGTGTACAATCAAGAAGGAGTGTATGTCGGTACGGTAGCACATGTAGATGATTCTTCAGCTAATGTCTTGTTGACAATAGAAGAGGAGGGTGGTGATGAGGTAATGTTGCCTTTCCATAATGATTTCTTGTTAAATTACGATTTGCGTGATAGAACATTGCAATTGTTTATTCCTGAAGAGTTAATCAATTTGAATAAGTAATGAAGAAAATAGCAATACTTGGTTCTACTGGTTCGATTGGAACGCAAGCCTTGGACGTTATAAAACAACACCCAGACCAGTTTGAGGCGCGTGTGTTAACGGCAGGCAATAATGCCGAATTGCTGATAGCGCAGGCACGTGCGTTTGTGCCCGATGCAGTTGTAATCGCCAACGAATCAAAGTACGACCAAGTAAAAGATGCCTTAGCAGATTTACCCATAAAGGTATATACGGGTGCTGATGCAATCTGTCAGGTAGTACAAAGTGATGAAGTGGACGTCGTGCTGACGGCTATGGTTGGCTTTGCGGGCTTGCGCCCAACGGTGGCTGCCATAAAGGCTGGTAAGACGTTGGCTTTGGCCAACAAGGAAACGCTTGTCGTGGCGGGTAGTGTGATACGCAGCCTTTGCTTAAAGCATAAAGTGCCTATATTGCCTGTTGATAGTGAGCACTCGGCTATCTTCCAATGTCTAAATGGTGAGGGCACAAACCACATACGCCGCATCCTCTTAACCGCTTCGGGAGGACCATTCAGAACCTATTCATTGGAGCAGTTGCAGCAAGTAAAGCCTGAGCAAGCCCTGCAACACCCGAATTGGAAAATGGGAGCAAAAATAACCATAGATTCGGCCACGATGATGAACAAGGGCTTTGAAATGATTGAGGCACATTGGTTGTATGCTGTTGCCCCGTCAGACATACAAGTAGTTGTACACCCCGAGAGCATTGTTCATTCTGCCGTAGAGTTTGACGATGGGGCGGTGATAGCTCAAATGGGCACGCCCGATATGCGTTTGCCTATTCAATACGCTTTTAGTTATCCCCAACGTTTGCCCTTGCAGTCCGAGGCATTGGACTTGTTCAAAGTAGCGTCGCTCCATTTTGAGGAAGCCGACCAAAATCGTTTCCCCTGCTTACGTTTGGCCTATGATGCTATCGAAAAGGGAGGAAATATGCCATGCATACTCAATGCTGCAGGCGAAGTTACCAATCTCGCTTTCAGAGAAGGCCGAATAGGCTTTATGGACATTCCTCATTATATAGAACAAGCGATGTCGGAAGCTCAATTTATAAAGGAGCCAACGTTGGATGATTTGTTCGAAACAGATGCTTTGGCGCGCGAATTGACTTGTTCCTATATGAACTAAGGTAGGAGGGCTTGCATGAGTGTGTTGATGTTATGGAGTAAAATTTTAGGTTCTATTCTCTATCCGTCAATCCATTCATACAAATCTTTTACGAAATTGATATAAACACATAAACTAAACACGATAGTGGAAGTATTTCTTATTAGAGCTTTACAGCTTATATTATGCTTTTCGCTACTCATCTTTTTGCACGAAGGCGGACACTTCCTCTTCTCAAAATTGTTTGGAGTACGCGTAAATAAGTTTTACATATTCTTTGATCCCAAGTTTTCGCTTTTCAGCACCTACTCCAATTGGTGGCGAAAATTGCGCGGAAAGGCTCCCGCTAAGAAGAATGAGGACGGCAGTTATGAATACGACGGAACAGAATATGGCTTAGGTTGGATACCCCTCGGTGGGTATTGCCAAATTGCAGGAATGGTTGACGAAACGCAATCGTCAGACAAGTTAAGCGCAGAGGTGCAGCCTTGGGAGTTTAGAGCAAAGCCAGCATGGCAACGCCTATTAATAATGGTAGGTGGCGTTTTGGTAAACTTTATAACGGCGCTTGTTATTTATGCAGCAGTACTGTTTACTTGGGGCGAAACTTACGTGCCTGTTCGTAACATGACGTATGGATTTAAGTTTAATGAGCAAGCAAAGCAGTTAGGATTTCGTGACGGCGACATACTCTTGGCAACGGACACGAAAACGTTTACCCGCTTTGACGGTAATGTATATCGTGACCTGAGTGAGGCCCATTCGGCCAAAGTATTGCGTAATGGGCAAGAGATGGATATTGCCATGCCTGGCAATCTTAATATGCTTGAGATGATCAAGCAACAGCCACGTTTCGTTGACGTGTTAGTGCCCTCAAAGGTTGATAGCATAGTGCCCAAAAGTGCAGCAGATGTAGCGGGCATTAAGGCTGGCGATATGATTATAGGCATGAATGGTAAGTCGTTTGAAACGGTCAATGACTTTAGCATTGTTCGTGGTTCAATGGACGATGTGTTAGCTCAAGCCTCTCCAGCGGATAGTGCCCGCTTACGTAATGCAACGATTGTGGTAAAGCGTGCGGCAAGCAATCAAGTAGATACGCTAAAGCTTACCTTAGATAAGAATTACATGTTAGGTGTGGCATGGTATAACCCCTTGCAACATGACTATAAGTCAGTAACACGCCACTTTGGCTTCTTTGAAAGTATTCCAGCAGGTGTCACACACGGGTGGAACGTATTAGTCGGTTACGTTGACGATTTGAAGTATTTGTTTACAGCCGACGGAGCTAAGAGCGTAGGTTCATTTGGTGCAATCGGTAGCCTATTCCCCACAACGTGGGATTGGTGTCGCTTTTGGGAGTTGACAGCTTTCATCTCGTTGATGTTGGCCTTTATGAATATTTTGCCTATTCCAGCGTTAGACGGTGGACACGTATTCTTCTTATTAGTGGAAGTGATAACGCATCGCAAGCCAAGCGATAAGTTTATGGAGCGTGCCCAAATGGTCGGCATGACTTTATTGTTGTTGCTCATGGCTTTCGCTATATTTAATGACTGTCGAAACTTTCTGTTTTAACTAATAGCCCTTGCGCTTTAGTCCGTAAAAGTCCCTTCTTTTTGTTTTAATTTTATTAAAATAAGGAGAAGGGCTTTTTGTGCTTTGTTCGTGTATGCTATGTGCGTGATTGGTTCACTAAACAAAAATAATTGAAAGTTTTCTTACAAAAGATTTGTTGTTATAAATATAATGTGTACTTTTGTCGTGTAATCAAGAACGAAACTAACAAAAAGTAAACGAAGGGGCTCTTGCTTGTTTGCGTAAGCAGATTACTCTTTCGATACCTTTTTAAAAAAGATTTGTAAAAATCTCTTGATTACAAAAGACGACAACCTAAGTAACACCTATTTGTTTATGAAGAAAACACAAAAACTCATTGGCGTTGCTCTTTGCGCTTTTGCTTTTGGCAGTACAGCCAAAGCCCAAAAGCAAATGGTGGTAACACTTGCAGATAGCGAACAGCCATGGAAGTGTGCGTTGAGCCAGTTAGGTTCAGCTACCTTCTTGAATAGCCAAATTAACTTCGGTGGCACCGAAGAGGGAACAACCTTAAAAACGTTCGACCTAAAAAACATTACATCAATCACTTTTGAGAGCATCACCGACGGTATCAATGCCGTGACTGCTGATAAAGCGGGCAGCTTTAAAGCAACAGTTGTTGGTCAAAGTTTGCACGTAACAGGCGTTGGTGAACCTTCAACGCTCACAATCTTTACTACGACAGGTCAAATTGTTAAGCAACAACCTGCGTGGAGTGGGGCAGACATTAACATATCGGCACTAACTCCGGGAGTTTATGTAGTTAAGGTCGGCAATAAAGTGGCCAAGTTCTCAAAATAAAACACTATTACGTTAACTCGAAAGATAACTACATGTAAGAATCGCATGTACACTTATCGTCAAATTGCAATCTATTTATGAAAAAATTATACGTTACCCTTCTTTCAGCACTTGTGGCTGGTGGTGCTTCAGCCCAAACATTGTCAAACGATCGTATGGTTGTGACCAATAGCATTGGTCAAACAACTTCATTCGCAGTCGATCGCATTCAGTCAGTAACATTTCCTCAAGCTGCCGGTGAGGCTGCTGTCGACCTTTCAGTAAACAGTGTAGATCAGGATAAGGTGATTTTTACCGCTACCCGTAACGCTTTTGCCTTGTCGTTTAAGTTTGATATTCTTACCAAGACAAGAGCAGGCATGATGTCTGACGAACAGTTGGCTTGGTATATTGATACAAATACGAAAATGTCTTACAACCAAGACTTTACATCAGGTGAGGTTAAATTGTCAGACTTTGGCGCGAAGGGTTCTACTGATTATGTTGCCGTTGCCGTTGGTTACGACTCTTATGGCACACCTTGTGCTGTAAGCCGTGCTGAGTTTACGACCCTTCCTTCTGTGTTGGTAGGCGATCCTAAAGTAACGGCAGAATTGTCTGATATTCAAGATCGTACGTTCTCACTCACTTCGTTGGCCAATGATGATGTAGCCGGTTTTGCTACTTTATCAGGCGAAAAGGGTTCTATTCAGCAGCAATATTCGCAATGGGCACCGATGATGGGCTTTAGCAATTTCTCTGAAATGGTACAAGGTTGGGGCTATCCACACGAAAAGCCTGAAGCAGGTTGGGAGTCTGTAACTGATACATGGAAAGATATGCAACCAGGCACAGACTATGAAATCTTTGTTCAAGCTTGGGACACAGAGGGAAATTTTGCTCCTTGCGATACTATCAATCTTACTACTAAGGTAAAGGGTGGCCAAGGTGCAGCTGCTGTTAGCATAACTTTGGGTGAGTACAAGCTAACAGACTGGGAAGGTATGCAAAAGTATAGCCAGTTTATCACCTTTACTCCCAACGACCAGTCAAACTGTTATCGTATGGGTGTGTACACT
This sequence comes from Alloprevotella sp., assembly GCA_050874425.1. Classification (GTDB taxonomy): domain Bacteria; phylum Bacteroidota; class Bacteroidia; order Bacteroidales; family Bacteroidaceae; genus Alloprevotella. The sequence goes on from JBNMKQ010000004.1 coordinate 11,861, forward strand.
GCTGCAGAGTATGACGAGAATCCTGACGGATGCAAGAGCTATATAACCATGGATCCTCCTATGCCCATGGCTAACTGGTTCTTCTATGAACCGCTAACAACGGATTATCAAATCAATCCTAACACTGAGGCTGTAGCTTTGGCTGCTGCAAAGAATGCCAATAACGAATGGGGGGAGGTAGAAGTATTGCGTTTCACGACTCCTTCTGCTGATAGTAGTACTGAGTCAGCTCCTGCAAAGGGAAAGATTGCTACTCGTAAGATGCACAACACAACAATCGCTATTCAGCCAGGCCGTCTGCCCAAATTTGCTAAATTTGGAGGTCAAGGCATTCAGTTGATTCAGACGAAGTAATCGCTCTTAAAGTATTACATACAAAAAAGGGACAAAGCACTAACGCTTTGTCCCTTTTTTGTCTAATGCTAATGTTTTATCATTTTACAATACTCTCAACGGTAAGTCCGTTTTGCTTGAGAAATTCAGTGTAGTCAAAACGATCAACAAATTCCTTTTGTGCACCATAGCAGCGAACGTGCATGTCGCTGTCAGCATAGAAGCGTGCCACCTTTTCGCCCCAACCGCCGTCTAACTGACCGTCTTCAAGCGTGATGACTGTATGGTGATTTTCTTTAAGGCTTTCAAGCAGTTCGGCATCAACGCCCGAGGCATAGCGTGGGTTGATAACTGTAGCGTCAATGCCCTTCTCCTTATAAGCAGCAGCTACTTGTTGTGCGAGCGAATAATAGCTACCCAAACCAATGATAGCAATATCCTTGCCCTCGTGCGTCATTTGATAGCGGTTTAATTGGCTATAGCTTGTTTCGGGAGTAGTGTCGTTAGTTGCGTCGAGTGCGACATTCGGTACGCGAATAGTTACGGGGTGTTCCGTTTGATGCAATGACCAAAGCAGCATGGCATCGTATTCAGCCTTACAAGTTGGAGCGAGATAGACCATATTGGGAATATTGCTCATGAGCACGATGTCATAGAAACCAAGGTGCGTTACATCGTTCAGCCCAGTAAGCGTGCCGCCAAAGACAACAATCGTGGCAGGATTGTTGTTGATGCAAAGGTCTTGCGACAGTTGGTCATAGGTGCGTTGTATGAATGAACTATGTACACCAAACACAGGTTTGGCACCACGTTTCGCAATGGCACTTGCTATGGCGACAGCCGTCTCTTCAGCTATGCCAACGTCAACAAATTGCTTGCCTGCCTTTTGTCGCATTTCTGGAGTCCAACCCCATATGCCCGGTGTGCCAGCAGTTAGCGCCACCACCGATTTGTCCTTTTGCATCTCGTTGAGCAGGAGGTTGGCTGTGTGGCTACCGAAGTTGGGGCCGAACTGAAAGGCTGCCTTCGTTTCGCCCGTTTCTAATTCAAATGGGAAGCCCCAGTGGAAACGTTCTTTTTGTTCTTCTGCAAAGCGATAGCCTTTGCCCTTTAAGGTATTGATATGTACAACTACTGCGTGCTTTGTGTCCTTTACCTTTTTGAAAGCATCGATGAGTGCGTTGATGTCATTACCCTTGTCAACGTAAACGTAGTCAAGTCCCATAGCACGGAAGAGGTTGCATGAAGCCTCTCCTTTGCTTTCGCGCAATTGCTGAAGGTTGCGATAGAGGCCGCCGTGATTTTCAGCTATTGACATTTGATTGTCGTTAACGACAATGATAAGGTTTGTGTCAAGCTCAGCAGCCATGTCAAGTCCTTCGAGCGCTTCGCCACCGCTCAAAGAGCCGTCACCGATAATGGCAATAACGTTTTCTATTCCGTCTTGTAAGTCGCGTCCCTTAGCAAGTCCACAAGCCAAGCTAACCGAAGTAGAGGTATGGCCAATCACAAAGTGGTCATGTTCGCTCTCAGTTGGTTCGGTATATCCCGATACTTCATCGTATTCGTTGGCATTCATAAAAGCGTTCTTTCGCCCGGTAAGCATTTTATGCGCGTAGCTTTGATGACTCACGTCGAACACGATTTTATCTTCAGGTGAGTTGAACACGTAGTGCAGTGCGATAGTGGCTTCAACCATGCCTAAGTTAGGGCCGATGTGACCTCCGTGTGCAGAAAGCTTCTGCAAAAGGTAGTGTCGGATTTCGGTCGCTAATACGTTCAGCTGCTCACCATTCAGCTGCTTAACGTCAGCGGGAGTATTGATTCTTTCTAAATACATAATGTAGGGTTTAATGATTACACTGCAAATTTATAAGCAATAAGCGTGAAGTCGTATACCACATTTACAGAAAAAAATACCACAAAACCTAAAACATCTTTTTATTCATAACAAGGAATGAACTTTTTTGCGTAAGTTTGCACAACTTAATTATTGCAACGAAATGAACAAGCAACAACTTATTGACAACATTCGTGCTAAGCACTCTTTTCTTTGTGTTGGCTTAGACACCGACTTGAAGAAAATCCCAGAACATTTGTTGAAGGAAGAAGACCCAATCTTCGCATTTAATAAAGCTATCATCGATGCTACGGCCCCTTATTGTGTGGCCTATAAGCCCAACTTAGCCTTTTATGAATGCTTTGGCTTGAAGGGCTGGACAGCATTTGAAAAGACGGTGAAGTATATCAAAGAAAACTATCCCGACCAATTTATTATAGCCGATGCAAAGCGTGGCGACATAGGTAACACCTCAGCTATGTATGCGCGCTCTTTCTTTGAAGAGATGAACATCGATTCGCTAACTGTGGCTCCCTATATGGGTGAGGACAGTGTCACCCCCTTCTTACAATACGAAGGAAAATGGGTAATTCTTTTAGCATTGACGAGCAACAAAGGTTCTCATGACTTCCAACTCTCTGAAGATAAAGAGGGCGAGCGCTTATTCGAAAAGGTATTGCGTCGCTCATGCCAATGGGCAAGTGATGAAAAGATGATGTACGTCGTAGGTGCCACTCAGGGACGCTTGTTTGAAGACATTCGCAAGATTGTGCCCCATCATTTCTTGTTAGTGCCAGGTGTCGGCGCTCAAGGAGGTTCGCTTGAGGAAGTGTGTAAGTATGGTATAACACGCGAGTGTGGCCTGCTTGTCAACTCTTCTCGCGGCATTATTTATGCCGATCATAGCGAAAACTTTGCTGCCGTTGCTGCTGAGAAAGCACACGAATTGCAACAGCAAATGCAGCGCGAACTTGAAAAGGTTGGATTATAATCTTTAGCTTCGTAACCTAACAAAACGATGCTTGCCACTCTTCATTTATTCTAATGAAGAGTGGCAAGCATCGTTCTTTTTGTCTTATTTTCTGAATTGAGGAATTTCGATGGGAATGTTTCCTTGACAGGCCGAAAGTTGCGTAAGTTCGGCCAAGCACGACCATTCGGCAGCATCGTAGACGTCAATGTCGAGTGGTAGTCCGTTTTGCAAACAATGGATAAGGCGTGCGTCCATGGCATAATTCATTTCGTTAGGCACCCCCATGTTGTGTCCCCTTTGCCATAGTTGTGAGGCGGGTGAAGTTGCAAACCTTTGCATAGCGCTTAGTGCATCATTGCCCGTTAAAAGGTCTTCCCCTTCTAATTGGAGGGTAGGTAGGGGATATTTCTGTACAAATCCCTTTGTGCCGCATACGGTCTGCAATCTGTTATAAGGGCGATTTGTACTAACGTCCAATTGCAGAAGAATGCTTACGCCTCGTTCGGTGAGTATAAGCGTATTATTAATATGTCCAAGTTCGGTAGCACATTCATTTTGAACACTGATTGACGAGGTGAGCGAAACGAGTCGCGTCATTCGGTCTTGATTATGAAAGTCGAGCACTTGCGCTATGGGGCCTATAGCGTGAGTAGGGTAGGGGTTGCCCCCATGTTGCGCACAGGAGTGAATCATCCAGTTGTGCTTCGTGTCGCCATGATGTGATGCAAAATTGTACTCATTCAGGTCGTGAATGTAGGCCCCTTCGCAATGCGTTATTTGGCCGAAAAGGCCGCGACGCTTCATCTCGAGCGTTTGTAGAGCAAAGAAGTCGTAACAGCAGTTCTCGGCCATAAATAGGTGACGCCTTGTCCTTTCAGCCGTTTCAACGAGTTGCCAACACTCGCGTAGTGTCGTGGCGGCAGGCACTTCTACTACCACGTGTTTGCCACATAGCATCGCCTCAGTCGCAATTGTGGCATGTGAGCGCCATTCCGTACAAATGTAGACTACGTCAACGTCTTGCATGTTGCAAGCTTCAGCCCATGCTTTCTCTCCTATAAGCATTTTAGCTTGTGGGCGTCCGCTTTGTAAGAGTTTCTGATTGGCTAATAGGACGCGTCGATCGTCGATGTCGACGAGGTAACGTATTTCAGCACCATGAATGAAAGCATATCTTTCAAGCGTTTTCATGCCCCTTCCGCCTAACCCGATTAGGGCTATGCGTACAAGCGGTATAGGAGTACAAGCGAGATTTGCAACGGTTGGCATACGGAGAGCGTATAAAGGAGTTGTAAGAAAAAAAAGTGGACGCGTCGTTTTCAGACACATCCACTTTACCACTTGGGTGTTACCTTTGCCCTTTGATAAGAACTATTCTTTTTTAGAGCTTAAGAGTAAGGAGAATTACTTGCGGCTCTTACCGTAGCGGCTCATGAACTTGTCAACGCGACCAGCGGTGTCAACAAGCTTAGACTTGCCAGTGTAGAAGGGGTGAGAGGTGCTTGAGATTTCAAGCTTTACTACGGGGTAAGTTTCGCCTTCAAATTCAACAGTGTCAGTTGTCTTGCAAGTTGAACGTGAAAGGAACATATCGCCGTTACTCATGTCCTTAAATACTACGGGACGATAATTCTCAGGGTGAATACCTTGTTTCATTTTGCTATAGCTTTTTTATGGTTTATCAAATTGTTATGGTAACAACTTAGTGTAATGGTCTGATAATCGGGTGCAAAAATACGCTTTTTTGTGTAATCTGCAAAGGGCGTGTTCAAAATTTTGCTACTTTTGCCTTCATGAAACGATATGTACTACTTATTTTAGTGTTGTCTCTCACCTTATGTGTGAGTGCGGGACAGCGTATAGATGCTTATTTTGCGAAGATGCCGCAAACGGTTTTGCCTTTGTTGGACAAGACGGCACGGCTCGACCTACTCGATCTATATAATAGCCACTTAACGCCAAAGGTTGAAAACGTATATGGTGGGCAGTCAGTGCTGCTAACCAAGACGGACGATTACATCCATATTAGATGCACAGATGCTAGTTCGTGGCAGATGAAGCTCTTGCCCGTAGCGCATGACACGCTAATCGTTTGCATTAGCACTGTTCGAGGGCTTAATACCTATTCAAGGCTTACTTATTATAGAGGGAGTGATTGGCATCAGGTCAAGCGCGACACACCTACCCCTTCATTCAGCTTGTTTGTAAAGTCAGCATGGGGGAGCCTTCCCGCGCGTTTGCAATCATCTATAGATGTACTTCGCAATAGCCCGATCCAATTTATGCTGAGCGAGCGCGAACCTATATTAACGTGTGCGCTAAGCCTCGCGTCCCTCCCTCTCGATGCACAGAAGGAGCTAACTCTCTTGTTGCAATCGGTTCAGTATAAGTGGGCCTCTGGTAAATGGGTGTTGTTAACTAATAAATAGTTGGAGCAATATTTCGCGTTTTTGCTTTTCTGTGTGAAGTAGCATTTGATAAGTGCAATTAGAGGGTGTGTAAAATAATAACACGATAGAAAGTGTTTCTCGCGTCAAATCAAGTTATGACACCCTCTCTATTGATTGCGGTACTCTTTAGTTCCAATCAATTAAGTGCCCGTCTTTAGTGATTCCGCGAATGCTGATATCGAGGGTTTCACTTTCACGCGAGTTGGTGAAGAAGATAAGAGTTGCTTCCCCTTTCTCATTTGTCATGACTTGTGGAGCCCATAAGAGAGTACGACGGGTGTCGGCTTTTGTTGGCAAATCAAATTTTCGGTAGTTGGGCGAATAGAATTTTAAGGGAGGCGTGAAGCCTTGAATATTTCTATATTCGAATCCTTTTTCGTTGCGTGTGCGAAATTCATCGGGTCGTTCGTAGAAGTAAATGTAGTCAGAAAGGTCTTTGTTATCAGCATCTTTGCCTCGGTTTCTTCTTTTGTACGTTCCTGAAAGATTGTCTTCGAAGAGTTCGCTTCTCACAATAGTTACGTAGTCAAAGTCTTTACAAAAGCAATTGGCCTCTTCGTTAAAGAAGGTAGGGTTAAGTTCGTTATTTAATAAGAACTTATAGGTGTGTCCGTTAATGACGTATCCTCCATCGTTCTTTTCTTGCCTTGATGAAAAGTTGAAAGCTGAAGAGACGGTACTTTCGTTTTCGCTGCTGGACTCAGCCTTCTCAAGTTGTAGCGTATTATTGTATATTTCGAGGCTTTTGTAGTAGGTGGCTTCCGCTTCGTTATCAAAAGAAGAATTACCTATTGATAATTGCTTAGAAATATTGGTTATGCTTCGATTATTCTTTTGGCCATAGGGCTTACACTTTAGTTCCATTAGATTAAGAAATTCGAATATATTTAAGTCGTTAAGGCCAAAGTCGCGAAAGCGTTCGCACTCTTTTTGAATGTCGTAAAATGTGAGTGATGCACGTATACCTTTGTTTACACCGCCGTCCCATGAATATCGAGTGCCTGTTAGTCCTTTATATTTTCGTTTCGTGCTAACTGTTGCAGTTTTTAAGTTTTGCACTTTATAGGGAACGATAGTGTCCGTCCATTCAAAGTACTTAACGTGATTGTTACTAATACTTGAAATATCTTTCATGCCCTGATAAGGGTGTATGGTCAGCATGTCGTGCCAAAAGGGACGTAATTGAGGCGTAAGCCATCTGTCCAAGTAAAGGCGGCACCATTTTTGTTGCTCCTTTCCAATTTTGCTAATTTTAAAGCGTGATAGATAATTCCCTTCAATGTTAGCGTTTGCCATAAAAGCAAATTGTCCTGCATTATCGGTAGTAGTATTTCCCTCAAAGCTTCCGCCAGTTACTTTTCCGTCTTCATAACCATAGGCTTTTAATTCTATCTTGGCTTTAGATAAAGGCCTACGCTTATTATAGGTATAAAGTGTTCCTTTAATCAATAATTTATCTTCAATAGGTTGCAGAAGTTCAAAGCTATCTTTTTTGCACATAGTGTCAAAAGAGTTTGCACACCAACCTTGCACCATCATGAGCAAGTCAAGCATACGATGGTGAGCTGCATCATTCTTTTGAAAGTATAGGTCGGGACGGTGAATGTAACCTCGTAATTCTGATGTTAATAGCAAGTCCCCACTGATGCCACCATCAGCGTTATCGAGTAAAGTACTTGCTTCATCACGTGCTGCAAATGAAAGGTTGGCATTGCGTATCGGATTGCCCTTATTATCCTGAGCACGAATTATAACAACAGCAGGACTGAATGGTTTGTATGCGCGTTCGTTTTGTAATACTTCAAGTTGAACAAATCTAGCACTATCGGTAGCTTCAATTGGTTTCCAAACCAAGCGAGTTGACAGACTATGTCCTTCTTGGTTAAATAACTCTATTCGATTTACTCCTCCACGTAATGCGCTATAAGGAATAGAACGGTAGTTAGAATTCTTTATTACGCTGAGTGTGTCAAAATAGCAAGCATTTTCGCGATTGAAGATGGCAAGTCCCAATAGATCATTTTGTATGGAATCGGCGGTAATAATGTTAAGGTTAAGAACGCTGTCCGCTTGTTCAGCCTTTAAAGCGTAAGACGCAGTGCTTGGGGGCAACTCATACTTTTGTGATTTATTTGTTTGCACTTTAGCATATCCTTCAGAGAAGTCAGCGGGAAGTTCAAAAGTGCCCATACCTTCATGTTCAGGTAGCGCTTGTGTGCATATTTTCCCATCGGCATAGTAAATGTATATGCTATCACAAGTAGGCAGCCCTGTCCCGTCAGTAAGTTTGAAGGCAATGCGTTGTGATGCTCCCTTCACGCGGTTCCCTCCTTCGGGATAAAAATCTAATAATCTTTCTTTATTATTAGTCATTTCGTATGGGCGGGGTTTCCCAATAGTGGGGTATTTGCGTTGTGCCGGAACTAAAAGCGATAGTTGTGAAAGGTTCAGATCCAATCCTTTCTCTTTTACATGTTGAGGATTAGCATCGGTAAAAACGGGGAAAACACGTGAAAAGCAGGCATAGCTTCCCCAATTAATCATTTCGCGCGTGTAGGCTAAAATCTCGTAATAGCCTCCATAGGCGTAGGTGGGTAAGGGAATAGCGCCATGTGCCGTTCCCATACTATCAATTTTAAGTGTTTGCTTGGTTATTTGTTGCCCGTCAGCGTTTAATAGCTCAACGTATAACACACCGCTCAGTGTGGTGGGTTTGAGTGAAGAAGCACGTACAACATAGGCTTTGTACCATATCGTGTCGCCAACTAAGTAACTTGAACTATTGAAGTGTACATACACTTTTTCGCGTGGATAGGTATAATCAAACCTTGCAGCACTTTTAAACTTTTCAAAGAGCTGCTTCGTTTGATTGCTTGTTTGTGCAGCCATTGAGGCAGCAAGTAATAGTAGAAAGTATGATAGTAGAAGAGTTTTCTTTTTCAAATTCATAGTTTTATGGCATGTTATGCTTAACTTTCCATATCTAAAGGCTCGCATTCAATGTCCGAGGTCTTGCAATCTTTTAGTTTCCCTCCCTTTTTACATTGAATGAAATAAGCATCGGTAAATACTTCAATGATTCTTCTGTGATGATCTACTACAGCCCATGTCTCATCAGTTTGCTCTGCATTATATTGATTGGCATAGGAAGTAGCTTGTGTCAGAGCATCTGATAGGCTGAGCGAAATAAATGTCTTCCGAAATAGTATGGGCTTACTGCCTAACCAACCTTGATTCATATCTTCTTCCAAATGAGGGTGACGTAGTCTATCGTAAACAATCACATCGTAAGCATAGCGTGGGCAGTTTTTAAAGGATGCCTGCTTTTCTTCCTGGTATAAAGTGGGGGCAGTAGTGGCTTGAATTGTAACGGACTTCTCCTTTTTAGGTATGCCATAGTTGTGGTAGGCGTAGTTAAAGTTCATTGTAACAATGGCTAAAATAGCTAATGAACCAACGATGTATCTAATTATATTTTTTCTCATGTTAGTGTTGTCGTTTTAGGGTAAAAAATATGTTGATTCTTCTGTTATGAATAGAGATGAGCCCCAATTGAGACGTAGCAATAATGCTTGATTGTGGTATGTATCCAAAATGTCGGCTATCGTATGAAGTTTGTCTATTGTCACCATTCACGTAATAGAAATTCTGATGCGGAATATAGGTGGAGGACTTTCTCCCATTGATGTAGAAAGCATTATTGCGTATTACGAAATGGGCGCTGTCTCCAGTTATGATACTTCTAACATCATTTGCATTCATTGTGTTGAGGCTAAGTGGTGTACCTTGATGAATGACTTTCGTTATTCTTTTAATCCAATTCTGATCTGAGTGGTTGGTTGATTTGAATATGACAATATCATCTATGGATAGTGTGGGGCTATTGTATGCGTTTTTATTATCTTGTGACTTCTCCTTATTGGAGGCTGTTGATATGGTTGTGCACAAAACAACGTCTCCATCATGTAGTGTCGGTTCCATACTATTTGATTCAATCGTGCAAATAGAATAAGGACAGAATAGTCTTAATAGAGTGAGAATGAATAGTACAGCAATTGTTATTGTATATAGCGAATGCATACTTTTGTTAAACCACATAAATGTCGATATTAAATTCAATTGTTTGCTTATCATCTAAAATAATGGTGACACTTCTTTGCATCCAACCTTTCTTGTCGGGAACAAAGGATACGTCAATTGTTGCTTTGTCCTTGCCCTTTACTACAGTAGGGTAGTGCTCTATCAGCATGCAATCACATGACGGCAATACTTGTTGAATCTTAACAGACTTGTTCCCTCTGTTTTGTAGATAGAGTTTAACAGATGTCTTTTTGCGGAGTGGTAAGCCTTTAATTTCAATTTGAGGGTTTTCTGCAATAACCATAGTTGTTGGAGATGTATGGTTATAGGTATTGAGATATGAGGTTGCAGCAGATAGGTACTGGCCTCCCATCGTATCATACATTCCTTCTGGATAAAAGACGTAGTGTATGAATTTAGCTTTGTTTAATATGAAATACATTGGATTGCTTGTTGGAAAGTATTCTTCCAAGTCTATAGTGGATTCAATATAGTAGCATGGAAAAGGCAAGTTCGTGCTCAAACGAACAAAGTCTTTGGGGAGAAATCCAGAAAAGAGAATGATTGGTTGAAGAGATGAGTCTTTTGTGTTTTCTTCAAGATAGGTTAATGCTCTTTTCCAACAAACTTCACATTGTGATTTGTCAATGAATAAACAAAATTGGCTCCCTTTTGCTACGATGTCATCGAGTGTATATTGCTTCATGTTGGAGTCGTAAAATGTCCAATCATCGTTGATAGGTGTTTTAACCTCCTCTGTATAGTGAATATAGCTTTTAATGATTTTAAGTTGTGCGTTGTTGCTCTTTAATGTTTGAATATCAAGTTGTTGCTTGTAGTTATAGGCTATGAAGAAGAATGTTAAGGCAGCAATTGTTCCTAAGATGATACCCCATGTTAGGTGTTGCTTGTTGAGTGTTAATGTCCTCATGATAAGTTTAGGGGTGTTCTAAAAATTCTGTTTTTAGAATGTTCTAATTCTGTCGGTTGATTTGCACCCTCTCGGAAGTGTCTTTTTGAAAGCGAACTCAGTCACATAGCCCGCTATGCTCCTTCGTTTGCTTTCAAAAATACACTTCCGATAGGGCACAAATCAACGCGCCAGAATTTTTAGAACACCCCTTTCTAAATTAGTTTGTTGGTTGAAGAATTGTTATTTTTTTACACGGATTGCCAACAGGGCTCAGCATAGCGCTCAAGTAGATTGGCGTTTGCCATTTGTGCCATGTACGACAATCCGTGTTAAAATTTGAGTGTAGTGTAAAACAGAATAGAAGTCAATATCTTATCTACTCAAGAGTTGATTAGTTCCAATCAATAAATTGTCCGTCTTTTGTGATACCTCGTATACTAATATCGATTGTTTCGGCTTCGCGTGAATTTGTGAAAAAGATGAATGTAGCTTCACCTTTTTCGTTCGTCTTCATTTGAGGTGCCCAAAGTAGTGTCCGCCGTACGTCTTTTTCCGTTGGAAGGTCGAATTTACGATAATTAGGCGAATAAAATTTTATTTCAGGTGTAAAACCTTGTAGGTGGCGAAATTCTATGCCTTTTTGATTGCGTGTCCGATATTCGTCGGAGCATTCATAGAAATAAATATAGTCAGTAAGTTCGATATTATCAGCATCTTTACCTCTATTATTTCTTTTATATTTGCCAGAGAGGTTGTCTGCAAACATATCGCTCCGTACAATCGTTACAGACTCAAAGTCTTTGCAAAGCGTGTTAAGCTCTTCGTCAAAATAGGTAGAAGTCAGCTCGTTGTTTAACAATAGGCGATATTCATGCCCATTGATAATGTATAACCCCGTTCTTCTATCTTTATCTGGCTTCTCATTCTCGTCAAATGGTGTGTTGTCACTTGCACCGATATTTTCTAAGAATGAAGAACTTATACTTGATTGCCCCTCAATGTCAGAAACGAAACTTTCATTGGATTGAGAATAAATGTCTCCTATGGGTAGTCGTTGTAAAGAAGTTCCTATACCCGTGGCATCTTTTTGGGAATTGTATTTACACTTTAAGTCCTCGATCTTAAGAAAAGCAAAAACGTTTAAATCGTTTAATCCGTAGTCGCGAAAGCGTTCACATTCTTTTTGTATGTTATAGTAGGTAAGTGAAGCTCGTATTCCCTTATTGACACCTCCGTCCCAGGTGTAGCGTGTACCTGTAAATCCGTTATACTTCTTACGAGCGTGTACTGTGGCGGCTTTAAGGTTATTGACTTTATAGGGGAGTATGGTATCTGTCCATTCGAAATATTTTACATTGTTTTTATTCTCATTATTGTTGAGCTGGTTGATTAATGCTTGCTTTTCGTTATAGATATATGGATGTATGGTCAGTTCTTCTCCAGTTAAAGGGTATAGAAGAGGGGTTAGCCAACGGTCAAGAAAAATTTTACACCATTTTTTTTGTGGATTATTTGTGCCAGAACTAATTCTAAACTGTATAATATAGTCCCCCCTAACTTCCGTATTAGCAACAAAATTAAAAGATCCATGGTCGTCAGTAATGGTGCTTCCTTCAAAATTTTTTTCATTTATTTTGCCGCTTTGATATCCATAAGCTTTTATATCAATTCTGGTATGAGGTAAGGGCTTGCGTCTATTGTATGAATAAAGTGTACCTTTGATCAAGTATTTGTTCTCGATAGGTTGTAATAATTGAAACGTATCTTTTTGACACATTGTATCGAAAGAATTGGCATACCAACCTTGTACCATCATAAGAAGGTCTATCATACGTCTATGAGCTGCATCCTTTTTCGCAAAGTACAAGTCAGGACGATGAATATATCCACGTAATTCAGATGCTAAGAGTAAATTTCCGCCAATGCCCCCATCGGCATTGTCAAGTAAAGTAGTTGCTTCATCACGTGCTGCAAATGAAAGGTTAGCATTGGCGATGGCGTTACCATGTTTGTCTTTTGCACGTACAACTACGACGGCAGGGCTAAAGGCTTTATATTCACGTTGATTCTGAAGAACTTCAAGATGCACGAAACGAGTACTATCAATAGATGTGAATGGTGCCCAAAAGAGACGTGTTGATAGACTCTGCCCTTTCCAATTATAAAGTTCTATACGATTGACGCCACCGCGTAGCGCGTTAATAGGTATAAAGCGAGAATTAGCATTTTCATGTACAGTAATTGTGTCAAAGAAGCATGCATTTTCGCGGTTAAAGATGGCTAAAGCAAGAAGTTCATTCCTTTTAAGACTATTCGTATTAGCTATAATTTGAATGTCAAGCCCTTCATTATTAATGTTAGCTGAAACGGCGTACGCTGCATGATTGTTGGGTAACTCATATTTCTCAGATCGAATGGATTGAACCTGTGCGTACCCTTCTGAAAAATCAGCGGGTAGTTCAAAAGTACCCATGCCGTCATGTTCTGGTTGAGCTTTCGTACAGATTTTTCCATTAGCGTAATAAATGGTTATGCTATCATTGGCTGCAACCCCCATGCCGTCAGTTAATTTGAATGCAATTCGCTGCGATGCTCCGTTTACGCGATTTCCACCTTCAGGATAAAAATCTAAAATACGTTTTTTATTGCTTGTCATTATGTAGGGACGTGGTTTCCCTATAGTAGGATTTTTGCGTGGGGCTGGTGTTAGAAGTGATAATTGCGAAAGGTTTAGGTCCAATCCTTTTTCTTTTTTGTGTTGGGGATTTGCATCTGTAAAAACAGGAAGTACACGCGAGAAGCATGCAGCACGCCCCCAATTTATCATTTCGCGTGTATAAGCTAATATTTCATAATATCCGCCATAAGCATAATAGGGCAGTGCGATAGCACCTTGGGCTGTTCCCATACTATCAATTTTAAGTGTTTGCTTAGTGATTTGTTGCCCCTCAGCATTTAATAGTTCAACGTATAGGACTCCGCTTAGTGTAGTTGGTTTTAGTGAAGATGCACGTACTACATAGGCTTTATACCATATTGTATCGTTTTGCAGATAACTTGAACTATTAAAATGCAGGTATACTTTTTCGCGTGGGTAGTTATAGTCAAAACGAGCTGCCTTTTTGAATTTTTCAAAGAGTTGTGTCGTTTGGTCAGATAAGGATTGGCCTATTGAAGATAAAGAAATCAAGAAGAATGATAACGTAATCAATATATGTTTTAGCATATTCTTTTGAATTAAGCAATGGTAAAAAATAACTTCCGCTATTTTGCGATAGCTTTAAGTTGGTTGCAGCCCCTGTCTTTTTGTCTCTTTTGAAGTTTATTCTCGGTCACAAAGCCCGCTATGACCCCCTCCGACTCCCCCGTTTTCGGGGGAGAGCAACCCTCGAAGAAACTTCAAAGATAGTGCAAGGTGAACGCAATCAGGCTTGCCCCAAATTGCTGAGCCGCAGCCTATCTTATGTAAAATAGCCTAAAAATACAGGTGCAAAATTGCGGAACTTATTCTTTTACCATTGCTAAGCGACGTGTTACTTTTAATTCAATTTTGATAATCATTTATTAGCTAACAACATCTAATGGCTCACATTCAATATCAGATGTCTTGCAATTTGGTAATGTGCCACCTTTTTCGCATGTTGTAAAGTATGCTTCAGTATATATTTCGCTGTAATATGGCACGTGATCAACTACTGCCCATGTACCATCATCACCATGTATGGCGTTGTACTGATTTGCATAATAGGTGGCTTCTGTCAGAGCTTTACCTAGGTTTAATGATAGGAATGCTTTTCTGTATAAAATATCTTTTGCTCCTATCCAACCAAGATCCTTTATAGAATCAATAGTGTTGGTATATCTGCTATATACAACTACATCATAGGTATAACGCAGACAGTTTTTATAGGCAGTTCGTTTCTCTTCGCGATATGCAGGAGCAGTTGTTGTAGCATTCGCTTTTGTTATTCCATTCATCTTAGGAATCCCATAGTTGTTGTGTGCGTATGTAAAGTTCATCACAACAATAGCAATAATGGCAAGTGTGCCAATAATGTATCGGATTTTTATGTATTTCATGACTTAATTTTTAAAATTCGACAAAAACTACAATAGAATTACTATTTTCTCTCTTGTAGTGTTGTTGAGCAAGGCTTCTCCCTCTTCTGAAGAGCAGTTCCTTTTAGTTCCAATTAATCAACTCACCTTCTTCTGTGATGCCGCGCACACTGATATCAAGTGTTTCGTTTTCGCGAGCGTTGGTGAAGAGTATGATAGTAGCTTCGCCATTGTCGTTTGTCGTAATCTCTGGTGACCACAAGAGAGTGCGGCGTGTATCGTTCTTTGAGGGCAAATCAAACTTTCGATAGTTGGGTGAATAGTATTTAATGGTAGGCGTAAATCCTTGAATTTGACGTGACTCTTTGCCACGCCCTGTGCGCCTTCTATATTCATCGGAGCTTAGGAACAAATAAATTTTGTCTTTTTCGCTGCTAAAGCGTTTCTCTTCACCACTTACACCATCAATGCGCAAATTGCTTTTAACGATAGAAGCTGATTTGAAGTTTGAGCAGAGCTTATCATCCTCATCTCGAAAGAAAACCTTTGGAGGAAGATTGTTGACGTAAACGGTGTAATTGTGTCCATTAATCGAAAAACTCAGTAGGGTATTATCTTCGTTCTCACTTGGATTATCATTATTATTTATGTCTTCGTTACTATTTATATCTTCGTTATTATTTTGAGTCACTTCATTGTGGCTTAAACTTTGACTATTTGTAGAATTATTATGTGAATGACTATTGATGGCATTTTCTACCTTATTATTAGTTAGGGTATAGTATTCTTCCGCATAAGTTGCCATATTTGAAGTCATTTGAGAAGAATCCATAGTGTAGTCGCTTCCGTTATAACTTAGTTTCCAATTCATAATGTCGAAAAATTGGAAAATGTCTAAGTCATTAATACCGAAATCTCTCAGACGTTCGCATTCACGCTGCACGTTATAGTAAGTTACGCAGTGTTTAATTCCATTTCGCTCGCCCCCATTAAAGGTGCTACGGCCGCCTTGTAGTCCTTTATATTTTTTGACATGTGCCACGACTTCGGCAGGCTTAAGCACCGAAAAGCGAAAGGTCTTAATCGTGTCTTTCCACTCAAACAGGTCAGCCTCCTTTGTATCGGTAGCAGTGTTTGTGTAATTGGGGTTGTTTGTGGCATATTCGTACGGCTGTAAACTTAGTTGGGGTCCTCTGATAGGGCAGAGTGGGGGAGCGAACCAACGGTCGAGCGAAAGTTTGCTCCATTTGCGCTTGTTATTCTCGTCCTGAAGTTTGAAGGTAACTAAGAAGTCTCCTTTCAATTCCGTTTTCGCTTCAAAAGCGAATCGCCCTTTGTCGTCAGTCTTGGCTTGTGCTTCTATACCAGTAGTACCCACCTTCCCATCGTTGTATGCATATCCCATAAGGTTGATATAAATATTGGGGTAAGGTTCTATTTTGTTGTTGTACTTGTAAAGTGTACCTTTAATCAATAAGCTATCTTCAATGGGCTGACGAAGCGCAAAACTTTCGCGTTGACACATCACATCAAAAGAGTTCGTTTGCCACCCTTGTACTAACATGAGGAGGTCGAGCATGAAGCGATGTGCGGCATCATTGCGCTCAAAATAACGATCAGGACGATGAATATAACCACGCAGTTCAGAGGCTAACAACATGCTGGCCTCAATACCCCCATCTGTGGTGGTGATAATATTGCTCGCTTCGTCGCGTACAGCCACAGAAAGGTTGGCATTTTTTACGATACTGCCGTCACCACGTGTGGCTTTAAGTACTAATGCCACGGGACTAAAGGGATCGTATGCACGTTGGTTTTGTTTAACTTGTAGTGAAACTTTGTGTGCAGCTTCACGCTGATTGAGCGGATGCCAAACTAATCGTGTCGCAAGTCCCTGACCCTCAATGTTGAAAAGTTCGAAGCGACTCACCCCCGCGCGAAGGGCTTTGTTGGGAATGAAAAGTTCAGTTCCAATTTGTGGGTCGACAGTAAGCGTGTCAAAGAAGCAGGCATTTTCGCGATTAAAGAGTGCTATGGCTAAAAGTTCATGTTGTTGGCAAACGCTATCTGCAGCTGCGACTTTAATGGTAATGCCTTCACTACTATGTTCAGTTACGCCTAAGTAATAATCGGCAGAACATTTGGGTAGTTCTATTTGGCTCTTTTTGATACCATTAATACATGCATATCCTTCGTCAAAGTCGGCAGGTAACTCAAAAGTACCCATTCCGTCGTGTATAGGTTGTGTAGTAGTACATAAGCGCCCGTCAGCATAATAAATAGAGAGCGTATCTTCAACGGGAAGTCCTGTACCGTCAGTGAGTTTATAGGCGATGAGTTGTTCTACGCCCTTAACGCGTTCTCCGCCTTCGGGGTAGAAGTCGAGCATTCGCTTTTTGTTTGTTGTCATGCCATAAGGGCGTGGTTGTCCTATGGTAACCGTTTTACGAGGCTCTGGTTGTGGAATGGAGAGTTGTGAAAGGTCAAGGTCTAACCCATGTTGCTTCTTATGTTGTGGATTTTCGTCAGTAAAGACTGGGAGCACACGTGAGAAGCAAGCATACTTCCCCCAATTAACCATTTCACGCGTATAGGCTCTTACTTCGTAGTAACCAGGATAAACGATATCACCTAATGGGAAAGCCCCCTGTGCCGTTCCCATACTATCAATTCTGAGAACTTGATTTATGACGTTTTGTCCGTCAGAATTAAGTAGTTCAACATAAAGCACTTTGCTGAGTGTAGTGGGTTTGAGCGATGATGCACGTACTACGTATGCTTTGTACCAAATGGTGTCGCCCGTAAGGTAAGCAGTGTTGTCAAAATGAACATACACTTTTTCACGAGGATATTTATAGTCAAATCGTGCAGCCGTTTTAAACTTTTCAAAGAGTTGTTCCGTTTGTTCATGCAGTGATTGTGCATGGGTGTTGGTGTTCAGCAAGGTGCAGAGCAAAAATAAGAGGATACACAGGAATCTATATTTATACATCTTC
Source organism: Alloprevotella sp. (assembly GCA_050874425.1). Taxonomy (GTDB): domain Bacteria; phylum Bacteroidota; class Bacteroidia; order Bacteroidales; family Bacteroidaceae; genus Alloprevotella. The sequence goes on from JBNMKQ010000004.1 coordinate 29,505, forward strand.
ATCATACACTTTGGTGGCTTATGGTAAATATACTCAATAGTGTGTAGAGAACTTGTCTCTATTATTATCTTTCAAGTGAACTTTCGTACTCTAAGGGATCGCATTCAACATCTTTCGTTTCGCAATACTTTAGATTTCCACTTTGAAGACATTTTACGCGATGAGCGTCTCGATATGTTTCTGTAATATACCATTTCATATCAACTTCAGCATAATCCATACCTAATTCATTTACGTCTTGTGCATATTTTTTTGCTTTATTATATGCCTCTTTCATAGATTTAGATGTGAATGTAATCACGTGATATCCATAAATAGGGTCATCATTCCACCCTTTGATAGAATCCTCTTTAATCTGTTCAGGTGTTTTTGCAGAGTAAACTTTTACATCGTAGGCATACGAATCGCAAAATTTGTATTCAAATTCTAATTCCTCACGATAGCTTGGTAAGGGTTCTGTAGCACAAGCATCTGTAATGCGATTCATTTTATGTATTCCATAGTTGTTGTGTGCATAAGTAAAGTTCATCACAACAATAGCAATAATGGCAAGTGTACCAATAATGTATCGTATCTTTATGTACTTCATGACTTAAAAGTTTTTTAATTTGACAAAGACTAAAATAGGATTGCTCTCTTCCGTAATGTTGTTGAGCAAAACTTTTTCCCTCTCTGAAGGTTTAATGTTCTTATTCAACTTCATAATGCGGAAGATGTCAAATGGTTGGAGTAGCTTAATAAAGTTTTCGCCATCGGAAAAGTCGAAAATGTTTGCACTCAAGGATTCAAACAAATTATGCTGTGCGTTTTTAAATCCGGTTCCTTTTAAAACGTTGCCAGATGATTTGTTATATAAAACGGGTCGAATAAATCCTTCTTCTGTAATAAACACACATAGTGTATTGTCTGTTTGCTGATAACCTCCTTTATAAGTAATCGGAGATTTTTCGGTTTTCGTTTCAAATTCTTTGTCTGAAAGAGTAGAAATATTCAACTGATCTTGTGATGTGCAGTTAGAAGGTAACTCAACTTTGTAGCGTGCGATAGCTTTGTTTCCTTCAATTTGCCAAATGGTGTTAGAAAGTATGTGATTAAAGAATACTTTTCCTCTTACTGAATGAAGAGGTTTAGACACAGACCAATGGAAATTAGAGCGCAACTTTTCATCGTATGGGAAACCAACATATAGTGGTTGCTGTTGAGCGTTGGCAATTACAACTCTGTTATAATCCAATTGAGGTGCCTCCTCGTTGAATGAAAATCCCGTGTGTTGTATCTGGGTGTCACCAGCGAACTCTATTTGCTGGTAGTAGTAATACAAGGGTTGCTCTTTTACAAGATTACCGCCATAGTCGTAAAAGAGTTGTTGCGCACCATTAGGGTCTAATAGGCAGATGCGCTTGTTACGATAGTCAATAGATAAGTCAGCGATGCTTTCGTATTCGCCTTTGTTATTGCCTTGTTTGCCAATGCGCCCAAGGTATTTACCATCTTTTGTAAAACGCATGGCGAGTCCATTCTGCTTATCTAAAATAAACAGAAAATTATCGTCTGTTACGATTTTGTCGATATGGCCCAAGAGACTCTCCGCATTAGTCTCAAGAGGTACATAGTTGATGCTTTCTATCAATTGATAGAAGTCGTAGTCGTTGTCATTTAATGGAATCTGAATGTTCCTTACTTGTGAATTGTCAATCTCAAGGTTGGGAAGCTCAGTTTCAAGTGACAAAACAGACATACTACGTGCATTCATAGGCATAAGCATGTTAGGACCACTATTGTCTTTACAAGAAGTGAGACAGGTTAGTAGTGCAAAAGCTGCCGCTAAGGGGGTAATGCAATATTTGTTCATAGTTTTGGTTTTAAAGATTTATTTGGAATAAAAATATCGTTATAAATAGTATTGGAGTTGTTCCACTTCTGTGTGCGTTCAAAACTTTCAATGGAAAAGCTCGTTATTGCTAATAGAAATAGCAATATGAGAGCATACTTGAACTTTTTGCTATTTAGCTGATGATAGAAAGTTATCCCATAATAGGCAAATGGTAGTGCGATGCCAATGATAGACAAATACATGTATCGATCGGCAATGATGTGTTGTCTGTCAATGGGAATAATATGAAGTACTAATATAAGGTGGATGAGGAATATTGCCGTTCCAATCACTATAATGGGCTTTTTGAATATATTTCGAAAGCTATATATAATGGTTGCAATAAGCAAGGGATAAAAGAAAAGCCATAAAGGCGTTAACTCTGTTGGTGATAAAGGGTAGTAATATTTAAAACGTAGGTTGTAGGGAATTATAGCTTTGCATATGTACTCTGTTAGAGCATAGCCTGCAAAGATAATTCTTTGCCACCATGTGTATGTTGCAGATGATGTTAGCGTATTGATAGAGTTATTCTTGGTTTCAAAAACGAAGAAGCAGCCCATCAGCAAAGCAAGGATGAAAAAAGGCGTAATCTGTAGGAAAAAAGTCCTATCAACCTTCCGTTCTTTATATATTAGAGCCAAAACTGTAAGCATTAGTGGAAGCGTCACTGCTTGTTCCTTAGATAAATATGCCAAGAGAAAGCAGATGATGGAACCTATATAATGTAAAGTCTTCCTTGCTTCAATATAGAAGACGAAAAGGTAACAAGCTAATATATAGAAAAAAGAAGATAGTAAGATTTTAGACGCACTCATCCATGCAACACTTTCAACTTGCAATGGGTGAATGGCAAAAAGCAAAGACGTGATAAAGGCAATGTTATTGCATTTTTGATTATCGTATTTGCTCTTTTTAAGAAGAATGTGGCTAATTATCTTATAGATTAATATAGTATTTAGAATATGTATCACTAAACTTACGCAATGAAAAGCGGAAGGATTAAGGCCACAAATATGGTAAATGGTACAGTATAAAAGTTGATTAAGTGGCGAGTATTGGCCATGAAAAGAATAACGGAACAAGTGTGAAATGTATTGCCAATTCCAATCAGAAATGGTGTATGCATTAATAACTTGCCATTGATCGTCCCATTTGTCAATAAATTGATTATCCAGTGTGGGATAGTAAACGACAATATTTATTAGCACAAGAATAGTTATGGTAACAATAGCTCTTGTTTCCAATAACTTTTTGTGAAATATGTCAAGATAATTTCCCATTAGCAGTTTGTTTCGTTTATGATGTAGTTAGGGCGTCCTTTGCTTTGCATAAAGCAACGTCCTAAGTATTCGCCGATAATGCCTAACATAAACATGTTTGATGCACCGATTAGGGAAATGAGAATAATGAGTGAAGTCCAACCAGATACTGCATTTTCTGTATATAACCGAATGTATAAGGCATAGCAACATTCAAAAAGGGCAATAGTGATAAATATGAAAGCAAACCAAAGTGAAAGTCTTAAAGGTTTGATTGTAAAAGATGTAAATGCGTTGAATGCAAGTTTTAGCATCTTTGCCTTCGTGTATTTTGTCTTGCCATAGAGGCGTGGATTGGGAGTGTAGCTAATTGTCACTTGTTTAAATCCATACCACTTTACAATACCTCGTAAGAATAGGTCATATTCATGATTGCCCTCTATAATGGTCTTTACTTTTTTATCATAGAGTTTGAAGTCTGCTACCCCTTCTTCTAAGTCCAAGTCAGTGATACGTTTTAGTAACAAATAGAAACAATGGGCAGAAAAACTCTTGAACCATGAATTGCTAACAGTTCCTTTTCGTACCATGTTAATTACATCATATCCTTGACTCCACGCGGCTATCATTTTTTTAATGAGGTGAGGTGGGTGCTGTAAATCGCAATCTAAAGTGATAACAGCATCTCCTTTAGCATGAGTAATGCCAGCGATGAGTGCGTTATTGTGTCCAAAGTTTCGCGATAGGGAGATGTATTTTACGCTTGCATCTGTTTGGCAAAGTCGTTTGATAATGTCGAGGCTTTGGTCATTACTACCATCGTCAACAAACAATGTCTCCCATCGGTAACTTCGCGGCATCTCTTTTTGCACATTCTTTAATTTATAGTACAAAGTAGAGATGCTTTGCTGTTCGTTTAAGCAAGGTATAACAATTGTTATGAGCTTCAGACTGCTATTTGAATATTGCATGTGGCAAAATTAGAAAAAAACTTTTTAAATAGATTGTTTTTGTGCTAAGTTTTTTGCGTTTTGTTTGTCCTTTTTGTAATGTTGATATGACATTGTGAGGTGTTGCGTGAAGGTGTTGATAAACTGCAATTGGGCCTCACCCCCTAACCCCCTCTCCTCAAGGAGAGGGGGTTAGGGGGTGAGGCCCAATTGCAGTTTATCGGACACTATAATGAAGGTATCTCATGAGTTATACCTCCCATGTTATTAAACTCCATTATTTAGTTCCAGTCAAATAACAGTCCCTCCTTGGTTATGCCTCGGACACTAATGTCAAGTGATTGCTTTTCATGTGAGTTAGAAAAGAAAATGAGTGTGGCATTACCATTATCGTCAGTTTTGACCTGTGGTTTCCACAATAGTGTTCGGCGATTGTCCTTCTCGGTTGGTAAATCGAAATTACGATAATTGGGTGAATAAAAATCCACTTTGGGCGTAAATCCTTGAATGTTCCTTATTTCGATGCCTTTCTTTTCGCCTTCTCTAATTCTGTAATAGTCAGGGTTAGAGTAAACATAGATAGAATATGCTGTATTAGCATATCGTTTCTCTTCGCCACTTAATGCATCGTCCATTTTATTATCCATAACAATGCAAATTGATTTTAGCTCCGTACACGAGAGATTGTATAATTTGTTAATATCGACCCTCTCGTTGTCTAGGTAAGTAGCAACAATGTGACCATTGATGTAAAGCTGATTAATTGTTCTTTTGCCTGAGCTACTGTTGAAATCAAATATTTCAACTTTTTTAGTTTGATAAGTAGTATCAGGCTCTTGATTAAATGTTTCAATTAAGTTTTCAATATCAAGCATACCATATTCGTCAAATTGTACGTTGTTACTGCTCAACTGTATTAAATCAATAGCTCTTAAATATTGAGCTTGTCCCATGTCGCGACTTTGTTCTAATGTTCTTATCGCATTAATATATTTAACTGTGTGATTCATGCCATTTTTCTCACCGCCACCCCATGTGTAGCGGTTCCCATTTAACCCTTTATACTTTCTCACTTTCGCTACGACTTCTGCAGCTTTCGAAATTGAAATAATGGAACGCTGAATTGTGTCAGCCCATTCAAATAATCGTGGTGTCTGATTTTTATTACTGTTTGTATTATTGTGATTATATATGTCGAGAACAAGGTCTGAATTCCAAAGTGGACGTGGTTGGGGAGAGAACCAGCGGTCGAGTGTGAGGCGAGAGAATTGATGCTTCCCTGAAGCGTTCTTTATGGAAAATTTTGCAATGTAGTTGCCTTCAAAGTTTACGTTTGATTCAAAGGCAAAATTACCATTATTATCTGTTTGCGTCTTGCCTTCTATCACTTCGCCTAATACTTTACTATTTTCATATCGATACCCATACAAATTGATTTTAGTTTTGTTGAGAGGGGTAAGTTTCTTTGTATCAGCAAAAAGTCCTCCACGTAGAATAAGTTTGTTCTCAATAGGTTGTTTTAATTCAAAAGAGTCTTTGCCACACATAACTTCAAATGAATTTGTCTTCCAACCTTGTACAAGCATGAGCAAGTCAAGCATTTTTCGATGTGCGGCATCATCTATAGTAAAGTAAAGATCTGGTCGGTGAATGTAGCCTCGTAGTTCAGACGCGAGTAAAAGATTACCTTTAAATCCACCATCGTGTGTTGAGACGAAATTGCTATTTTCATCTCTAACAGCGACTGATATAGATGCTCCTTTTATTGGGCTCCCTTGAGCGTCTGTAGCATGTATCTTAAGAGCAATGGGTGAGAACGGGTCGTATTCTTTTTCGTTTTGTTCTATTGCTAGTTTACCGCATTTCGTTTGTTCTAGGTTGTTTGTGGGTACCCAAAAAAGGCGCGTGGAAAGTCCATTTCCTATGGCATCAAATAATTCAGCACGACAAACCCCACCGCGCAATGCTTTGTGCGGAACAAGTAGGTCAACTTCTTCATCATGTAGGGTAAGAGTGTCAAAATAGCATACGTTTTCACGATTGAATATAGCGAGACCTAAAAGTTTGCTTTGCAAATCTTTTTGGTGCGTGGCGCTAATAGTGAGTTGCTCTCCTTCATTGGTGTAATTGGCAGCTATAGAATAATTTGCCGTGCATGGGGAAAGAGGCATATTGGTAGAGCGTTTCCCTTCTAAATAAAACATCTTTCCTGATGAAAGTGATACATACCCAGTGCTAAAGTCTTTGTTTAAATTAAAGGCTCCCATTCCTTCGTATTCAGGGGTAGATGTTGTATAAAGTATTCCTTCGCTATTGTAAATTCTTAAAGTGTCATCTAAGACGGCTCCTTTCCCGTCAGTAAGTTTGTAGGCTATTTTTTGACTAATTCCGCTAACTCGTCCTCCACCTTCGGGATAAAAGTTTAGTATGGCGTGTTGCCCTTCTCTCATTTCGTATGGGCGAGGATTTGCAATAGTTGTGCCTTTATGTGGAGAAGGTTGTGGAATAGAAAGTTGAGTAATGTCGGTGAATTCTTCGTTTTCAACCTTCCTGTTCGGATTACTATTAGTAAAAACAGGTATCACTCTTGAAAAACAGGCTTCTGTTTTCCAATTTACCATTTCGCGCGTATAGGCTCTAATTTCATAATACCCAGCATAGACAGGTTTTTGCAATGAAAACATGCCTTGTGCAGTACCCATATTGTCTAATTTGTGAATGTTCTGAAGAACTTGTTGTCCATCAGCATTTAGCAATTCAACATATAGGACTCTACTCAAATTTGAGGGTTTAAGTGAAGAAGCACGTACGACATAAGCTTTATACCAGATAGTGTCTTCTACTAGATAACCTAAATTGTCAAGGTGAACATATACCTTTTCGCGTGGATAGGTATGGTCAAAGCGTGCAGCACACTTAAATTGGTTAAAGAGTAACTCTGCTTCAGATTGCTGGGGTTGTGATCTTGCTATACTTGTTGCTAAAGTAAACAATATTATAATCTTTATAAAGAAGTTCATCTTGTGCCTATTAGTAAAAGGTGATTGAAGCATACTTAATCTGCAAAGTTCTTTTGAATATAACTTAGTCTGAAATCGAGAATGTGATACTATGCGATAAAAGCGTTTAATTGCCTCATGAATTAGCTTGTCTTAATGATATAAGGTTCGCATGAAGCGTTTTCACTTGTGCATTCTATTAGTTTTCCTCCTTTCTCGCATTCTTTGCGAAATGTTTCGTAAGGTTCGTATGTCAGAGAGTAAGATTTATCAAGTTCAGCATAATCAGGCCCTTGTATAGAAGATGCGAATAGCTTTGCCTTATTGTATGCTTTTTCTTGGTCAAAGTCGAGAAAGCGTTCGGTTAATGTTACGTAATGTCGTTCTAGAGTGTCACTATGTGTATAATAGTGCACTTTGACTCTGTATTCTACGTATAAGCATAAGACCATATCGGGTACGTTAGAATGTCTGTACCCTGGTGGCTCTGTTGTTGCAAATGCTTTTGTAGTCTTGTTCATTTTAGGAATACCATAGTTGTTGTGCGCGTATGTAAAATTCATCACAACAATAGCAAGAATGGCAAGTGTGCCAATAATGTATCGGATTTTAATATTCTTCATGATTTAAAAGTTTTTTATTTGACAAGAAGCAAAAAGAACTACTCTCTTAGGTAATGTTGCTGGGTAAGGTCGTTTTAATTATTATGCTTACTTTAAGATACTTTGCTTTTAACTATCCTTTTTGAGTAAGGTATAGAATTTTTGCAACTTAGGTCTCTTTTTGCATACTGTATGTGGCAAAGTTAGAGAAAAATATCAAATTAATCTTTTGATGCAATATTTTTATACTTTAGTGGGTGGAGTTTTTGTGGGTATGCCGTAATTAGGTAATGATATGCTATGTGAAAATATTGAGAAATTGACGTACCTTTATCCCAAGCCATCTCAGAAATGGAATGGGTGGGGAAATATTCAATTTGAAATTCATCTTTTCTTCACACCCCACACATTTCCTTCGCTCAAGTGGCGGCGAGGTACGCCTAAGCGACGCATTTCTTTAGTGATGCGCTTGATTGTTACGCCTTGCAGTGAACGCGGGGCTTGTGCTTTGAGCTCGTCAAAGAGTTCGCTAGCTGATAACCACGAAATAGACTTGTCGGTCTTTAGGTTGGTTAGACTGTCAGGGGCGGTGTAGTAGCGAGAAAAAACGTCGTTGACAGGGGAGAATTTGTAGTAACCCTTGTTGTGCAGTTCAATCTCACGCTCTTCGTCTTTGGTGAAGTAGAGAGGCTTCCCTTTAGCGATCTCAGCCATGAGTTGAGCGTAGAGTTGGTCGTGGTCAATGGTTACTTCACCTACGACATGTTCAACGGGTTGACAGTAGAAGCGCCGCGAACCTGTAGGGTCGGTCAATAGCTCCGTGTAATTGCTTGTGCCAATAAATGAAGCCATGCGCGCCACCATGACTAGACTGCGGTTGCGCGGGTGGCGCATCTTAACATCCGTCATCTGCATGAGATTTTTTAGTATACCCATTTGACGCTCGTTGTAGCGGTCGAACTCGTCCATATTGATGAGCGCAAAACGTCCCAACTTCTTTTCCGCTCCACTGTCAGCCGTGAGGTCAAACTTATCAGTATAATAGCGGCGTAAGGTGGGCGGTAAGAGTGTGCGACAAAACGTACTCTTCCCCATACCCTGACGATCGCTGAGGAGGAGAGGAGCTATTTGGTTCTGAAATACGCGGCAATTCTTTTCCGTGTTTTGCCAACTTGCCACCATAGCGCGCATCCAATGGCTGAACACTTTCACCCATAGTGCGTCGTGGCTCACCATGTGTGCCACTTCGGTCAAGCGGTCGCGCCCGTCCCATTGTGGTAGGTGGTCGAGATAATGTTGTAAGGGGTGGTAGGCAGGTATGGTGTCGGAGTACAGATAGCCGTCCACCCAACTGCGGTAACATTGTGGCAATGTGTTCTGTACGTGCATGATTAGCGAATTATGACTGCGCTCGGTCATGAGTTGAAAGTCAGCGTCTGCTTCGGCCGCTTTGGGTTGTAGCTCTATATTGTTCTCTAGTTCGTTGAAACGTAGGTTCCAACGCTCGTTAATGAGCGCTTGCATTTGTTGCACAAGTGATGGGGTAGGGGCGTTGGTTGATGCTTGTGATTTTTGTCTTGTCTTTCGCTGAGGTGTTTTTGCTATTTGTTCTTTCTTCTCAGTAAATAATTGAACGGCCCATGCTTTGACGATGCGTACAATTTCGTTGTTGCTTAATTGCGTAAAGAGTCGTTGGGCCAGTTTTAGTAGTTGGCGGATAATGTTCTTAATCATGGTAGTTGTCTTATTTTAGGTTTGGCGCAAAAGTACAACACCATGAGAGGTGGGGCAAAAAGTGTGTACATTTTGTACACTTTTTCTTCAAGCAAGAACGCGAACTACTTCCGCGCGTTACCTATTTTAAGGGGTGACGATTTTTTATCTTCCATATTTCAGAATGCGTTTGTAACTGCTTGATTCTCAAATAGTCTGATGAGTGAAACTTAGAACTAAATGCTTCAGGTTAGATTTCATTCCTTCATTTAGTATCTCTTGCACTATGTTTTGAAATCTACTGCACTATACTTTAGTATCTCTTGCACCAAGAAATGAAATCTCTTGCACCATGTTTCGGTTTTTTATCGTCAATGCTTGTGAAATGAAACATTGAAAGCAAAAATGAAACATACAATGTGTATGTTTCATACGTATAAAACGTTGGAAATCAAATATTTAAGTACGCAAAGTGAAACATTGAAGTATGAGAAGTCGTACAAATTGCGTAATAACAAACTGCAATTGGGCCTCACCCCCTAGCCCCCTCTCCTTGAGGAGAGGGGGAACAAGTCACCTTTTCTTGCTCATTTTCAGGAAATATCTCAAGCAAAAAAACTGGTAAAAAAAGTAACTTCATTCCCCCTCTCCTCAAGGAGAGGGGGGTAGGGGGTGAGGCCCAATTGCAGTTATTAAAATTCTAAACTTGAGTACTATATTTGTCAAAAATGAAATATTTTTAGCAAAAGGTTTGGCCGGTATAAAAAAAAGTCATACCTTTGCATCGCTTTTGAGATAAAACGTTATTTCTAAATAGCACGGGGCGTAGCGCAGTCCGGTTAGCGCACCTGCTTTGGGAGCAGGGGGTCGTGGGTTCGAATCCCGTCGCCCCGACATAAGGAAAACCGCTGATTATCAAGTTGTTAAGGCTTGATAATTGGCGGTTTTGTCGTTTGTTGTTACTCGTTTTTTTACCGCATTTCGGGCACTTTTTGAGTGCTTTTGGCTTATTTTGTGGCGTTTTGTGAGCTATTTGTGAGCAGTTTGTGAGCTATTTGTGAGCAAATTATGGGCAAGTAGTGAGAAAAGTTGTGAACGAAAAATTTTTGAAATGTGGGAAAATGGCATATAAATTAAAGTGGTATCTGGACGTTAGGAGAAGGGACGAACAAGGACGGGGATGGCTTTGTATCGTGATTTATAACCGTGGAACTTCGGCAATGATAGGGACGGGGGTGAAGTTGCGTGAGGGGGAGTTTGCGGGTGATAGGGTAGTGGGCGCGCCCATGGCGGCACAGCTTACCCAGATGTTGCGCCTGAAAATGGCAAAGGTGCAGTTGACGATAGAGGAGATTGCGTGCTTTGAAGACGTGCAAGCGATGAAGGCTGGCGAAATAAAGGCGGCTTTGCTGAAACGGTTGGGCGAAATGGGAGGCGGGGGTGATGAGAAAGATGAGGGGAAAGACGAAGGGCGGTTTTTGCCTTTTGCTGAAAAGTTTGTGAGTAGGCTGAAGAAGGAAAGCACGGCTGGAGTATATCGGACGACGCTGCAGAAGATGAGAAAGTATTGCGACGTGGAGAAGTTGTGCTTTCAGGATATAACGGTGCGTTGGCTGAAGGATTTTGAGGTGTGGATGGCTGATACCTGCAGCACGAATACGCGTGGCATACACTTTCGTAACATTCGGGCGGTGTTTAACGCGGCGATTGATGAAGAGGTGATTGCTGCGGAGTTGTACCCTTTTCGACGGTTTAAGATTAAGAAGGAGGCAACGATGAAAAGGTCGTTGCGAGTGGAGGAACTCAGGCGGCTGATGCAGTACCCATGTGAGGAGTGGCAAAGGAAGTATGTGGACTTGTTTATGCTTTCTTTTTATCTGGCTGGTATTAATATGATAGACCTCATGGCGTTGCCGCCGTTAGATGAGAGTGGGGTGATAGAGTACCGAAGGAGTAAGACGGGGGTGGTGTGTCGGTTGGCGGTGCCACCTGAAGCGTTGGCGATCATTGAGCGTTATAAGGGGGTGAAGCGCTTGCTTTATTTTGGTGAGCGTATGGACGGGAGCCTTGCTTCGTGGAAAGGTTTTGTGCGCAACTTGAACGACGGGCTGCAATGCGTCGGGCCTTCAAGTTATATGTATGTGAGGCGCAAAGGGCGAACGAAGGATAAGGTGAAAGTATATAACGCACTGTTTCCAGAACTCACCTCGTACTGGGCGCGCCATACGTGGGCGACGTTGGCTTATGAGTTGGACGTGCCTGATGCCGTGATAGATGCGGCCCTGGGCCATAAGTCGCCGTACCCAATGGCCGACATCTATATCAGACGCAACGCTAAGAAAGTAGATGAAGCCGTGAGGCGGGTGATTGATTACTTGAAAGGGTAAATATATATATACTTTTGTGGTTGCTTTATTTGGTCAATAGTATAATAATTTATACCTTTGCAATGCAAAACAAAAAGTAAAGCGAATGAAAAAGTTAAAAGTACGAGAAGTAATTCACCTATTAAAAAGAGATGGTTGGGTTGAAGTTAAGGCCAATCATGGTGACCACCGACAGTTTAAGCACCCTACAAAGAAGGGTAAGGTAACAGTAAGGGGTCAGATGAACGAAACGTTAAATGATTTTCTTTTGCTCAGCATTTGGAGACAAGCTGGTTGGAGAAAGTAAGACAAGAGGAGTGGAAAGGTGGTAACCGTTCCACTACCTTAGAATAAAAAAATATAAGAAGGAATGAAAGGAATACGGGTCAAAATAGATTGGTGTGACAAGAATTATGGTGCGGTGACAGAAGATGAGCGCTTGTGTGGTATGGTGATAGTTACCGCCTCTACTTATGAGGGTGTAATAAACGATTTGCGTGAAGCTATTCGTGAACATGTAGAAGGTGTTGTGGCTGAAGGTGAAGAAGTCCCTGAATGGTTAAAGAGTGGCGAATATGAGTTTGAGGTTGAGTTGGGTGCTCAGGCCTTGATACGTCGTTGTGAGCAGTTTACAACTTTTGCTGCGATAGCGCGTGCGACTGGTATCAACCAAGCTTTGTTGACACATTATGCGACGGGGCTGAAAGTTCCGAGTGATAAGCAGCGCGCGCGTATTGTAGAAGGTCTGCATCGTATAGGTGAGGCTTTGTTGTCTTTAAAATAGAAATTTAAAGCGTTATGCTTTTTGTTTTGCATGCCTCCCACGTGAGTGGGGGGCTTTTTGTTGGGGGAGACTGTCCGAAAACTCCATTTTTGATTTTTAAAACTTTCGTTTTGGAACTATTATACTTTAATGTAAGACATAAATATCATAAATACGTATATTTCGTTGCAGATTGTAAGTTATCGGATTAACAAATTGGAGTTCTCGGACAGTCTGGGGGGGGTGTGTATTGTTGGTGTTATATAAGTGGAAATGCTAAGAAAGTAGATGAAGCCGTGAGGCGGGTGATTGATTACTTAAAGGGATAAATAGTTATTTAATAATTTGTAGGATATAAAATTATTACTTATATTTGCAATATAAATAACGACAAGAAACGATGCCAACGATATTCTTTTATTTAGGATTTAGGTTTTTCTTCTTTTCAAACGAGCACAATCCGCCACATGTTCACGTTCGGTGTGCGAGTGGTAAGTGTAAATTCAGCCTTGAAGATTGTAGTCTTTTAGGTGAGTCGACGATGAAAGCGAAGGATTTAAAGAAGGCGCTTGAAATATTAAAGGAAAAGAGAGAAGAGTTTTTTAAGGAATGGTTAAACTTTCATGGTGAGTAATTTTATTCACCATGAATAAAACTTCAAAGTATATGGATATAAAGAAGCTATGGTTTACGAAGGACCGCATATATGTAGAAACGACAGAGGGGGAAACGTTGTACCAATCTTTATACTTTTATCCTCGCCTATTGCGTGCCACGCCTGAGGAGCGTGCTGATTGCGAGCTATGGGAAGATGGCATCCATTGGGAGTCTGTAGATGAAGACGTGAGTTTTGAAAGTTTCCGTTATCCAGAAACGAAGGAACTTGCGCCAGGCATTCAGCATGCCTTTTTAACCAATCCAGAGTTGAACGTGTCTGCCGTTGCTCGCAAGATGGGTATAAGGCAGAGCCTTTTGGCGAGTTATATAAAGGGTACGAAGACTCCCTCTGAAGCTCGTAAGGCGGAGATATTGAATACTATACACGAGATAGGTCGTTCGCTGTGTAACGTTCAGTTTTAATTTATAAGGGTACTAACGAATGGTTTTGCGAGCAGGATACGCGATACTGCCGAAAAGATATAAATTTCAGCCAAGTCATTACTTATAACACACAAATCGCCCGTGGCTGACGGGTGTAAATTAGCTCCACACTTGATAGGTGTGGGGCTTTTTTTGTCGGTTTCATCGAACTTTTTGGGGTGGTGTTCGCATATTGCAAAGCGCCCCACTAACGGATTGCGTTAGTGGGGCGCTTTGTTAGTTCTTACTGAGTAGGATAGAGATGAGTCGTTCCTTTTCTTTAATGATTTCCTTTAGGAGTTTTATTTGTTCGTTGAGCGCGGCTGTATCTGCGCTTGCGTTGGTTGTGAAGTGGTGTGCGGTGGCGTTTCCAGCAATGGCCACGCCTCCGTTGTCGGCTGTAGCATCGCTTTCTGTGATTGTCTGAAAGCATTCGAAAAAGTTGTAATCAAGCGCCTCGCATATATCGACGAGTTTGTCCGTGTCAATGCTTTCACGTGAGAGAAGGCGGTTGACGTTTTGTTTAACTATGCCTATTTTATCGGCAAATTGCGCTTTGTTTATACGCTTTTCGTTAAGCCTTTGTTCTATCAAAAGTCCGATGTTGTTTCGCTGTATTCGCATAATCTTTTACGGTTACTTAGGTAATCAATATTGTTGTTAAATGTTAAAGTTTATACAAAAGGTAATCTAATATTATTACCGGTAATATTATTTGCTTACCTTTGCGCCATAAAGATACAAAATAATACGTATAAGTTTATGATAAACGAGGAACCGAGAGTAGCTGATACGGCGCGATTTGGCATGAGTGAAGCCTCCAAGATATTAGGTGTAGCGCGTTGCACTTTGCGTCGTTGGATATACGCGGGGCGTGTAAACGCTGGGTTTAGGAAGTTAAACGGCCGCGTGTTCATCACTGGTAAGGAATTAAAGCGAGTATGGCGCGAGCAGTGGTAGAAGGTGTGCAAATGTGCGAATGTGCAAATGTGCGAATGTTCTCCACTGAGCGTGCTGAAGTGAAAGGAATAAGCGTATGAAGCCAAGAGGTGGCCTTCGGGGTGTGTGCAGTGGCGCATGGTGAAACGGCTGAAGGTGATAGGGGGCGAGCGGTTGCCCTCCATACTGAAAGGCTCACGCGATCCGGTAAAGAAACGAGACAACAAACGAGCAGCGAACTAACGCGAAGCGATAGGCGAGCGCTCGATGAACGACAAACGACAAACGATTAAAACGAGAAATAAAATGGACAAGGTAATGAAAGTAATAAAGTGGGTGGCCTGTACGGCCGTAGTGTTGACGGGCTTCTATTACGCCGGGCGTATGGATTACGACGACGCGGTGTTGAGCGAAATGAAGAACAACGGCACGTATTACACCATGAGTCAGGAGCATCCGGATTGGGATGAGCACCACATGGTCGAAGTGTACGACCAGTGGAAGAAGCAACGCGACGAGGAAACGCGCGCACTGCGTAAGCGTTACGACGGGCGCGACTAGTAGGAATGTGCAAATGCTTTGTTAATGTGCAAATGTGCGAATGTGCAAATGTGCAAATGCTTTGTTAATGTGCGAATGCTTTGTTAATGTGCAAATGTGCAAATGTGCGAATGGTCGCCTTTTGGGTGGCCGCGAAAGGAAAGGATACATCATTATAAAAAATACAGATACGAACATGGAAGAAGTAAAGTTAAGAGAGACGGTACAAACGTATGAGATAACGAGTCCGCACGGATTGGTAACGGTAAATGTGGTCTTTACGCGTTGGAAGCGACGCATGGTGCTCCACTGCAACTTTGTGCCGCTTGAGCAGCAAGCGTTGGTTGACGCTATCGACGCGCGGTTCTATATAGCCGAAATCAACAAGACCGCCCAAGGCGGCTGCCGCATCACGATACTGCTGCGTGAGGGTGAGAAGAAGAGCGAAGCGCTCGAAGCGTTAGGCGACCTCTTTATCGAGCACGCCATTGAGCGCTGACGACCGAAAGAATATAAACTACGAGTAATCTGGTAAGGGAAGCCCAGACGTTAAAATTCGCTTTCGCGCACCTTTTCTCGCCATGACAAAGTTGAAACACGTTTCACTTTGCTCATTTGGCTTGTCGAAAAGGTTCTGGTGCTCGCGCGGTTCGAGTCCGCGCCTCGTAGCCATTGTTCATGATTATTTGATTAATTGGTTTAAATGTAAGAAACAAGCAGCCGGGGCACAGTGGTGCCTCACTTTCACTTACAACGAAAGGTTTCTTTCTTTTTAAGAAGCAAAACCGGCTGGCGTGGCGCGTGAGCGTAGTGCCAGCACACTGGCGAACATAGGCGGTTAAACGGATAAGCCGCAAGGTGAGGACACAAAGCAGGGGCCGCTCTAAGATAAGAGAGAGTTCCATGTTAGTTAATAGTATAAGAGTTTTTAGTTATGGCTCCTGTTTGCACTATTGACCTCTTAGGACGTTACGTGGTTCGACTCCACGGTTCGCCACACTGACTAAAGCAACGACCCATTAAAGGCACCGCCCCCCCGGGCGCCCTTAGGAAGTTGTAACGCTGTAACGCTGTATCACGAACTCAATACATATATATACTATTAACGCAATATGATAAAAGTAGAAAAGATTTACGCGGCCACGAATAAGGGCCTCGACGTAATTCTCCACTACTACCCGCAAGCGCGAGACGTAGTGGGGACAAAGAACAAATTCAAGGTACGTCCCAACGAGCATACCCCCAGCGCGTGCCTTTACCTTCGCACGGGTAAGGACGGAACAGAAGTGTGGACCGTCACCGACTTTGGCGAAGACGGCCACGCGCTAAGCCCGGTCGACATCTGTATGAAGGAAGAAGGCATCACGCGTTTCTATGAAGCCGTGCTGAAGTTGGCCGCCCTGTTCGACGTGCGTGATGAACTCGACCGCTCCATTAACAAGCCCGACATCAAGAAGCGCCCCGCCACGGACGAGGAGAAGGAAGGCACGCGCGTGTTTTCCCTACTGCCAGAGATACCCGAAGAGCACCTCCAAGTATTAGGCCCACGCGTCACGCGTGAACACACCGAGGCCCTTCACTGGTATGAAGCCGAATACGTGGGTTACGTCAAAAACCGCGAAGTCGTGCTGAAGTACTCCACGCGTGATTATCCGATATTCATGCGCGAGTGCCAGGTCGAAGGCGCGAAGGGAGAAGCCGACAAAACCTTCTACAAGATATACGAACCCTTAAACCCCGACAAGGGTTTTCGCTTTTCGTACACCCCCGCGGGGGTAAAGCCCAAGGAATACATCAACGGCCTGCGCGAACTCAAGAAGCAGTACCGCGCGCTCAACGCGCAAGGTGAGGCCGCCTTCTATGCCGACCCCGCCAACGAGGGCAAACCCTATCGGGAGAAGAAGATACAAGAGGCCTTTATCTGCAGTGGCGAACGTGATGCCCTATGTTGTCGCTCAATGGGTTACTCCCCCCTGTGGTTTAACTCCGAGACGTATCGCCTCTCCGAACACGAGTACAAAGACGTAATGAAGTACGTAGAAGTGCTTTACAACATACCCGACATCGACGCCACCGGCGTAAGGAAAGGCACCGAGTTAGCACTTCAATTCATCGACATCCACACCGTATGGTTGCCCGAACGGCTGCGCCAATTTCGCGACAATCGCGGCAAAGCTCGCAAGGACCTCAAAGACTGGATGGAACTCCGCGACCGCCGCAGCGACTTCCGCGGTCTCATGGAGTTAGCCATGCCCGCCAAGTTTTGGACCGAACGCGAAAACCAAAAGACCGGGGCCAAGATATACGACATCGACACCGACTGCCTTTATAACTTCTTGCGGCTCAACGGCTTCTACACCCTTCATGACGACAACATCAAGGAAGCGCGCTATATCCACGTCGACGGCAACATCGTGCGCGAAGTCAAAGCCAAGGACCTCCGCCGTTTCGTTTCGCAATGGGCCACGGATCAGTGTCTGCCGCGCCCGGTGCGCAACCTCATCTACAACTCGCCCCGTCTGGCCGACTCCGCGCTTGACAATCTGAAGGAAGTGAGCCTCGACTTTACGAACTACACCCCCACGACGCAACTCTTCTTTTTCCCCGGCAAAACGATAGAAGCCACGCCCCAAGGCCTAGTAGAACACATCGGTGGCGACGGCAGCCTCAATCACTACGTATGGGAAGAAAACGTACTGCCGCACCGCATCACGCTGCTGCCCCCTATGTTTGCCGTACGCAGAGAAGACACCATTGACGGCACGCCCCGCTTCCACGTGACGATAAACGACGCAGAAAGCAGCCCCCTATTCGGCTACGTCATCAACACCTCACGCGTACACTGGCGCAAAGAGTTAGAATACAACTTTGCCGACCACGACAGTCAAGAGGCCGACACCTATCGCAAGGCACACCGCTTCACCATCGATGGCGAAGGCCTTGACGAGAAGGAACGCCAGGAGCAAGAGCAAAACCTGGTAAGCAAGTTGTTCACAATCGGTTACATGCTCCACCACTATAAGAGCCCCTCACGCGCCTGGGCCCCTATGGCCATGGACAACAAGATAGGCGAGGACGGCGAGTGCAACGGCCGAAGCGGTAAATCGTTTCTATTCAAGGCCCTCTCGCTCTTCATGAAGACAGTAAAGCTCAGCGGTCGAAATGCCAAACTCATGGACAACCCCCACGTCTTCGACCAAGTCACACAACACACCGACTTCGTACTCGTCGACGATTGCGACCGCCACCTCTCCACGGAGCAGTTTTACGACCTCATTACGAGCGACATGACAGTCAACCCGAAGAATAACCAAAGCTACACGATACCCTTCGACCAAAGCCCAAAGTTTGGATTTACGACCAACTACGTGCCGCGCGACTTCGATGCCTCCACCGAGGCGCGCCTGCTTTATCTCGTGTTCAGTGATTACTATCACCAGCGCACCGAAAGCAACGACTACCTTGAGACGCGCTCCATACGCGACGACTTTGGGCGCGACCTCATAAGCTCCACCTATCCCGAGGCGGATTGGAACGCTGATATCAATTTCTTTATGCAGTGTACGCAGTTCTACCTATCCCTAAGCCAAGAAAGCATCAAGCCTATGCCACCTATGGGCAACATACTGAAGCGTAAGTTCAAGGCCGACATGGGCACCAACTTCGAAGAGTGGGCCAACGTCTACTTCGCTGAAGATGGCGACCACCTTGACACGTTCGTAGTCCGCCGCGAAGCTTATGAGGCCTTTATTGACGATGCGAAGGTGAACAAAAACTTCTACACGATGAACAAGTTTACGAAGGCGTTGCGCTCCTTCGTTGCCCTTTGTCCCTGGGTAGCTGAATACAACCCCACCGACCTCCAAAACTCACAAGGCCGTATCTCTCGACGTATCGAAGGCAAGAGTGAGGATATGATATACCTTCGAAGCGTCAAGGCGCTCTCTAATCGTGAGGCGCTTGATAAGGGTGAACACCTGAAGGACGACGGCGCGTTTATTCCTGACGTGACGATGAAGAAAGAGCCGAAAGCGAATGAATGCCCGTTCTGATTTTAGAGGGTTAGAGGGTTAGAGGGGGTTAGAGGGTTAGAGGGTTATGAGGGTTAGTAATGGTTATGAGGTTAGGGGGTTATGAGGTTAAAAAGTTACCTTATACATCCCGCCTCACAAACGCGCCCACAAAAACAAACGTTTTAACCCCCTAACCCTCTAACCTCCTAACCTCCGAAACAAAAAAAGCCGCCCAGCGCGATGGAGTACGCTGGGCGGTCAAACATGAAAGAAAACCTTGCTTACAAAACATATAAGTGGCAATCCTTAATATGAAAAAATATTCGGCTACTGCAAATGTACGAACCTTTCACAATATGGCCAACAAGATAGAACTGAAAACGCTCCACCTGAAGGACGCGCTCCGTCTCTTAGAGGACGGCGAACCCCACACGCTCCGCGTATGGAAACTCTCCACGGGCGACATACTGACCTACAAGAATGCACGCTGCATAGGCGGCCACAAGCGACGCGGCACGCACCGCGTACGGCTGCCAGAGTCAACGCTGATACGCGAGTTCCGCGACGTCACACTGCACGAGATAGATGGACTTGAAATATATTGGTAAGTATTAAGTGTTAAGTAACAAGTAACAAGTAATACAGACCTGCCGCACTTGCTAAGAGTGGGCGCGAACATGTATTACTTATTACTTATTACTTATTACTTATTACAATA
>JBNMKQ010000005.1:0-47308 GCA_050874425.1 Alloprevotella sp.
GATAGTGCAAGGCGAATGCAGAACGTCAAGCTAGCTTGAACGTTCTGCTGAGCCGCAGCCTATCTTATGCAAAGATAGTGCAAGGCGAATGCAGAACGTCAAGCTAGCTTGAACGTTCTGCTGAGCCGCAGCCTATCTTATGCAAAGATAGTGCAAGGTGAGCGCAGAACGTCAAGTTTACTTGAACATTATACCGAACCGCAGCCTATCTTTGGGCAAAAGTAAAGATTTTCATCGATATAAACTTACACTTTTCGCATTTTTGCACCTTTGCGAACAAAAAAACGTACATTTTCCTTTTATCGCTTGATTAGTCGCCATAAAAGGCTGAACTTTGCACTCACCAATTCACATAACTAAAAAAACACTAACTTATGCACAAGCAATTAGTTAAAAGACAATCGCTTACGGCGTTGATGCTTTTGTGCGTTGCATTTCTGTTGCAAGCACAAATTCCTGTCAACTATTACAGCAGCGCAAAGGGACAGAAAGGTAAAGCCCTCAAGACGGCCCTTTACAAAAAGATTGCTTCACACACAGCGCTCTCTTACAAAGCAGTATGGGAAGCTTACAAAAAAACAGACGTCCGTGCTGACGGCAAGATTTGGGACATGTACTCAAATGTTACCAGCTACGTGCCTGGTGGTTCTGCACAAGGAGCGAACTATAAAGGTGAAGGCGATAGCTACAACCGCGAGCACTCTTTCCCTAAAAGTTGGTTTAACGATGCTTCGCCCATGTATACCGACTTATTTCACCTCTACCCAACCGATGGTTACGTTAACAACCGACGCAGCAACTTTCCCTTCGGTGAGACGAATGGTGAAACCTACACATCGGCAAATGGATTTTCAAAGTTAGGAACTTGTACCGTTCCAGGCTACAAAGGCGTCGTCTTTGAACCCAACGACGAATACAAAGGCGATTTTGCCCGCACCTACTTCTATATGGCTACAGCCTACGAAGACAAAATCGCGGGTTGGCACTCCGACATGTTAGCAGGCAATGATTACCCCGCCTACAAGGAATGGGTTATCACCATGTTGCTCCGTTGGGCACAAGAGGACCCCGTAAGTCAAAAAGAGATAGATCGCAATAATGCCGTTTACAAGATTCAAGGCAATCGTAACCCCTACATTGACTATCCAGGATTAGAGCAATACGTTTGGGGCAGCAAGACATCTACAGCCTTCGACCCCGACAACTACGACGGCAGTGGAACAGTCGACCCAACACCCGATCCAAAGCCTACAACAGTTGCCGCGCCTACGTTCTCACCTGCAAGCGGAGTTGTAGCCAAAGGCACGAACGTTACTATTTCTACCACTACTGAAGGAGCTACCATCTATTATAGTGAAAATCAAGGAGATATTCAGACGGCATACATGACAGCTCAAGTCGCTATTAACGCCAACACGACTATCACAGCTTATGCGATGTTGGGACAGAATAAGAGCGAAGAAGTTACAGCCACCTACACACTACAACCCGATGCGCCAGTGGGCGAGAACGTATATACTCTTGTAACTGATGATGCATCACTTAATGCAGGACAGCAACTACTCATTGTTGGAACTTTAAAGGGCAAATACGTAGCCATGTCGAACCAAGGAAGTGACATTCGCAGCTATGCCAACGTTAAAGTGACCGACAATGCAATCGAAACGGAAGTTGGCGGTGCCGACCAGCCCTACGCCTTTACATTAGGAGGTAGCAATGAGCAATGGACGCTCTACGACCAAGTTGCAAACGTTTACCTCTGCCTTTCATCAGATGCCAACAAATTGCAAAGCACTGACAAGGCTAACACAGAGGACGCACTTTGGAGCATAAGCATCGCCTATGACGGCACGGCAAAAATAAGGAGCAACAAGTTCGACGACCGCTATATCAACTTCAACTCAAGCAGCCCACGCTTTGCTACCTACAAGTCAGCAAGCAAGCAACAGCCCGTCAGCCTCTACGCCAAAGCTACATCAACGGCTATTGCTACTATTAAGACCGACCGACAAGGCTCTTTCAGCGTCTACAATACACAAGGCCAATTAATAAGAAAAGCACAAACTATCAACGCTGCTCTTCAACAACTCCCCGCAGGCCTTTATATCGTTAATGGCAAAAAGGTGTTGATTAAATAATCCCGTCTTAATTACATATAAGGAGGTGAAGCACACTACCTGCTTCACCTCTTTTTCTTTTTAAGTTCCCTTAATTTAATTATGAAAAAGCGTACTCTCCTAACTACATTACTTATCGTTTGCTGCGCGCTCACTATATCGCTAATCGGTGGAGCCTACTACCTACTCAGTTATGCACTCAAACCCGGTGATCGCTCACGCAACGAAGCTTTAGCTTGGCATGAAGTTGATAGTTTATACCCAGGCATGCTACAATGGCGCGACTCTCTTCAAACGGCCCATGCCCTCAAAGACACCACTATCATCACCCCACGTCAAGACACACTACACGCTTGGTACGTAGCGGCGCCACGTCCTACAGCGGCCATAGCCGTCTTAGTACATGGATATACAGACTGCGCCATACGCATGATGCCATTAGGCAGAATGTACAACCGCCAACTGAATACGAACATTCTACTACCCGACCTTTACAACGCTGGGCGTTCGAGTGGCGACCATTTCCAAATGGGGTGGAACGACCGTCTTGACATAAAGCAGTGGACAAACCTTGTCGTTCCCCAACTATTCGGCGATAGTGCACGCATAGTCGTACACGGAGTTTCAATGGGAGCTGCTACTACCATGATGCTTTCAGGCGAAAAAGATGTATCACCCTTAGTCAAGGCCTACATTGAGGATTGTGGCTATACCTCAGTAGCCGAACAATTTAGTAAAGAGTTAAAAGAACGATTTAACCTACCGCAGTGGCCACTTATCCCCCTCGCTTCGCAACTTTGCCAATTCACCTATGGCTGGAACTTCTACCAAGCCTCTTCGCTCGAACAAGTAAAGCGCTGCACACGCCCTATGCTGTTCATTCATGGCAGCGCCGACGCTTTTGTACCAACAAGCATGGTCTACCCACTTTATCGTGCAAAACCACAACCTAAAGAACTTTGGATAGCACCTAATGCGCCACACGCTAAAAGCTACTTATGTCACCCACAAAATTACACACGAAGGGTAGAAATGTTCTTGCGAAAGCACAAGGTGCTAAAATAAATATTTAACTTTGCAAAAACTTAATAGCAAGCAACTATATGAACATTGGATTTGACAACGAGAAGTACCAAAGAATTCAGTCTGAACACATCAAAGAACGCATCTCACAATTCGACGGCAAACTTTACCTCGAATTAGGAGGCAAACTCTTCGACGACCACCACGCGAGCCGCGTCCTGCCAGGCTTTCTGCCCGACAGTAAGTTGCGTATGTTTCAAAAGCTGAGCGATAGCATTGAAATCGTTATCGTAATTAGCGCTACCGACATCGAAAAGAATAAGAAGCGTGCCGACCTTGGCATTACCTATGACGAGGACGTACTTCGACTCAGAGGCGAATTTCAAAACAGAGGCTTCATGGTAGGCTCTGTTGTCATAACCCATTACAATGGTCAACCCGCTGCCACACAGTTTAAGCAACGTTTGGAACGCGAAAGTATAAAGACATATTGCCACTACCTCATCGAGGGCTACCCACACGACGTCAAGCTCATCGCATCAGACGAAGGATTTGGTAAGAACGATTACGTCGAAACCTCACGTCCCTTAGTCATCATCACCGCACCTGGTCCCGGTAGCGGCAAGATGGCCGTTTGCTTGAGTCAGCTTTACAACGAGAACAAGCGTGGCATTCGTGCAGGTTATGCTAAGTTCGAAACTTTCCCCGTATGGAACTTGCCCCTAAAGCACCCCGTCAACATTGCCTACGAGGCTGCAACTGCCGACCTCAACGACGTCAACATGATTGACCCCTTCCACCTTGAAGCCTACAACAAAATTGCTATTAATTACAATCGCGACATTGAGATTTACCCCGTACTCAACGCCTTGTTTGAAGGTATTTACGGCTCTAACCCCTACAAGTCGCCTACCGACATGGGGGTGAACATGGTTGGTTTCTGCATTAGCGACGACGAAGTTTGCTGCGATGCCTCTAAGAATGAGATTATCCGCCGTTACTACGATGCTACTAACAAGATGGCTCGAGGTGCTTGCAACGAATCTGAAATCAGCAAGATTCAGATGCTCTTTAACCAAGCACACATCACTACTGATTACCGACGCACCACCACAGCCGCAAAGGCTTCGCTCAAGGAGACGGGACACACCTCATCAGCCATTGAACTCGAGGACGGCACGATTATTACAGGCCACTCAAGCGAACTCTTAGGTTGCAGCGCTGCATTATTACTCAACGTAATGAAGCACTTAGCCGGCATTGACCACAACCTCAAACTCATTCCGCAGTCAATGATTGAACCGATTCAATACACCAAAATCAACTATTTAGGTGGACACAATCCACGTCTGCACACCGACGAAGTGCTTGTTGCACTCTCTGTTCTCTCCGAAAACGATGAAAATTGTCAACGAGCACTTCAACAACTACCCAAATTGCGTGGTTGCCAAGTTCACTGCACCGTTATGCTGAGCGAAGTCGACCAAAAGATATTCAAAAAGTTAGGTGTCAACCTCACTTGCGACCCCGTTCTGAAGAAATAACAACACGCCATACCCCGTCTTAGGAATCCGTTGCACGTACGTTCTTGTACGTGCAACGGATTCTTTTTTTTTGTAAAAAAAACGACGTAAATAGGTAAGAAATCTTGACTTTCTGGCACTCCCAATCTAGACAAAAAATGCGCATTTTTTGCGATAAAATGGGACAAAAATAAACGGAACAACGATTAAGAGATACGCTCTCGACGAGTAGTTTTTACACTCTCGACGAGCAGTTTTTGCTCTTTCGACGAAAAATTCTATTTCTTCATCGAAAATATATATCTTTCACGCCTATTTTTACAACTTATCTTAACATAAAACAATTTTATACGAACATATTTAACCCTTATTGGCAAATAAAATATTTTCAGAGGTTTTATCTTCTACTATAAAATCGCACTTAATCCATTCATTTTCAGTAACATACACTACAAATCACGTCTTATAGTTTCATCGTACTCACCCAAGCCCCCCCAAAAAATCGTCTAAACCATTCATGATTTATAATCGAACCACACGAGTTCCCAATTAATCAAACTGTAATTTATCGTCCACTTGGAGCGCACTGGCTTGCAGCCCGCGAAGAATCACGCTTCAGCACGATTATAAAACCACATAAAACGTTCTTGTATTCAAACGTTAGCGAATATTTTTCGCTCGCGCCGAAGCATAATCTTTCGCGGGTTTCAAGCCTACACCACTAATGGACACAAAGCCGCATATTTATCGGTACTCATTTAATAAATACCGAAAAAATTAGTCTGTTTTTACAGAAACCCGTAATTTTGCGCCTTGTATGAAGAAAGCAATCTATACAGTACATAAGGCGATAGGCCTTAGCGTACTATACTCACTTCTTTTTAGCACAAATCTATTTGCTACGAATGAAAGGGTTGACCCCAAAATGCCAGCCCCTATTACTGATAGCGACAACATCGTCGCTAATAGTGATAGCATTGTCATGGATAGCACCACCTACCAACGCCCGAAGGGATTGTGGAAAAAAGTACTGAATTACTTTCGCGAGTCGAATAAACAAAAACCAAATAAGAAAATTGACTTTGGCTTTGTGCCAGGCCCTAACTATTCATCGACTACAGGTTTAGGACTTGGTTTCTTAGGAACTGCCACCTACTCTACTGACCGCTCCGATCCCACCCTTCAACGTTCAAATGCTTCAATCTATAGCAATATGACTACAAAGGGGTTCTTTATGGTTGGACTACGCGGTAATCACCTCTTTCCACACGAAAAGTTCCAATTAGACTATAAAGTAAATCTCTCAACTTTTAGTAACCAATATTGGGGCATGGGCTATGTCAATGCCGACAATGACGACAATAAGACAGACTACCGCCGCAATCGCATCAACGCAATGGCGCGTTTTATGATTAAATTAGCCCCCAGAACCTTTATTGGCCCATTCGTAAACTATCGCGTAGTGCAGGCACGCAATATCAAAGACGATTATGCTTACCTGTGGCAAGGGCAAAGCAAAACGGCAAGAGCATATACCGCTGGTGTTTCATTCACCTACGACTCACGCGACTTCATGCTCAATGCCTCGCGAGGTGTCTTCCTGCAAATCGACCAAACGTTTACGCCACGTTGTTTTGGTAATGGTGACTATAATTTCTCAAGCACAGAAGCAACATTTGCTACTTACGGAAAACTATGGAAAGGAGCCATTCTTGCAGGCGAACTACATGGCATGTTCAACTATGGCCACACGCCATGGGCATTTATGGCCGAAGTGGGCACAAACGATCGCATGCGTGGCTACTATGCAGGCAGATACAACGATAAAAACTTAATTGAAGGACAGATTGAGCTACGTCAACACATCAAGGGGCGTAGCGGCGTTGTAGCATGGGTGGCCTTGGCCAATGCATTTGCCGACTTTGACCACATCGCATGGCGACGCAACTTACCCAATGCGGGCGTGGGCTATAGATGGGAATTTAAGAAGCGTATCAATATTCGCATTGACTACGGATTTACGCGCAATGGAGGCGGATTGATATTCAATATCAACGAAGCCTTTTAGCTTATAAACGATTAAACTAAAAAACTAAATAAGCATTCATTTAAACTATGAATTTCAAATCATTCGCATTAAGTGCACTCTTCTTTATTGCAGGTGCTACTTCAATGAAGGCGATCCCCTACTCGCCCGAATATCTTGAAGCAACTCAAGCTAATGAAACAACAGGAAACTTGAAGTTTATACCAAAAGGAAACTTTGAGAATTGGACTTCACAAACTATCAAAGAAAGTGGCATTATCGGCGGTAACACGGTTACGCTCATGCACCTCGGCTCGCCATGGGGCTCATCTAACGTATGGGCAAAGGTGAGCGGTGTGACGAAGACAAACGTTAGCGTTTACCGCGACAACCACCCAGGACACGGACATTGCGTTAAACTTTACACTCACATTGTCGAGGCTAAAGTATTGGGAATTATCAATATCAAGGTGTTAGCCGCAGGTTCTATCTTCTTAGGCAACACGATACAACCCATTACCGACACCAAGAATCCAATGGCAAAGTTAAATGCAGGTATTCCTTTCAAAGCACGCCCTAAAGCCATTGTGTTTGACTACAAAACGCACATCGTAAAAGGTAATCGTATTCGTCAAAACGGCATTGCCAAAGGTTCAACCGTAGCAGGTCAAGACATGGCTGACTGCATTCTCTACCTCCAGAAGCGTTGGGAAGATAAGAACGGCAATATCTACGCCAAGCGCGTAGGCACAATGGTTCACCGTTTCAATAGTTCTACCGATTGGAAGAACAATCAATCTTTCACCATTCAGTATGGCGACATTCGCGGCAAGAGTTTCTACTCTTCAGCATGGGCCCTTACTTCTGGTTCTGTTACAAAATATGCTCGCAACTCAAAGGGCAAAATGGTAGCTGTAAAAGAAGTCGGTTGGGCTGCAGCCAACGAAACACCTACACACATGGTCCTACAATTTGACTCAAGTCATGGTGGTGCCTACGTAGGTACAGTTGGAAACACACTGTGGGTTGACAACGTTCGCTTGGCCTACTAACAACCCCAAAAACCATACACCACAATTAAAGCACGATTTCAAGATGCAATCACACTTGAAATCGTGCTTTTGTTATTTACCCACGTGTTTAGTTACATACCTTCCAAGGCTAACCCTTGACTTTTGCACAACAATCTTATAAGTCAGTGAGAACTAAACAAATGCACGTGATTGCAAAGTCAAATAGGCAAATAATACGACAAACGTCACACTCAACACTAAAAAATACTAATACGACCACTTTATAGGAAAACTAACACACCGCGATTAGTTTTTTTTGCCGTAACTTTGCACCGATATATATTGGGATACGTGTACTCCAAAGCGTTATCAGTACACAAATCATAAGAGATCGATAAACAATATAACACATTTATTATACTACACATGAAGAAAATCGCTTTATGGGTGCTAACCGCAGTCGTGCTAACCAGCTGTGGCAGCAAGTCAAACCAAATGGGCGAAGCCAGCAATGACTTCGCAGTTGAAACAGTACAAACCACTACGGCTGACTTGAAGACGTCTTATCCTGCAACTATCAAGGGTATGCAGGACATTGAGATACGTCCTAAAGTTTCAGGCTACTTGGTTAAGCTCCTTGTTGATGAAGGTGCCACTGTTCGCAAGGGACAACCCCTTTTCTTAATTGACTCAGAACAATATCGTGCTAATGTTAAGGCTGCGCAAGCTCAAATTCGTGTTTGCCGCGCCAACATTGCAACACAGAAGTTGACAGTTGACAATAAGCGTATGCTCTTCAAGCAAAACATCATTTCAAGCTATGACTTGAAGATGGCTGAAAACACGCTTGCCTCTTACGAAGCTCAATTGGCATCAGCCGAGGCTCAACTCCAAAGCGCACAAGACAACTTGCGCTGGTGTACAGTGACCAGCCCCGCCGATGGTGTTGTAGGTTCTATCCCTTACCGTGTTGGTAGCTTGGTTAGCGGACAGTCTGCAGAGGCATTGACCACAGTGTCAAACATCTCAAAGATGTACGTATACTTCTCAATGACTGAAAAGCAACTCCTCGCTTTGACTCGTGAGGCTGGTGGCGTAAACGCAGCTATCAAGAAGATGCCCGCCGTTAGTCTCGTACTTTCTGACGGTACTACTTATAGTCAAAGCGGTACAATCAGCACCGTAAGTGGCGTGATTGACTCAAGCACTGGTTCTGTTCAGATGCGTGCTACTTTCGACAATGCTCAGCACATTCTCCGCTCAGGTGGTACGGGTTCTATCCTTGTTCCCACTCACGCAAGCGACGCTATCATGGTGCCCCAGAGCGCAACATTCGACGTACAAGACAAGAAGTTCGTTTACGTTGTTAATGCCGACAAGTCTGTTGCCACTCGCGAAATCACCGTTCTTCCGCAAAATGATGGTCAGACTTACGTCGTAGCTTCAGGTCTTCGTTCTGGCGAGCGCATCGTTGTTGACGGTGTTAACCAGTTGAAGAATGGTCAGAAGATCAACCCTATTACTCCCGCCCAGCTCAAAGCTAATCAAGCTAAGGAACAAAAGGCAATGAAGGACGGCAAAATGCCGGGACAGCACTAACAGTTTGCAAAGTAATAAGCAATAAGTAATAAGTAATACATTTTTTCTTGCTCGCGGTTTACTTCTAATTTGTTTTAAACATGAAAATTGAAGCAGACATAAAGTATTTTAAAGCAAAGCATTTTGCACTACGCATTTTTAGACTTTGCAAATACCTTAAGCGAGAAAAAGGTGAATATGAAATAGCGAAACAAATATTCCGCTCTGGCACATCTATTGGAGCAAACATAGCGGAAGCACAATACGCAGAAAGCAATTCCGATTTCGTACATAAACTTAGAGTCGCAATTAAAGAATGCAACGAGACTCATTATTGGCTAGAACTTCTTTATGAATCAGGAACCATTAATGAAAAAATGTTTCAATCTTTAGAACTCGATTGTCGCGAATTAACAAAGCTATTAACATCTATTATAAACAAGAAGAAAGAAGATTAAAAAAGTATGTGGGCAACATTGAAATAAAACATCATATAAAACACAAACAAGCTTCCGTAAGTTTGTATTACTTGTTACTCATTACTTATTACTTCTCCTATTAAATATTTAAGAAAATGACTTTAGATAGATTTATAAATAGACCGGTTCTTTCGACCGTTATATCTATTGTGATTGTCATATTGGGTGTGTTAGGCCTTACCTCATTGCCTATCGTCCAATACCCTGACATCGCACCACCTACTGTGCAGGTGAGCACCACCTATACGGGTGCTAATGCACAGACCGTGTTGAACTCCGTGATTGCTCCGCTTGAAGAGCAAATCAATGGTGTAGAAAACATGGACTACATGACATCTACTGCAACCAATACTGGTTCGGCCACCATTCAGATTACCTTTAAGATGGGTACTGACCCTGATATGGCTGCCGTCAACGTACAAAACCGTGTAGCAAAGGCACAAGGTCTTTTGCCCTCTGAAGTTACCCAAGTAGGTGTGATTACACAGAAGCGTCAAAACTCTATGTTGTTGATCTTCTCTGTAGCCGATATGGAAGATCGTTACGATGCTTCCTTCATCGAAAACTACGCTAAGATTAACATCATTCCACAAATTCAGCGTGTAAAGGGTGTGGGTGACGCCAACGTGATGGGTGCCGACTACTCTATGCGTATTTGGCTCAACCCCGAGAAGATGGCTGAATATCACCTCATGCCCTCCGACATCAGTGGTGTGTTAGCTGAGCAAAACATCGAAGCTGCCCCTGGTAATATCGGTGAGCGCGAAAATCAAACCTTCCAATATACGCTCCGTTACAAAGGTCGTTTGAGCGAGGCTCCCGAATTTGAGAACATGGTCATCAAGGCTAACCCCGATGGTACCATTATTCGCTTGAAAGACGTAGCTCGCGTAGAACTCGGCCGTATGACTTACGCTTTCTCTGGTAAAGTAAATGGTCACAACGCCGTAACTTGTATGGTGTCACAGATGGCAGGTTCAAACGCTACCGAGATTATTCAGGACTGCGAGACCTTGCTTAACGACGCACAAAAGTCATTGCCACAAGGCATGCAGATTAAGGTTGCTCAAAATGTCAACGACTTCCTCTTCGCTTCTATCCACGAAGTAATCAAGACCTTGATTGAGGCCTTTATCCTTGTGTTTATCGTAGTATACATCTTCTTGCAAGATATGCGAAGCACGATTATCCCTTCAGTCGCTATCCCCGTAGCATTGATTGGTACATTCTTCGCACTTTACGCTATCGGTTTCTCTATCAACTTGCTTACGCTTTCGGCTATGGTGCTGGCCATTGCAATTGTGGTCGACGATGCCATTGTGGTGGTCGAAGGTGTGCACGCTAAGTTGGACCAGGGTTACACCTCTGCCCGCAAGGCCTCAATTGATGCCATGCGCGAGTTGGGTTCAGCTATCGTATCAATCACCTTGGTGATGATGGCCGTATTTATTCCTGTAAGCTTCATGTCAGGAACGTCAGGTGTGTTCTATCGCCAGTTTGGTTTGACCATGGCCATCGCCATCGGTTTCTCTGCATTGAACGCACTTACACTTTCACCAGCTCTTTGTGCTATATTGTTGAAGCCACACAAGGCACATGGTGAAGCTGAAGAATCACTTGGCGAGCGTATGGGCAAAGCTTATAAGGCAGCTGGACAGACCATGTACCAACGCTACGCTGAGAGCATCGGTCGCATACTCCACCCCAGCATTACGCTCATATTGGTAATCGTAGCTATTCTCGGCTTGATTTTCGGAATGTTCAATTTCGACGAGCACCCCGTATTGACAGTCATCTTCTCTATTATTGCTATCTTGGCCTTCATCGGTTTGACAACGAAGAAGTTCCAGAACTCTTTTGAGGCTTCGTTTGACAAGATTTTGAAGTCTTATAAAAAGAACGTACTCAAGTTCATTCAGCGTCCTTGGCTCTCACTTAGCTTTGTTGCTGCAAGTATTGCCGTATTGGTATGGATGATGAACATCACTCCTACTGCCATGGTTCCCTCTGAAGACACGGGTACAATCATGGGTGTTGTAACAATGCCTCCTGGCACCTCACAAGATCGCACCGAAGCTTACCTCAACAAGGTAGATAGCCTTATTCGCTCTTGTCCCGCTGTTGAAATCAGTACTATCGTATCTGGTTACTCATTCATCGGTGGTCAAGGTCCTTCTTATGGTTCGTTCATCATCAAGTTGAAAGACTGGAGCGAACGCTCAATGAAAGAAAGTTCTACCATTATCTTTGCCAACCTCTATCTACGTTCACGCGACGTATTCAAAGATGCACAGGTACTCTTCTTCCAACCGCCTATGATTACGGGTTACGGTGTGACCAATGGTTTCACCCTCAACCTCCAAGACCGTACGGGTGGTGACTTGAGCAAGTTCTATCAAGTTGCACAAACTTTCTTGGCCGACTTACAGAAGCGTCCAGAAATTGAATCAGCTCAGACTACGTTCAACACCAACTTCCCTGAATACACAATCGACATTGATGCAGCTAAGTGTAAACGTGCAGGCCTCTCTCCAAGAGACATTCTCACCACACTCCAAGGCTATTATGGTGGTCTTTATGCATCAAACTTCAACCGTTTCGGTAAGATTTATCGTGTAATGGTACAAGGTGAGCAAGCCGACCGCGCTAACCTCGAGAGTCTTTACAAGATTAAGGTGCGCAATGGTTCTGAAATGGCTCCTATCACCGAGTTCATGACCATCACTCCCTCTTATGGTCCTGACAATATCAACCGTTTCAACATGTACACATCTATGGCCGTTAATGGTAACCCTGCTTCAGGCTACACCTCAGGTCAAGCTATTAAGGCTATTGAGGAAGTGGCAGAGCAAAGCTTGCCTACGGGTTACTCTTTCGAGTTCTCAGGTCAGACACGTGAGGAGCAACAGAACTCAGGTAGCACCACTGCTATCGTGTTCGTACTCTGCTTCGTTTTCATCTACCTTTTGTTGGCAGCACAGTATGAGAGCTACATGCTTCCATTCGCTGTATTGCTTTCAGTGCCCTTCGGTTTGGCCGGTTCATTCCTCTTCATTCAGGGTGTAGGCGCTATTAATAATGTATTGCCTATCTTTGGTGAAGCCGCCAACAACATCTACGTACAGATTGCATTGATCATGTTGATGGGTCTGTTGGCAAAGAATGCTATCCTTATCGTTGAGTTCGCCCTTGATCGTCGTAAGATGGGTATGAGCATCTCTTGGGCAGCTGTACTCGGTGCAGGTGCACGTTTGCGTCCTATCTTGATGACGTCATTGGCCATGATTATCGGTCTGTTGCCTTTGATGTTCTCATTCGGTGTAGGTGCTAACGCCAACCGCTCACTCGGTACTACCGCTATCGGTGGTATGCTTATTGGTATGATATTCCAGATTTTCATCGTTCCTTCATTGTTCGTTATCTTCGAATACCTACAAGAGAAGATTAAGCCTCTCACTTGGGAAGACATGGACAATAGCGAAGCAAGCTCTGATATCGAACAATACACTAAGTAAGCATGTAAAAAGTAACAGGTAACAAAGTAATAAGTAATACATTCTTGCTTGACAGGTCAGGCATATTACTTATTACTTGTTACATATTACTTTTTACTTACTACTTCGAAAACAAACAAAAATATGAAACACATTCTCCCTATCATAGGTTGCTCAGTGATGATGGTTGGTTGCTCAGGCATCTACAAAAACTATGAGCGCCCCCAAAGCCTCACGCAGGGCATGGATAGCTTGTATCGCAACACTACTGAAAACGTGGTGAATGCTGATACCGCAAGCTATGGCAACACGCCTTGGCAGGAGGTCTTCACCGACCCACAATTGCAAGCACTTATCAACAAAGCACTTGCTAACAACACCAACTTACTCAACGCAGACTTGAGTATTCAGCAAATTCAAGCAGGCTTGAAAATGCAACGTTTGGCCTACTACCCCAGTATTGCCTTCCAACCCCAAGGAACAATGTCAAGTTGGGACTTCAACAAGGCCAGCAAGACTTACGCTTTCCCCATTGCTGCAAGTTGGCAATTTGGTTCAATGGGTACCATTCGTAATACGAAGAAGCAGTACGAGATGAACCTCGAGATGACCAAGGCTGCGAAACAAGCTACGCGCACGGCTATCATTGCCAACGTAGCTAATCTCTACTACACCTTGCAGATGCTCGATGAGCAGCTCAAGACTACGCAGGCTACCATTGACATTTGGGCTGAAAACGTACGTGCTATGGAGGCCATGAAAGAAGGTGGCATGACCAATCAAGCTGCCGTTTCACAAGCTAAGGCCAACTATTACAATCTGCAAAGCACTGTTCCTACATTAAAGAATAGCATCACGCAGACAGAGAATGCCCTTTGCACACTGATGTGCGAAGCACCTCATAGCATTAGCCGTGGCACCTTCAATGCTGACAACTTCCCCACTTCTTACTCAGTTGGCATGCCTGTTCAGCTCTTGGCTAATCGTCCCGACGTTCACGCTGCTGAGATGAAGATTGCTTCTGCTTTCTATGGTGTAAACATTGCCAAAGCTGCATTTTATCCTTCGCTCAACATCACTGCACAGGGCAGTTGGACAAACAATGCGGGTATGATTGTTAACCCTGGTAAGATTCTTGCCACTTTGTTGGGCTCAATTACGCAGCCGCTTTTTGCTAACGGTAAGCTGAAAGCTAATTTGAAGATTTCACAACTACAATACGAGGCAGCACAAAACGACTTCAAGTCTACCCTTATCAGTGCTGGACAAGAAGTGAGCAACGCCTTGGCACAGTATCAAGCTGCTGCTCAGCAAGAAGAGGCTTGCAAGCACCAAGTAGCCGAACTCACCACTGCACTTGAAAACACAAAGATGCTTTTCCAACACAGTGCTTCTACTACTTATCTTGAAACTTTGACGGCACAACAGAGCCTTATTCAAGCTCAGTTAACACTTATCTCTGATAAGTTTGACAAGGTGCAAGCTGCCATCAACCTTTATCAAGCACTTGGTGGCGGGCGCGAAGTGGAAACGAACAATAATAACTAACCAAAGTTGAGTTTATAGGTCATATAAGTTATAAAAAGCATTCACGTCAGCGAGAAACGTTCGCTGTTGAAGCTATATTATTAAAATTATTTTATAACTTCGTGACCCATAAACTCAACTTTTTAAATTTATAATTCCATGATTAGTCCCTTAGCATACGTCGACCCTAATGCCCAATTGGGTCAGAACGTCGAAGTAGGCCCCTTTGCCTATATTGAAAAAGGCGTTGTCATTGGCGACAACTGCGTAATTAAAGCACATGCCAGCATTTTGGAAGGCACAACAATGGGCGCTGGCAACATCGTTTACCAAAACGCTGTTATCGGTGCCACTCCTCAAGACTTTCACTACGTTGAAGGCACCCCTTCAAAGGTTGTGATTGGCAACAACAATCACATTCGCGAAAACGTGGTGATTGCCGGTAGCACCTATGAAGACAAGGCTACAACCATTGGCGATGGCAACTTTATAATGGACCGTGTGCATATTTGCCACGACGTACACGTGTTCAACAAATGCGTAATTGGCATTGGTGTTTGCATTGCTGGTGAATGCGAGATACATGATTGTTCTATTCAGAGCACGGGTGTAGTAGTTCAGCAACACGTTCGCGTAGGTCGCTTCTCACTTATTCAGAGCGGTTGCCGCGTACAGAAGGACGTTCCTCCTTACGTTATTTTGGGTGGCAATCCTGCTTCTTACCACGGCGTGAACGCTGTTGTATTGAAACACATCGGCACAACCGAACGTATCATACGCCACATTGCCAACACTTACCGCATCATCTATACTGGCAACTTTAGCCTTGAAGATGCTGTACTCAAAATACCCGAACAAATTCCTATGAGTGACGAAATACACGACATTCTTAACTTTGTCAAGTGTGCCAAACATGGTATCGTTCGTCAAATGAAAGAGAATTAAGAATAACTCACACCCACATAAAGAGAGTGAGCCTAAAAAGAGAGCCTAATCTGAACAAGATTAGGCTCTCCTTTTTATATGCCAACGCAATAACCTACCCCAACTTTCACAACCCTAATAAACTGGCGTAAGCTCAAATTGCGGGATTTTCAAAACGAATTATAGGTCTATATGTCAAATTGCAGTTTATCTAAATCTGACACTCTCTTTATGAGTTGTTTCTATTATTTTCTGTATTGTGCTCGATGTTCTTTGCTTTCACTAAATACAAAGGCAAAGAGTAAGAGCACTACAAGGGCATAACCTGCAAAGATGAACCAACAGATTTGCCAATCACCTACGAGGTAGCCTTCGGCCGTCCATTGACAATAGTGGTTGATTACCTCACCTGCCAAGAGTGTGCCAATCGTAGCGCCAAGTCCGTTGGTCATCAGCATAAAGAGTCCTTGCGCTGAAGCTTTGACTTTGGGGTCGCACTCTTGGTCGACAAAGAGTCCACCCGAAACGTTGAAGAAGTCGAATGCTACGCCATAAACAATGCATGAGAGGATGAAGAGCATAACGCCTGGCATGGCGGGATTGCCTAAACCAAAGAAGCCAAAACGTAACACCCAAGCTAACATGGCAATGAGCATTACAATCTTGATGCCATAACGACGAAGAAAGAAGGGAATGAACAAGATGCAAATGGCTTCGGCTACCTGACTAATAGAAACTAATAGCGTGGCGTTATTGGCCGCAAATGAATCGGGCATGTTGGCCTTAAAGCTGGTGATGAAGGGTGTGGCGTAGCCATTGGTTACCTGTAACGACATGCCCAGTAAGCATGAGAAGATAAAGAATAGGGCCATACGCTTCGTCTTAAACAACTTGAAAGCGTCAAGGCCAAAGGCTTCGTAAAGACTCTGTGACTTGCCAGCCTCTAACTTGCATTGCGGCAGGGTGAAACAATATACAAAAAGAAGAATGCCTAATACGCCCGATACGAGGAACTGCATGTGGGTGTATTGGAACTTCTGTGCATCGTCAAGCAACGTTAGACCAAATCCACTGGTAGTTGTGGCACAATTGACGAACCACATGGTAGCGATGAAACCTACCGTACCAAACACACGAATAGGGGGAAAGTCTTTAACGGTGTCCATTCCATGCGTTTTGAGCAAGGTAAAGGCTGTAGTGTTGGACAGTGCCAACGTAGGCATATAGAAGGCTACACTCAGCGTGTAAAGCGTAATGAATAACTCGGCATTGGGCTGTGCACTTTGCATGCCCATAACGCAGAGGGCTATCATAAATGAGCCCGCTAAGAAGTGGCATATACCCAACAAACGTTGTGGCTGCACATAGCGGTCGGCTACGATGCCCATTAGTGTTGGCATAAAGATGGATACGATGCCTTGTATGGCATAGAACCACGAGATATAAGCACCCATGCCGGCACGTCCTAAATAGTTGCCCATTGAGGTGAGATAAGCTCCCCATACGGCAAACTCAAGAAAGTTCATCACAATAAGACGGCCTTTCAAACTTGAATTGTTCATTACGTTATGCGTTTTGTATTATTAGTAACTTGTGTTTATTCGTTCATTCATTAAACTATCCAACACTTGGGTAAGGTCGGACCGACTCATTCGTTCTACGAAGTAACGACATACAGTACCTGAGGCGTCGGACACATAGATGCGTGGTATTGTGCCAGTGGCAAATAGTTCGTAAACACTTCTGTCAGGTTGTGCGCTGTAGGGCATTGTGAGCTCATTCTCCTTCCAATAGGTGAAGACCTCATCATTCGCTTGCGCACGACTGATGCATACGAATTGCACTTTTTGTCCGTATTCATCGTAAACGCGCTGCACAATGGGCAACTCACGACGGCAGTCGCCACATAAGGTGTTGAAAAAGACGATAACTGACGGACGACCTTGCAGTTGAGCCGTGTTCAACGTGGTGTTATCATTAAGTGTTATGGTAAACAGGGGCAATTGCTGCCCCAACCGCACAATATCTTTTCCCGTGGTCACTTGTTCAACCTTGCCCAAGCAACTGCTCAAAGTGACAAGTGTTATTATCAAAAGCGAGATGAAATGTTTCATAGTGCAAATGTACAAATTAGAATGTGGAAATTAGAACCGTTTGCTTCGTTTTTTTTAAAATAAGTTTGACAAAAGCGGCCCTATTAATATAAGTAATGTACATTTACGCCTACATTAATTAGATAAAAAACGTGTGATATATTTGCTTTTAGCCTTAAATGTATGCGAAATATAGTCCTTGAAATGTGCTGAATACAGACTTCGATCTGACATTCACATCATTCTCAACAGGTATTGTTGTTTCTGTTTAAGGAGACGCACATCTGGTACGTAAAAAGGTCTTGAAATGTTGTTAAAGCACGCATTTCAGGACCTTATTTCTTAAGGTTGACATAAAGAAAAACGATAAAACCCTTTGCCGCACGTATAGATTGGTGTAACTTTGAACATTATTTACTTAAAAGCCGATCATAAATTAGGCATTAACTAAAACGATAAAATGCTGATTATTATACTATGTACGATAATTATGTTGAACTAAAGGTTGAAGGACTTACGCGCGGACGCGAACTGAAAGATGCCTACATACTCATACTTCGTGAGAGGGAGGGTGAACACATATTCCCCGTATTGATAGACGAAGAGGGGTTCAATATGATAATGCAGGCTATGCGACACAAGGACTATACTTGTTCGCACTTAATGATAAAATTAGCCTCACGCGTGGGCATGACTCCCATTGGGGTGAGATTAATGCAACCTGCTAACGGAAAGACGCAAGCGCTCATTGACTTTGAATTGGTAAACGAAATCGTTTCGATTACTACACCCGTAGCCGAAGCTATTGTTACTGCTCTTGAAACACTGTCGTCGATATGGGTGCAGCGCAGCGTGTTTGAACGTCAGACGCGCATGAACCACAATGACGGAAGTCAAAATATGGCTTTGCCGATTACTGCCATGAGCGACAAACTCATAAGCGCCGCTTTGCAAGCTGCCGTTAAAGAGGACAACTTTGAACTGGCTACCATTCTGCGCGATGAACTAAACAAACGCAAAGGAGCTGAGAACTAAAAGAAAAATTGGTTTCTATGCTTTACGTTAACATGTCAACACAAAAAGAATAAAATGAAAGAAACTCATATATTTTACGCTCCACAAGTGGCCGAGGGCGTGACCGAATTGCCGCAAGAAGAGGCTGGTCACGCAGTGAGAGTGTTGCGAATGAAAGAGGGGGATGCACTAACTTTGACCGATGGAATAGGGCACTTTTATGATGCTCACATTACTTTGGCCTCAAACAAGCATTGCCAGTTTGCAATTGACAACGTGTGGGACGACCACAAGCTATGGAAAGGGAACATTCAATTAGCTGTGGCACCGACCAAGAACATGGATAGAATGGAATGGTTTGCAGAGAAAGCTACGGAAATAGGTGTTGACCATATCACGCTTCTTAATTGTGCTAACTCTGAGCGTAAGGTGGTGAAGACGGAGCGCTTAGAAAAGATTGTCGTGTCGGCCATGAAGCAGAGCCATAAGGCTTTTAAACCTGAGGTAACACCCATGACGACATTTAAGGAATTTATTGCACAACCCTTTGAGGGACAGAAGTTTATTGCACACTGCTATTCACCCGAGGAGACCGAAAATGCAAGCGAGGGCATACACCTGTCGGGACGGAACTTCTTAGGTGACCTTTTAACGGCCGACGGTAGCGCGCTGGTGTTAATTGGCCCAGAAGGCGACTTCAGCATTGAGGAAGTAGAAAGTGCGCTTAACGCAGGATTTCAGCCCATTAGCTTGGGAGAAAGCCGATTGCGAACCGAAACGGCAGCCCTCGTTGCAGTGCACCTAATGTACTTAGCAAAACGCAATAAAGCATAAGAGGATAAGGAAAAAATACGATGAAACCGATAAAAAAATCAACTTTTTATCAACTTACGGCAGTTTTTGCTTTAGTTATCATTGCAGCTATCTGTGCTTGGACCTTTTGGCCTAAAAGCTATGACGAGCTAATTCCTGCTGAAGCTAAGGCCGTTTGCTGCATAGATAGTAAGACGCTGGTCAGCACGCTGTCTGATAAAGATAAAAATGAAATTGAAATGCAAGGCACAGAGGGTTTTGACCTTGAAGCGCCTATCTATGGAATTGTTACACCGAATGAATACCTTGGCGTGGTGGCAAAGGTGAAAGATGCTGACAAAATTGCAGACATACTATCACACTTTGAAGGCAAGCGTGTGAGCGTTGACGAATACGACGGACGTAAGTGGACATGGCTTTCCGACGGTTGGTTGGCTTCGTGGGACAACCGCAGCTTTATTTGCATTGGCCCTGGTGTGGCACAGGAGCGCGACGTGTTGCGCCAAACCATCACATCAATGATTAACACGAGCGATAAATTTGTTGATACGCCTGCCTACACTCAATTAATGCAACAAGGAAAGGCTTTAAAAATCTATGCGCAGTTGGCTGCCATTCCTGCACCATATAATCTACTCTTTAGATTTAATATTCCGGCTGATTGTGACCCAACAGCTGTACAGGTGTTTGCTGCAGCTGATATGAAGCTAAAGAATAGAGCACTAAGCATAGACCAACTGGATTGTAGCATCACTAGCGAGAATGAGGACATTGTTGCTGCTATTGACAGGTATGAAAAGGATAAAGGGTGTATCAAAATAGACAAGGAGAACTTAAATTCTTCTACCCTGTTTTCTTTGGCTACCTGCATGAAAGGGGCAGCTTTGCTGAAATTGCTTAAGACGGATGCTACGCTGCGAGGATTATTAATGGGGCTTAACCAAACATTTGATGCTGACCGCTTATTGGGGAGTACGGATGGACTATTTTCTATTGAAATCGGCAGCTTTGCAAAGGATTGGACACCCACTTTTTGCATAAAAGCTGAAACGCATACTCCTAACCTATTATCCGATGCTGACTATTGGTTGGAGAGCGCAAGAAAGCAAAAGAATGTAAAGTTAAGCCGAAGTGATAAGAACAATTTCTATTTGGAAAGCGAAAAGCAACAACTACATTTTGGTCTGATAGCGAATGGAAATGAATTGTACTTTGCCTCTCCCTCTATGCTTAACACGGCAAAGGAACCTTTTGCATGTAATAAGACTAACGACATCGAGGGCTGCTTGGTATGCTTTGATGTAAACCTTGACTTGCTTAATCAGCAGCCATGCATGAAAGAGGGCAATGCAGCAGCTATTATTAATAAACTGTTGCCTAACAATACGCATCGTATCAGCTTTAAAGCCTTAACGGGCAGAAAAGCCTCTCTAAAATTTGAGTAAACACAAAACAACTGATATGCAAACCATTACACTTACAAATGTTTTGCCTCACGTGTTTGCCACACGTACTGACTTAAAGAGCGAGGTGTGGCAACAGGACGTGAAATTTGATAAAGATAAACTTTACTTGGTAGAGGCCATGTCGGGCACAGGAAAGTCTACACTTTGTAGTTACATACTGGGCTATCGACACGACTATACGGGCAAGGTGATGTTTGACACTACCGACACAAAGTCAATTAGCGTTAATGAATGGGTAAACATTCGCCAAAAGAGCATTAGCCACTTGTTTCAAGAGCTACGCCTCTTCCCCGAACTTACCGCACTCGAAAATGTGCTGATAAAAAACAACTTGACCGACTTTAAATCGGTTAGCGAAATCAAAGAATGGTTTGAGCGCTTAGGCATTGCCGACAAATTGAACGCTAAAGTGGGCCGCATGAGTTTCGGACAGCAACAGCGTGTGGCCATGATGAGAGCTTTAGTGCAGCCTTTTGACTTTATACTAGCCGATGAACCGATAAGCCACTTGGACGATACAAACTCTGCCATAATGGCTGACATTATGATGACCGAAGCCAAACGACAAGGCGCTGGCGTAATCGTAACAAGCATCGGTAAACACATGGAGTTGGACTATGATAAAGTGTACAGATTATAAGAAGAGGGAGGACATAGAGAAATGAATTTGATATGGAAACTATTGCGACAACACATTAGTTTGTCGCAATTTGCAGGTTTCTTCTTTGCCAACCTTTTTGGCATGTGGGTGGTAATGTTGGGCATTCAGTTCTACAAGGACATTATTCCCGTATTCACCGAAGAAGACAGCTTTATCAACAACAACTTTTTAGTGGTGTCGAAACACATCACCACCGTGGGCACACTCTCGGGTCGAAGCAATGCCTTTAGCACGTTCGACATTGACGATGTACGCAAACAACCTTTCTGCAAGAAGGTGGGTGCCTTCACTTCGTCACAGTACAAAGTGTCGGCTGCAATGAGCATGCAAGGGGCTGAACCGTTGAACACGGAAATGTTCTTTGAAGCTGTGCCTGACAGTTTTGTTGATGCTGCTGCAAGTGATTGGCAATATAAGCCTGGCGATGAGCAGGTGCCTGTTATCTTGCCTCGCACTTACATTGCCCTCTATAACTTTGGTTTTGCACAGAGTCGTAACTTGCCAAAAGTGAGCGACGGACTTGTGGGCATGATTGATATGCGCATCTTTATTAATGCCAACGGGCAGCACGCACAGTTTAAGGGCAAGGTGTTAGGCTTCTCAAGTAGACTTAATACGATTCTTGTGCCACAAAGTTTTATAGACTGGAGTAATAGTACGTATGAACCTGGCAAAACAGAAGACCCGTCGCGCATTATTCTTGAAGTAAACAATCCGACCGACGACCGCATAGCACAATATATGCAGCAAAAAGGCTATGACGTTGAAGACAATAAGTTAGATGCAGGCAAAACTACTTACTTCTTAAAGGTGGTGGTAAGTATGGTTATGTTGGTGGGCTTATTGGTGAGCATACTATCGTTCTATATTTTGATGCTGAGTATCTACCTACTCGTGCAGAAGAATACACAAAAGTTAGAAAATCTATTGCTCATTGGCTATAGCCCTAATCGCGTGAGTCGCCCTTACCAATTGCTCACATTGGGCATGAATGCTGCAACGTTGGTATTGGCTTTTGTATTACTACTCTTGGTACGCAACTACTACATGCATGTTATTGGGTTGATATTTCCAACGCTCAAGAGTGGCAGTCTATGGCCTGCACTTATAGCAGGTGGTAGCATTTTCGTATTGGTATCAATCGTAAACATTATTGCCATACGCAATAAGGTAATGCACATTTGGTACAGAAAGGATTAATTAATACCCGTATTCTAACTCTTTGCAAAAAGGTAAAATGAAGAATCTACTAAATCTATATAAACAATGGAAGGGCGAAGCTCCTCTTAAAGTTGAAACATTGCCTAAGGCTGGTAGTAATCGACAATATGTGCGCATATATGCTAATGACGGCACAACAGCTATCGGTGTGATTGGTCCTTCGATTGAAGAGAATAGGTGCTTTGTCTACTTAGCTCAACACTTTACCGCCAAACAGCTGCCTATGCCCAAAATATATGCCATAAGCAATGATGGTCAATGCTACATTCAGCAGGACTTAGGTCACGAGGCTCTGTATGACGCCTTGGCGAAAGCACGCGCTAACAATTTCACTTATGAAGCAACAGAACAAGTGCTGCTTGAAAGGACTATACGTAGCTTGGCTCACGTACAAATAGAAGGAGCAAAGGAGTTAGATTTCAATAAATGTATTTCCCCTATTCGC
This sequence comes from Alloprevotella sp., assembly GCA_050874425.1. Taxonomy (GTDB): domain Bacteria; phylum Bacteroidota; class Bacteroidia; order Bacteroidales; family Bacteroidaceae; genus Alloprevotella. The sequence goes on from JBNMKQ010000005.1 coordinate 23,418, forward strand.
TTCGATCATCAAGCGGCCATGTTTGATTTGAACTACTTTAAGTATAGCTTCTTAAAGACGACTGACTTGCCTTTTGACGAAATAAAGTTGGAAGCCGATATGCAACGTTTCGCCTCAGACTTGGTAGGCGACGAGGCGGAAGAGCATTTCTTTTTGTATCGCGACTTTCAAGCGCGCAATGTGATGTTGCTGAATGGTGAACCTTGCTTTATCGATTTTCAGGGAGGCATGAAGGGGCCATTGCAATATGACTTGGCTTCATTTTTGTGGCAAGCTTCAGCCCGCTATCCGCAGACGCTGCGCGAGAGACTTATCAAAGCCTACATAGAAGAGGTAAGACAACTCTTGCCAGACTTTAACGAAACGCAATTTAAGACTCGCCTTCACTTGTTTGTTCTATTCCGTATTCTACAAGTGTTAGGGGCCTATGGACTTCGCGGCTACTTTGAACGCAAGAAGTACTTCTTAGATAGCATTCCTTTAGCTATTCAAAACTTACGTCGACAATTGTTTGAGCAGACTGCGCTACCCTACCCTTATCTGAACGAAACGCTGCACCGATTGGTGGAACTGCCTCAGTTTAACGAAAAACCTCAGACGCTGGGAGCTATGTCGAAGTCGAAATACGACGGACAAAGGCCACTCGTAGTACGCGTATTCAGTTTTAGTTATAAAAAAGGCATACCCGAAGACGAATCGGGCAATGGGGGCGGATATGTGTTTGACTGCCGAAGTACGCATAACCCTGGACGCTACGAGCAATACAAGCCTTTAACAGGACTCGATGCTCCCGTTATAAAGTTTTTAGAGGACGACGGTGAAATCCTTACTTTTCTTGACTCCGTATACAAATTGGCTGACGCACACGTAACACGCTACATAGAACGAGGCTTTACGAACTTAATGTTCGCGTTTGGCTGTACTGGAGGACGCCACCGCAGCGTTTATTCAGCACAACACTTGGCCGAACACTTGCATCAAAAGTTTGGCATTGAGGTAAGAATTTGCCACCGCGAACAGAATATATCATCTGTTCTAAAATAGCAAATCAACAATAGCCGTAGTTAAGTTTCGCTAAAATAATACGAAGAATAGACGAATTTAAGCGAAAAATAAGTAACTTTGCTTTACAAAAATGCCTATAATCATGACCCAAACGAATAGCTTTCACGACATTAAAGCCCAATTAGAAGCTAATGCACTTGAGCAGGCGCAAAGAATGATTGATGAAGAAGTGCAAAAATTGAGCACGCCTTCTGCTATGCTTTACTACCTGCAAGGAAAGCTTTTTATGAAAAAGTCAGATTGGGGCAATGCGATTAGCAACTTCTTAAAAGCGGAAGAATTAGACCCCAATGGCCCAGCTCGGCAATGCCGACTGATGCTGAACGACATTATGGCATTTTATAACAAAGATATGTTTAATCAGTAGTTGGCAACATGAAGTGTTGCACACTGCTGAACATAAAATACATATTATGAGTAAAATAAAAGGAGCTCTTGTTATCGATAGAAATCGATGCAAAGGGTGTGGACTATGCGTTGTAGCTTGTCCTACAAAAACACTTGCACTATCAACTAAAGAGGTAAACCATAAGGGCTATGCTTTCTGTGAAGAAGTTACTGACACTTGTATTGGTTGTGCCTCATGTGCTATTGTATGCCCCGATGCATGCATTAGCGTTTATCGAACTAAAGAGTAATTTTAAAAGAAACGCCTCACATTTCATGCTTTACAAAGAGTTGACTTTATAAGTAATGAGTAATTGTGTGGTGTTGATACAAATCAACTTCTATGAAAGAAGATAATGAAGTTCTGCTTCTTAAAGGAAACGAAGCAATAGCTCGGGCTGCTATTCGATGTGGCTGCGATGGTTACTTTGGCTACCCTATTACACCTCAAAGCGAAGTGCTTGAGACTTTGGCCGAACTTAAGCCTTGGGAAACAACGGGTATGGTCGTATTACAAGCTGAAAGCGAAGTTGCCTCTATCAATATGCTTTACGGAGGCGGAGGAACAGGCAAACGTGTTATGACTTCATCATCGTCGCCTGGTGTGGCCTTGATGCAAGAGGGCATTAGTTATATGGCTGGCGCTGAAATTCCTGGACTCATTGTTAACGTACAGCGCGGTGGCCCTGGCTTGGGCACTATTCAGCCTTCACAGAGTGATTATAACCAAGCGACACGTGGTGGTGGCAATGGTGACTATAACGTAATCGTTTTGGCTCCTGCTTCGGTACAAGAAATGGCCGACTTTGTTGACTTGGCCTTTACGCTTGCGTTTAAATATCGCAATCCTGCAATGATACTATCTGATGGTGTAATCGGTCAGATGATGGAGAAAGTGGTATTGCCTCCTTTCAAACCTCGTCGTACAGAGGAGGAAATCGCAGAGGAGTGTCCTTGGGCTGCAAATGGGCATGGACTAAAGAAACGTGGACCTCAAGTAATCACTTCTCTTGAACTTGAGCCTGCTAAGATGGAGGTAAAGAATCTTCACCTACAAGAGAAGTATCGCCAGATAAAAGAAAACGAAGTGCGTTATGAGATGCAACAACTTGACGATGCTGAGTATGTAATCGTTGCTTTTGGTTCAGCCGCTCGCATCTCACAAAAAGCCATGGAAACGGCACGTAAGCAAGGGCTAAAAGTAGGTTTATTCCGCCCCATTACCTTATGGCCCTTCCCTGAACAACAATTACGCGAAATAGCCCACCGTGTAAAAGGCTTCTTGGTAGTTGAAATCAACGCGGGCCAAATGATATTTGACGTAAAATTGGCTGTTGAAGGGAAAGTACCCGTCGAACACTACGGCCGATTAGGTGGTATCGTTCCTGACCCAGACGAAATCATTGAGGCACTTAAAAAGCTTCAAAAATAAGATTAAACAAACTAATTCCACTACACTCGTAACACATACGAACCACATAATGATTAACTCTTCGACTAATAACACGAGCGATTGGCTAGAACGCCTTAAGCACCCCGAACGTAAGGAGCCAGAAAGGAAACGTATGACTCGAAATCTGTTTATACGCAACATTCTGAATGCCTTATTCATCATCGTTGCATTGGTGGCTATGATTGGCATTATTGTGGCAAAAGAACACGTTATGGTGTGGTATAGTGTAGGGCTCTTTGCCGTAATTATCAAAATGGTAGAGGTAATGCTCCGTATGCCTGGAATTAAGAAATAAACTTTTTTAGTCAGACTTTCATGACAAGAGAAGATATAATTAAGCCCGAGAACCTGGTATACAAAAAGCCAGAACTCATGAACGATACCGACATGCACTATTGTCCGGGTTGTTCGCATGGCGTTGTACATAAATTGGTGGCAGAGGTAATAGCCGAAATGGGAATGGAAGAGGAAACCATTGGTATTAGTCCTGTTGGCTGTGCCGTGTTTGCCTACCGATATATCGACATTGACTGGCAAGAGGCTGCCCACGGACGCGCTCCCGCATTGGCTACGGCTTGCAAGCGCTTGTGGCCCGACCGATTGGTTTTCACCTATCAAGGCGACGGCGACTTGGCTTGTATTGGTACGGCTGAAACCATTCATGCTCTCAATCGTGGCGAGAATATTACTATGATATTTATCAACAACGCTATTTATGGTATGACAGGAGGTCAGATGGCTCCTACGACACTTGTGGGAATGAAAACAGTGACTTGTCCTTACGGACGTGACCCTAAACTTCATGGTTACCCTCTCAATATCACTGACCTTGCGGCAAAGCTTGAAGGCACGGCCTACGTGACACGACAAAGCGTACATAGTGTTGCAGCCATTCGAAAAGCTAAGAAGGCTATTCGCCATGCTTTTGAGAACTCTATGCAAGGTAAGGGTTCTAATTTAATCGAAATCGTTTCAACTTGCTCGTCTGGTTGGAAATTGTCACCCATAAAGGCCAATGAATGGATGGAAGAACACATGTTCGACTTTTACCATATTGGCGATTTGAAAGATAAATAAGCGTAAAGTACACATGAAACAAGAAATCATTATATCGGGTTTCGGCGGACAAGGTGTATTGTCGATGGGTAAGATTTTGGCCTATGCCGCATTAATGGAGGGCAAGGAAGTTACATGGATGCCTGCCTATGGGCCAGAACAACGCGGCGGAACTGCTAACGTAACGGTTATAATAAGCGACGAACCTATTTCGTCACCCATATTGAGTAGTTACGACACGGCTATTCTACTCAATCAGCCTTCACTCGACAAGTTTCAGCCTAAGGTAAAGGCAGGAGGAACTCTCATATACGACAGTTTTGGCATTATTGATAAACCTTCGCGCACTGACATCACCTCATGGCACATCGCTGCAATGGAAACTGCTGCAGATATGTCGATGATGAAGTGTTTTAATATGTTCGTATTGGGTGGTTTCTTAAAGGTTCACCCCATTGTCTCAACCGAAAGCGTAATGAAGGCATTGCGCAAGACACTGCCCGAACGCCACCATAACTTGTTGCCCGTAAACGAGCTTGCAATACTCAAGGGCATGGAGATTATTACAAAATAAAAAACTTGGTGGGAACGCTACATGATAAATCTCAGAAGTGTGTCCCATCTCATTCACTTATAAATTTGCAATTATGGCAAACCGTAAACAACTCAAGAAGAGCATCAAGATGATTACAGGTGACCTCTTCGCTGACTGCGTAGCTCTTAGTATGTGTCAACAGGCTGACCAAGCAACGCTTGATAGCCTTATGAAGGAGATTATTGCTCTTCATGGCGATTTTGTTGCTCGCATTAGCCACACGGAGAAAGGCAGCGAACGTGCATTTTACGCACAGTTGAAGAAAGAATTTACCGAAAAGGTAAATGACTTGAACGAGCGTATTATTAAGGCTTAAGCCGTTCTGATCTCTCTACTAACTTATGTATGCGAATAAATAAAAGAATATTTGCTACCCTTTTCATTACGAGTAGTTTGTCTTTATTTATTCGCATACATTGTTTTTGAATATAATTTCGCAAGAATCAACACGCTAGTAAGAATGTTTAAGAAACTCTGTAAAACAATATTATATAAATGGATGGGATGGCAGGTGGAAGTAACAGAGTCTACACCTGAGAAATGTATCATCTGTGTTGCTCCCCACACAAGTAATTGGGATTTTGTGATTGGAGAGCTATACTATGGCTCAATAGGCTTAACATCTAATTTCCTAATGAAGAAGGAGTGGTTCTTTTGGCCTTTGGGTACTTTATTCCGCCGCATCGGTGGTATACCTGTTGAACGCAGCCGTCATACAAGCCTAACAGACCAAATGGCTGAAAAAGCAAAGAAGGCAGAAAGATTTTCTTTAGCTGTGACACCTGAAGGAACTCGTTCGTTGGCACGACAATGGAAGCGCGGCTTTTACTTTATTGCTTTAAAGGCGAACCTTCCCATATTACTCTACGCTATTGATTATCCAAACAAACGAATTGTTTGTAAGAAAACGCTTGTACCTTCTGGAGACGTTGAAGCCGACATGCGCACAATCATGAATTATTATAATAACTATCAAGGCAAACATCCCGAAAAGTTTGCGGTAGAAACATACAATTAGAAAATAAGAGCATTGATAATGTAAGTATTGTCAATGCTCTTATTATTTTTATTTTGTTGCAAAGATTGACTATCCCTTTATACTTTTACGCAACTGATAGGTGTTATAAAGGTTGTGCCAAATGCTATAAAATCCACCTGCAATAGAGGTTACGGGATTCAAAAAGGTGTAACCCATCCATATAGCAAAAACTGTATTTTTTTGTCCTAAAGCTTGACATGTACTAATGGGACGGTGAAAGTGTTTGCCAATCATGCGTCCTAAGCTAAACTGAATGATACAACAGAGCAACGATACTGCAGCTATACCTATTAATTCTACTAAAGCATGATTGGTATGTACGATGCTTCGACAAGTGACAGATATGGCTATGCTGAGCGCTACGGCCCAAAGATAAAAAGCTAAATCGTGAAAGGACAACAAGTAGTGATGCAATTTAGGTAGAAAATAACGAACAAACTGTGCCGCTATCAGGGGGAAAATTAGCAAGGGAAACACTCGTGAAAGAATGCGTAGTAAAGCTGATATAAAAGATATGCTACTTTGCGGCTCAATTAAGGGAACCATACTGGGCACAATGAAAGCTACTGCAACATTGATTAGGAGCGTGTACATGGTAATATCTGCTCCATCTCCACCTAACTTTTGTGTTACAACTGATGCTGATGTGGCCGTAGGACATATCATACACAACAAAGCAGCCTCAACTAAAACGCGACTCTTCAAATTGGGCAGAAAGTGTAATAGTAAGCACATCGCAGCAAAACTGACACACTGTATGGCTAAAAGCCAAAGATGCGACTTGCGCAGACGCAAAGCGCGTGCGTCAATCTTACAGAATGAGAGAAAAAGCATTGAAAAGATAAGTATGGGCTGCACCACTGCCACAACTTTAGGAGCAAATGGCCTAGTTGCATCAAACAAGCTACAACTTGTGTAAACGAAATAGGCAAATGCTCCCCAACAAATGGCCACGGGAAGGGTCCATGATTTTAGAAATTGCTTTACTGCTTTCAAAAGTTGTTTTACAACGTTTTGCATCGTCTTTGTAATTTAATACTTCTTTCTCGTTTCAACTATAAACTAATAGAAAATGAGTTTATGAAATAGCTGAGAAGTTAATCATCGTCTTTTTCAACTGGGCGAGATGTGTCCAAACGATTTCATTCTGAGGTAGATTGCGTTGTGGATCGTGTTCGAGTACATTAGAGGCAGCTTCACGTGCCACTTCAAGCAAGTCTTGGTCTTTAATGATGTTGGCTATTTTAAGATCGAACGGCATACCACTTTGCGCAGTCCCTTCTAAATCGCCAGGCCCTCTCAACTTCATATCTTCCTCAGCTATAACAAAGCCATCTGTGCTTTCAACCATCACTTGCATACGACGAAGTGAATGCTCCGCAAGGTGATCTTTCGTCATTAATACACAATATGACTGCTCGGCACCACGACCTACACGGCCACGCAGCTGATGTAACTGTGCTAAGCCAAAGCGCTCTGCATTTTCAATCACCATAACCGAAGCATTGGGTACGTTTACGCCCACTTCAATAACCGTAGTCGAAACGAGTATTTGCGTACGTTGCTCTTTAAAGTCGGCCATAGCTTTTTCTTTTTCAGCTGGTTTCATCTTGCCATGTACCATGCCTACACGATACTCTTTAAAGATGTCTACTAACTGATTATAGCCTGTTTGAAGGTCGCGAAGGTCGAGACTTTCGTTTTCCTTTATCAATGGATAAACAACATACACTTGTCTGCCTAACTCTAGCTGAAAGCGCATGCCTTGATACAATTTTTCGCGATCCATTTGACGATAATGTACCGTTTGTATGGGTTTGCGACCAGGAGGCAATTCATCTATCACACTAACATCTAAGTCACCATAAACGGTCATGGCTAAAGTGCGTGGAATAGGAGTAGCCGTCATTACTAAAATATGTGGCGGTCGAACATTCTTTTCCCACAGTTTAGCACGCTGCTTTACGCCAAATCGGTGTTGCTCGTCAATTACAACTAATCCTAAATTATGAAAAACGACTGATGGCTCGATTAAGGCATGCGTACCTACGAGCAAATGAACACTCCCCTCAGCTACGCCTTGCAACACCTCTTTGCGTCGTTTGCCTTTAACGTTGCCCGTTAATAGTTCTACCTTTAAGGGCATATCGCCCAAATACTCACATATTGACTCATAATGTTGCTCTGCCAATATTTCGGTTGGAGCCATGATGCAAGCTTGAAAATGATTGTCAATGGCCAACAAGCTACATAACAAGGCTACCATTGTTTTGCCACTACCTACGTCTCCCTGCAACAAACGATTCATTTGGCTTCCCGTTCGGACGTCTTGACGTATTTCGCGAATGACACGCTTTTGCGCATTAGTGAGTTCAAAAGGCAGACACTCGTTATAGAAACGCATAAACATTTTGCCAACCTGAGTAAAAACAAAACCATCGTAGTGCAACTTACGATTTTGTGTATAACGCAGAATGTCAAGTTGTAGATAAAAGAGTTCTTCAAACTTAAGTCTACGGCTGGCTTCGGGTATAGCCGTCGAACTTGGCGGACAATGGATAATATGTAATGCCTCGTCAAGCCCCATGAGCTGATAATGCTTTATTAAATAGTCGGGCAAAGACTCGGGTACTTTTTGGCCTTTTAACATGGCGAAAGCACGTTCTACCAATTCTGCAATAGAGCGCGAGCTGAAGCCTTGACGCTTCATTCTTTCAGAAGTATGATAATGAGGCTGCATCGTAAGCGGCTGCTTTTGAGCCTCATCAGCATCTTCCAACTCTGGGTGAGCTATATTAATTCTGCCATTAAAGGTAGTTGGTTTACCTAATAATACGTATGGGTGATTAAAAAGCAGTTTCTTCTCAAAACTCTTTACGCTATTAAACCAGACTAACTCTACGTAACCCGTTCCATCAGCGAAGATAGCAACCAAACGTTCACGGCGTCCTAAGCCCTCAATATTCTTAGCGATAACTTGCCCCTTAAGTTGCACATAAGGCATACCATCAGCCAAGTCTTTGATTTTATGTATTACGCTCCTATCAATATACTTATAAGGGAAGTTGTACAACAAGTCACGAAGGGTGAAGACGGATAAGTCTTCACCCAACGTTTTTGCTCTTAAAGGGCCAACGCCTTTTAAGTATTTTATGTCAGTTTGGAGCGGATTAATCATGCACAGGGGTTGCGACTAAGATAGATTAAAACTTTAGCACTTGCTCTTGTGACTTATCGTATCCCTCAAAAAGCATATCTCTTTCTACTTGGTCAACGATACTCGGGTTGACTGCTAATCGACGAGCAATGCTACATGCAAAGAGTCGTGTAGCGGCAGGGCCAGCAGCAGTAATAAAGTTATCATGTTCAATAACGTAAGCCTCTCTGTGGCATATGGCACCTTCTACGTGTTCTTCCATTCCAGGATAAATTGTCAAGTGTCTACCTTTTACAATCCCAGCAGAACCTAAAACCATTGGAGCAGCGCATATAGCAGCTATCAGTGTGCCAATCTGCGCTTGTTGACAGATTGCTGATTTTAACACGCTATTCTTTGCCATCGCTTCAGCGCCTTTAAGTCCACCAGGAAGTATTATAGCCTCACAATGTAGAAGATGATTTTTTCTGAACATGCTATCAGCCTTTACCACCAATCCACGCGCACTTGTAACAACGCGCTTTCCTGTCACACTTAACGTTTGCACCTGCAAACCACAGCGTCTTAAAATGTCTAAAGTTCCGATAGCTTCTATATCTTCAAAGCCATCGGCTAAAAATAGGTAAATCATATGTTTAGTTTATACGCTTCATCACGGTGTAGAAGTTTGTTTCACAACAGGTTTATCCTTATAGCTACGCATTATTACCACATCCTCTACAAAGACGAATCTCCGCACCAATGATGACTTTTCCATGCGATATTTATTTTCGAACTTTGTCAAAGAATTTATTTCAGACAATTTAAATATTGCTGAATTGTTTCTTTTAGACCCATATATAAGGCGTCACAAATGAGTGCATGTCCAATGCTCACCTCATCCGTCCAAGGAATGCACTGATGGAAATAGGCCAAGTTTTGAAGGCTCAAGTCATGACCAGCATTCAATCCCAAACCGATTTCCTTACAATAACGTGCAGTCTCTATAAACGGAGCTATTGCCTCCTCACGATTGCGCGCGTAATTGGCAGCGTATGGTTCAGTGTAAAGTTCCACGCGATCTGCGCCTAATTCTTTGGCATAACGAACCATTTCTTTATCGGCATCAACAAACACGCTTACTCTAATGCCCTTTTCCTTAAAACGTGCTATTATAGGACGTAAGAAGTCAGCATAAATCTTCGTGTTCCACCCATGATTGGACGTAAGTTGGTCGGGAGCATCGGGCACAAGCGTTACCTGCGCTGGTTGCACTTGTAATACCAAATTGCAAAAGTCATCACTTGGATAACCTTCAATATTAAATTCAGTCGTTAACTTAGGCCGCAAATCAAATACATCTTGATGACGTATATGACGCTCATCCGGACGTGGATGAACCGTTATGCCTTGCGCACCAAACCGTTCACAATCCAAAGCAACACGAAGCACATCGGGGTTATTACCACCACGCGCATTACGCAATGTTGCTACCTTATTAATATTTACACTTAACTTTGTCATAACTGTTAATCGTTATTTAAAACGAAAAATGTATTTTTGCGCTTGACAAAAGAAAAGAGATGCTTTATAGCAACGTTTTTTCTTAGTCAAAACGTATATAAAAAGGGAGTCCTTTTAGTTTTTCTCCCAAAAAACGAACAAAAGTACAACTTTTGCAGGTTTCGCTGAGTTGGCAATACAAAAAATTTATTCTTACTGGCTATTTTTTAAACTATTTTATCATCAATGGACTATTCTCACTTAAAATTTGCACTTTACGGCAATATATTTCAGACAAAAAAGAACCAATACGTATCACGCATACTACAAAAACTGAAAACTCTTAATGTACACATTTGCATAGAGCGCAACTTCGCAGCCTTTATACATAAAGAGCTTAAAATAGACCTTACGAATATTGAGATAGTCGAGCGTACACAACATTGTTGTGCACACGTTGCAATTTCGATTGGAGGTGACGGCACTTTTTTAGGAACAGCAGCCTTAGTTGGCGCAAGTGGCATTCCGATTTTAGGAATTAATACAGGCAGATTGGGTTTCTTGGCTGATGTATCGCCCGAAGCAATTGACGAATCACTTGAAACACTATGTAGAGGTGAATATGTAATTGAAAAGCGTAAGGCTTTGGCTGTAATGAAAAATGGCGAACTCTCTACATTCTATCCTTATGCCTTAAATGAAGTAGCCGTACTGAAGCATGACAACTCCTCACTCATTGAGATAAAAACCTACGTCAACGATCATTTCTTAACCAACTACTTAGCCGACGGACTCATCGTATCCACCCCTACTGGCTCTACAGGTTACTCTTTAAGTGTAGGTGGTCCTATACTTGTTCCGCAATCGGGCACGTTCTGTATCTCGCCCATTGCGCCTCATAGTCTTTCGGTTCGTCCCGTCGTTGTTCGTGATGACGTAAAGATTAGATTAGAAGTGTGTAGCCGCAGCAGTAATTTTCTATTGGCCTGCGACGGACAAAGCGAAAGCCTCCCCCACTCTACTGTCATATCGCTTGAATGCGCCCCTCATACGATTAAGGTCATAAAGATAAAGCACAAACACTTCTTTGAAACTTTGCGCGATAAACTTATGTGGGGAGCAGACCAACGCAACTAAAACACGATTTTACCCCAACTAAGCCGACACGATACATACAACAAAAAGAACTGAACCTACATGACCCGTCCACTACCACATATCATTCGCTATTTGATTATGCAATTACGAGGTCACTCATTACAGATTACGCTCAACACTTCTGTTGGCATATTACTCGTATTGCTTGACCTTGCCTTTGTTTGGGCTACCAAGTTAGCCATCGATGTAGCGACACATCATACCACCACTGTAACGTTGCACCAAGCATTCCTATTGATAGCCATTATTATGTTTACACGCATCGTTTTGGGGCTATCCTCACGTTGGATTCGTGCGATATTGGGGGTGAAGGCACAAAATTCCATGCGACAACACCTATTTAATAGGCTATTACGTTGCAAATGGACAGAGCTCAAGACTTATCATACAGGCAATCTCACCAACCGCATTGAGCACGACGTAAATGACGTGGTTAACTTTGTAACCGAAAGCATTCCCTCTTTCATTACCACCTTAGCACAATTCATTGGGGCCTTCTTCTTCCTGTTCTTCATGGATAGCACGTTAGCAATCATCATTGTGTGCGTTATACCTTTCTTTATTATTAGCAGCAAACTCTACGTTAAGAAGATGCGCAAACTCTCTCATCAAGCGCGTGATGAGGAAAGTAAGATTCAATCAACCATTCAAGAGTCACTGCAACATGTAATGATTATCAAGACTTTACAACGCGTTGCATATTTCACCAATAAACTCACCTCACAGCAAACACAACTTCACCAAGTCATACTATCGCGCACGCGCTATGCAACCATTTCGTCAAGTTTGTTAAACTTAGGCTTTGCTACAGGTTACTTCGTTACATTTGTTTGGGGAGCTACCAACCTATCTAAGGGGCTTATCACTTATGGAGCAATGTTAGCCTTTATACAACTTGTTGGTCAAATCCAAGGCCCTGTACGCAACTTGTCAAAGTTCATACCTATTTTCATCACTTCCTTTACCGCTACTGAACGCTTAATGGACATCGAAAACATTGCGCAAGAGAAATCCAATGCACCGACAAAACTCCTTCCTTCCGTTGGCGTTCAGTTATCTAACCTAACCTTTCAATACACCGAGACTTCTCGTCTCATATTCAACAACTTTAGCTATTCCTTCCTAGCAGGCAGCATTACAGCTATTGTAGGCGAGACGGGCGCAGGGAAGACCACTCTAATTCGGCTCTTACTCTCACTCGTCCAACCTACAGAAGGAAAGATATCATTGATTGACGGCAGTGGTAAAGAGTTCACGATGCACCCCGATTTCAGAGCAAACTTTGCCTATGTCCCCCAAGGCAACACTTTGTTTTCAGGAACAATTCGCAGCAACCTGCTATTAGGCAAACCCGATGCAACTGACGAAGAACTAAAGACAGCACTACATATCGCAGCAGCCGACTTTGTATATAAAAAAGCAAAAGGTTTAGAAACCCCTTGTGGCGAAGCAGGTGACGGACTATCAGAAGGACAGGCGCAACGTATTGCTATTGCGCGCGCCCTATTAGCCGATGGCAACATCTTTATATTTGACGAAGCGACCTCATCACTCGACCCCGCAACCGAAGAGGCTGTACTGCAACGCATCGTTACCCACTTTCCCAACCGTACATTAATATTTATAACGCATCGTCCTCTCGTGCTAAAATACGCAACGCAAAAGCTGCAACTTTAATAGCAAACGACGTAAAAATCACCCAATTTCTTGCATAAAGTAACAAGTTGTACTAAATTTGCAGTCTAAAAATAACCTTTGAGGCTACTTTGTGCATTTGTAAAGCATCATCAAGCCAACCCTTCAAAGTAAAAGTCATTATACAAATCATGGATAAAATTACGGTTCGCGACCGACAGTTCTCGGTTTCCATTCCAGAAGAAAAGATTAAAGAACGTGTAGCACAAGTTGCCGCACAAATTAGTGACGACTTGAAAGACCAACACCCACTATTCCTTGCAGTGCTCAATGGTTCGTTTGTCTTTGCTGCCGACCTCATGCGCGGCATCACGACACCTTGCGAAATCTCATTCGTGCGCATGGCTTCATACGAAGGCACGTCATCAACGGGAGCTGTTAAGCAACTCATAGGCTTAAAGGAGGACATCAAGGACCGCACGGTGGTAATCGTAGAAGACATCATAGACTCGGGCCTTACCATGCAGCATCTGCTCAACCTTTTAGCCGAAAAACAACCGCGAGCCATACACATTGCAGCACTACTTGTTAAGCCGGGCAACTTACAAGTGAAGCTTGACATACCCTACTGCTGCTTTGAAATTCCTAACGACTTCATCGTCGGCTACGGTCTTGACTACGACGGCGAAGGTCGCAACTTACCCAGCATCTACACTGTGACGGATTAATAATCCGCACACACTTAACTAAACAATAACACAACAAACACTAAACGAAACAATGAAAAATATCGTCATCTTCGGTGCTCCAGGTTCAGGCAAAGGCACACAGAGCGATTTGCTCATACAAAAGTACGGTTTCAAGCACATTTCAACGGGTGATGTGCTTCGCGCTGAAATCAAGAACGGAACAGAGTTAGGCAAAACTGCCAAGGGCTACATTGATAATGGACAACTCATTCCCGACTCATTAATGATTGATATTCTTGCAGCCACTTACGATGCACTCTGCCCTTGCGAAGGCGTAATCTTTGACGGTTTTCCTCGCACGATTCCGCAAGCCGAAGCACTGAAAAAGATGTTAGCCGACCGCAACACAGAAGTTGCTGGCATGCTCGAACTCGATGTACCCGAAGATATGCTCATGGAGCGCCTTATCAACCGCGGCAAGACTTCAGGTCGTGCCGACGACAATGCCGAAACCATTAAGAAGCGCCTCGACGTATACAATGGTCAGACGGCTCCCCTCATCGAATGGTACGAAAAGGAAGGTAAGCGCCACGCAGTTAAGGGCTACGGCGCACTTGAGGAAATCAATGCAGCACTCTGCGCTGTAATTGATAGCCTATAAAATCCTTTCTCTTACTTACGTGCAGATGATTTTTAGTATGCTAATAGCAAGAAGGGCCTAAGGCTTTTGCTTACTTAGCGCAGATTGCTTGACTAAAAAACATCTGCACTTTTTTATATTGCAACGATAGCCCTGTCTGTTACGCATTCACCCAACGAACATTTTGAACATTTAAACACGCTATGGCCGAATCAAACTTTGTAGACTACGTAAAGATATTTTGCCGCTCTGGTAAGGGCGGAAGAGGCTCTATGCACATGCACCGAGCCAAATACCAACCTAACGGAGGGCCCGATGGGGGTGACGGAGGTCGCGGTGGCAACATCTACCTTCGCGGCAACCACAATTATTGGACACTGTTACACCTGCGCTACGATCGCCACGTGTTTGCCGAGAATGGAGGCAATGGCTCAAAATGTTGTTCACATGGCTCTGACGGTGCCGACCGCTACATCGACGTGCCTCCTGGCACGGTAGCTTACGATGCCGAAACGGGTAAGTACATCTGCGATGTGACCGAAGACGGACAAGTCGTCATGTTGCTCAAAGGCGGTCGCGGCGGACTTGGCAACTGGCAGTTCCGCACCTCAACCAACCAAGCTCCACGCTACGCACAGCCTGGTGAACCGATGCAAGAGATGATGGTTATCCTTGAACTGAAGTTACTTGCCGACGTTGGTTTAGTAGGCTTTCCTAATGCAGGAAAGTCAACGTTAGTGTCAGCACTCTCTTCGGCTCGTCCTAAAATCGCCAACTACCCCTTCACCACCATGGAACCCAGCCTAGGCGTCGTAGCCTATCGCGACCACAAGTCATTTGTCATGGCCGACATTCCCGGTATTATCGAAGGAGCGAGTGAAGGTCGCGGCCTTGGTTTGCGTTTCTTGCGCCACATCGAGCGTAACTCGTTGCTACTCTTTATGGTGCCAGGCGACACCGACAACATTGCAAAAGAGTACAACATCTTGTTAGGTGAATTGCAAAAGTTTAATCCCGGCATGCTTGACAAGCACCGCGTACTTGCCGTAACCAAATGCGATCTACTCGACGAGGAACTTATGGAAATGCTGAAAGCCGAATTGCCCACCGACCTCCCGGTCGTATACATTTCGGCAGTAACGGGCTTCGGCTTAGATCAACTGAAAGACGTACTTTGGGAGGAACTTAATAGCGAAAGCAACAAGTTGCAATCTGTCACCGAAGGAGGGTCAATCGTACATCGCGACCGCGAAGTAAAGGCATTTGATGCCGACTTTGCCGATTGGCAGGCCGACTACGACCTTGATGAACTTGAAGAGATTGACGGCATTACCGACGACGACATTTACGATATGGAAGATCTTGAGGACTAACCCCATTCCTTAAGCTTCACCTTTATTCCTTTATGGGGTGTTCTAAAAATTCTGGCGCGTTGATTTGTGCCCTATCGGAAGTGTATTTTTGAAAGCAAACGAAGGAGCATAGCGGGCTATGTGACTGAGTTTGCTTTCAAAAAGGCACTTTCGAGAGGGTGCAAATCAACCGACAGAATTAGAACATTCTAAAAACAGAATTTTTAGAACACCCCTTATTATAGAATAGTAATGGATAGATGAATCATACAACGATTATAGTAGTATATTATCAAAGGTATCATTCATCTATCCATTTTTTTCACTCCCCCACCAATGAACAATACGCTGCTTGACTATAAACTTTCACCCGTCACGACTGCATTTTCAACAACAAGAGTTTCACCCCACCCTCTTTCACCCGAAGAGGTAAAAGAAATGGGCAATTATGCAGCCTTTAACGTAACCCACTACTGCGGTGATGCTCCCGAGCGAGTACAAAAGAACAAACAATGGTTGTGTGATACGCTTCACATTCAATTAAACCAACTATGGTTGCCCCGTCAGACTCACACCGCTAACGTTCAATGCATCGACACGCCGTTTTTGTCAAAATCTGCAACAGAACAAGTAGACCTATTGCAAGATGTTGATGCACTTATTACCAATTTGCCACAACAATGCATTGGTGTTTCTACAGCAGACTGTGTGCCCATACTTATCTTTGACGAAGTGCACCATGCTATCGCAGCTATACACGCGGGCTGGCGAGGGACAGTCAGTAAAATTGCGCAACACGCGCTTCAGCAAATGACCTTACACTACAACACTTCTCCCCAACATTGCAAGGCCATTATAGGTCCTAGTATCTCAGTTGAAGCCTTTGAGGTAGGAGAAGAAGTGGTGCAACAATTCCTACAAGCCGGATTTCCACAAAACATCATCTCACACTCTCCGCGATACGCTACACCGCGTCCCCACATCGACCTTTGGGCAGCCAACAGTTGGCTTCTTGAGCAAGTGGGCATACCACTTTCTAACATTCAGATAGCAGGCATTTGTACATTCAGCCATTCCGACACTTTCTTTTCGGCTCGAAAATTAGGCATCAACTCAGGGCGTATCTTTACAGGTATCATGCTCAATCAACCATAGCATACCACTCTATATGAAACGACAATATCAACTATTCTCTATTGTTCTGCTAATAGCAAACGCATACTCCCCCACGTTTGCACAGAGCGATAACGCGCTTTCCCGTGCTATACATAACGTAACCTACAATGCAGAAGTTCAAGAAAGCTTTTCTAACAATGACACGCCACTTTGGCTCACAGCCAATCGTTATGGTCTTTCTTCTATAAAGCAAAATAATGGTTACGCACGTGCTTCTATCTTCCACAACACCGCAGCCGACTCCGCACATCAATGGCGCATTGGCTATGGTGCAGATATCGTTGCGCCCATCAGCTATTCCAGCAAGTTTGTCGTGCAACAACTTTATGCTGACTTTGACTATCGTCTTGTGCGCCTAACCGTGGGTGCAAAGCAACAACCCTTGGCTTTAAAGAATGAAGAATTAAGCAGTGGCGGACAGACATTAGGTATCAACGCACGTCCCGTTCCCGCCTTCCGTTTTGAACTGCCTGAATACTGGAACATTAGCGGTAGAGGCCATTGGGCCGCCATTCGCGGACATATCAGCTACGGCATGATGACAGACGGCAACTTTCAGCAAGACTATGTAGGCGGTGGCGCTGCTCACTATGCAAAAAACGTTCTGTTACACACCAAAGCGGGCTATTTACGTTTAGGAAACAAAGATAAGTTTCCCGTCGTCTTTGAAGGTGGACTTGAATGGGCTACACAGTTTGGTGGCACTGCGTACAATAGCCAAACATGGGACGGCACAAGCACAGCACCTATAAAGATGAGCCATTCGCTAAAAGACTTTATCAATGCCACCTTTGGCGGGGGAGGCGATAGCACCGACGGCGACGGATATGCCAATTCTACGGGCAACACCTTGGGCAGTTGGCTGGCACGCCTCACGTGGAATGGCAAAGATTGGAGCGTGAGTGCTTACTACGACCATTTCTTCGAAGACCACTCACAAATGTTTCTGCAATATGGTTGGTTTGACGGTCTTGTAGGCCTTGAAGCCAAACTTCCCCACAATCGTTTTGTCGACAACATTGTATATGAATACATGAAGACGACTTATCAAAGCGGTTCCGTCTATCACGACCACACGGAAGCCATACCTGACCAAATAAGTGGTGTTGACAATTATTACAATCACAACATCTACGCTGGTTGGCAACATTGGGGACAAGCAATGGGAAACCCTCTTTTTACTTCGCCCCTCTACAATCATAATGCCGACCTCACCTTCACATCTAACCGCTTTAAGGCTCATCACATTGGCCTTAGCGGAACGCCCACTTCCTCTTTACATTATCGACTGCTCTACACTCACCAACGCAGCCTTGGCACCTATGCTGTTCCTTACACCCAAGCACGCACCAATCATAGTTTTATGGCTGAAGTAAAGTACGCGCCTTTGCGTTTGGGCAAACTTAATACGCAAGGTTGGAGTCTAAAGGCTGCATTCGCTTTTGACCACGGCACACTCATGGGCAATAATATGGGCCTCCAACTCACTTTAGCTAAAACGGGGCTTTTGTTACACTAATCGGTAAACAATAAAATACATGAAAGTTTCTCTATCTATCCTTTTCGCATCGTTTACGATACTGTTGTTCTCTTATTGTTCAAAGATGCCTGAGAACGGAACATTGGACGGCAAATGGCAGCTCACCGAGATGTATTCTAAAACGACCAACAGCGATGCGCATTATATAGCAACACCTACCACAGACAAGCGTGCCGACAATATCTATTGGAATATCCAGCTAAAACTGCTTTACATTACGTCAGCGAAGCCACTCAACACTTTTACTACCGAAACGGTTGCACGCTTTCATTACAGTGGTTCAACCCTACAAGTAGGCCCTACTTACATTCACTATCGCGACCGCGACAGTTTAATTACCAATGCCAACTCTACCGAACTTATACCGCTCGGCATTCGTGGCAACGCTACGACTTATGACATCAAACGACTTAATGCAAGCACAATGATATTGTGCTCTCCACTTGATAGCTTAATCTTTAAAAGGCTACGCTGAAAAATTGGGCCTCACCCCCTAACCCCCTCTCCTTGAGGAGAGGGGGGACTGAAGTTACCTTTTCCTCCCCAGTTTCTTGCTTGAGATACTTCCTGAAAATGAGCAAGAAAAGGTGACTTATCCCCCCTCTCTCAAGGAGAGGGGGTTAGGGGGTGAGGCCGTTAGGGTTGTTCGTGGACTGTTTGACAAATTGCAGCTTATCTAAATCCGAAACTTAAATAAAGAAATGCTCCGCACGCCACTAAAAGTAGCATGCGGAGCATTTCTTTTTTCAGAATAAATCAATCGTCTCTAAATCATTCGGAACAACAACACGACCACCGAAACACGATTGAGCTTCAGCCGTATACAATTGCTTTCGCGTTGCCAACGAGGTATCCTCTGTATGATAAAGCAATAAATTCTTTATTTGCAATGCTTGGGCCAATTGAGCTGCATCTTTTGCCGTACTATGGTGCTTCTCATACGGGTGAAACCTATCTACATCTGCTTGTAAGCAGAAAGCTTCACACAATAGCCAATCGGCATCCTTTACCCAAGGTTCATTCGCTTCATTATAAGGTTCATCACCTAAACAAGCTAAGGAACGCTGATTGGCGAAGTCAACACGAAATCCAAACTGCTTCTCTTTCGTAGAATGAATATCAAATGCTACAAACTGCCAATCATTGATTGTAAAATGCTCACCGTCATGTAACACCATCACCACCACACGTTCTTCAAATAATTTTAGCAAACTTATGGGTATCGTATTCTGGCATATCCACTGCAACACATTCATCACCTTGTCGTTTCCATACAAGTGTAGTGTGCCGTCATATAGGCCCTTCTTCATCATTTGCAATATCATACGCACCACCCACACAGCTCCCAACACGTGGTCAGTATGCGCGTGAGTTAAAAACAAATGATGTATATTTTCCAAAGAAACGCCCACACGTTCTAACTGATTCAACACGCCATTGCCACCGCCTGCGTCTACCATTAGCAAGGTGTCGGCTGATTGCAATAAAAAGCAGGTATTGTAACAGCGCGTAGCCGTTGCATATCCCGTTCCCAACATGGTTAATTTTACACTCATTCTTCTTTGAATTGTTTGGTTAGTACGTCTATTGTCGAACTGTCGGCACTAAAGACAGAATACAAGCCTTTAACCTCGTCCGAATATTCCGAAGTGTATGCTGCTGCATTGTTCCAAACGCCCAAACTATTGGGCTTTGCTTGTCCGCCCCAACCTTTAATGTTCCAACCCATAAGGGCTTCTCCGTCATGTCTGCACTCACTCACTTTTAGTCCCATGTATTCAAAGAACGTTTCCCGAGCACTGCATGACGTGCCAGGCCTTGTAAAAAAAGCATCTCTCGGGTACTGCACACGAACGATGTATGGACGTTCCGCCCTATACATCGCTCTGTTATAAGCAGTTATACGGTCGTCCAACGACAAAAAGAGGTGGGGCAAACCTTCTATAATCGAACCCTTACTTACCCACCCCTGTTCACAAGGTGATATAGCTATTTCCACACAATCTATGCCCGTTTCTGCCGTAAAGGAGGATAGAAATCTCGCATTTTCTTCTGCGCCATGCTGCTTAAATGGAGTATACACCGCCATTATCAAGTGCTTATCATCAACTCGTCTGATACGGCTCACACAATCCTTAACCCATGTCGTATAAAGCGGCATTGAATCACTACCTATTTGCAAGTCGTCACACACCTTCCATGCCAAAATACTGACGTCATCTTTATAAGCTACATCCGTTAAGGCATTTTTGTGCGCAAGCCACTTTTCAACAAAAGTTCCATACTTTTCTTGTCGTTGTGGGTCAAGACAAACTGTTCTGTCCAAACTAACCACCGCCCACATGTTGCGACGCTTCAGTTCGCTTAGCAAAAAGTCCATGCCCCGAAAACACGCTTTCTCACCTACCAGCGTGTGTACACTACCTCGTGCACTCTGCGTACTATCCTTTGTTGCAACAAATTCTACTTCTGCCCCTGCTAACACTTCAACAACGTTCACGCCCATCTCTTGCACCGCATCTAACTCTTCTACAAGTCGTTGCTGGTCATGCTTATCCTTGCTCGCGCCTAACAGCGGAGCATACCACATTGACACCGCCTTATATGAGATAACGCTCTGCGTATCCGTATTATACAAACGGCCGTCTTGCAAACGAACCGTTCCGTCTGCATATTGTGCATTGAGCAACGACAGCGACAGGAGTAAAATGTATACCCACCTTTTCATCAGCTCAGCTTTTTGTTAAAAGTAGGTGTTCATAATTAGTTTATATCAAAAGTGCTCTATTGGGGTGCAGTTTGTTTCTTTGTTCGAGTGAGCATAGCGGGCTATGCGATAGAGAACAAAGGAACAAAATGCGCTCCAAGAGAGTGCTTTTGATATAAGCTAATAGTGAACATCTATATATAAACTAATTTTGAACACCTACTTAAAGTCTTACCTTCATAGCGCGATCCATTTCGCGACGGTCTTGCTTTTCTTTCAACGTGTTGCGCTTATCATACTCTTTCTTACCGCGACACAAGCCTATTACGACCTTAGCCAAACCCTTTTCGTTGATAAACATACGTAAGGGGACAATCGTAAAGCCGGGTGACTTGGTGTCATCTTGCAATGAGCGTATCTCCTTACGATTGAGCAATAGTTTACGATCGCGACGAGTCGCATGATTATTATACGACCCAAATTCATATTCAGCAATGTAAGCGTTCTTCATCCACATCTCGCCGCGATTGATATAGCAAAACGTGTCGACCAAACTTGCTTTACCAGCGCGAATACTCTTTATTTCGGTCCCCGTAAGCACAATGCCCGCCGTAAACTTATCTAT
This sequence comes from Alloprevotella sp., assembly GCA_050874425.1. Classification (GTDB taxonomy): domain Bacteria; phylum Bacteroidota; class Bacteroidia; order Bacteroidales; family Bacteroidaceae; genus Alloprevotella. Next base: position 45,174 of record JBNMKQ010000005.1, read on the forward strand.
CACTAAATAATCGTGTTCGGCACGTTTATTCTTTATATTGATACGCGAAGTAGGCAATACTTTCGACTTTCCCATATATCTTTACTTTATAAATTCCTTTATTCTACTACTACGAATGCACTCAAATGTTCGTCTACATAATGAGCTACGGCTGCAGTAATATTCTCTTCCTCTTCAACAAACTCATCGTCTAAGTCGTCAAACACAGGATATTGCTCAAACAATGCCATAAATTCATCGTCTGTACGCTCGCGCGTTAGGTCAGCCTTGTGTGCATCGTACTCTTTCTTAGCCTTATAGAGCAACTTCGAAAAGTCGTGTAAACCCCACAGGCGCATAGCCTTTGCAAAGGGGTTATCAAAGAAGAAGGGGCCGTAACCATTATAAATAAGTTGAACAAAACCTCCGTCCATCAGTTCATCACGAAGTGTCATATAGCCCCACAATGTAATCTGGTCTGCAGTGAGTTGCTGCATACTTGTGGCGTTTAGTTCTTCTCCTACAACTTCCTTTATTGCGGACAGTATCGCTGTTAAGAAGGTATCCATTCCTTCACTTGCCGCTTGGGCTAAGACGGCGTCTTTTATCTTTACTTCCATATTAATTATTCTTACGAAGCGTCGAATCACTATCGACGCATTTCCTCTATCAATGTTTTCATTCCTTTAATCTTCTCTCCGCTCACTTGGCGCAGCACAGACTTTAACCGTTGCCGCAACACCGATACATACGCATAATGTGCTCCGACGTCAATGCGTCCTATCTCATCAGCCCGCAATCCACCCTTCTTACATAAGAAGCCAAGCACATCGCCCTTACTCAATTTGTCTCGTTTGCCACGACCAATATAGATTGTAGCGTAACGAGGCTGAACGGGACGAATTTGTACGACGTTCGCAATACTTTCTTCTTCAATCTGCTCAGCATTCACAAATGCGGGGAGTTGTTCCGTAGGGCCTAACAGCCAATACACAACGCCTTCAGCGTCCCAACGCGCCGTTCGGCCGTTTCGATGTGTATAGTCTTCTTCCTTTAGGGGCAGATGGTAGTGAACAATCGCCCGAACCTCTGGTATATCTAAGCCACGCGCTGCTAAATCCGTACTTACCAACACATTAGCTGCTCCACTACGAAACTTATACAAAGCTCTTTCGCGCCATTCTTGTTCCATGCCGCCATGATACATCTCGACTGTAAAGCCTTGCTCTCGTAACGACTTACCAACGCGCTCAACACTTTCGCGATATGAAACGAAAACAATCGTAGGCTCTCCCTTTATCAGCGTCAGCAAGCGTGCCAAACTCTCCAACTTATCCTTTTGCTCTGAACGCACCAAACGCACTTGCAGTCTACTTTCGGTCTGCGATTCAGCAATAGATAAATAGTCAATCTTATGATACGTCTTGAATAGGCGATTCATAAACTGCGGGATTTCCTCCGCATCTGTTGCTGACATCAACCAGCAACCGTATAAGTTAGAGAAATGATTTAACAAATCATTCATTTCGTCTTGAAAACCAAGTTCAAGACACTTATCAAATTCATCAATAATGAGAACGCTAACGCCTCGCGCGTTCAGGTTCTCCTTGTTTAAATGATCGTTGAGTCGTCCTGGCGTTGCAAAGACAATTTGAGGCTTCACTTCCTTTATCTTGCGGTGTTCTTCCATAGCGGGTCTACCGCCATAGAGAGCCAATGAACGAATGCCGAGTTTCATGCTTTTCAGCACCTCCTCGCTTTGCTGTGCCAACTCGCGTGTAGGAGTTACCACCACCACTTGTAAAGCATCCAACCCAGCATCAATTCTATCCACAGCAGGCAACAGATACCCCAACGTCTTACCAGAGCCAGTAGGCGAAAGCAGAACAATGCCGCCACGATTACTACCAGCCTTATCCATTTCCTCTTGCATGGACGTAAAGGACTCAAATCCCAACGTTTGCAATATTTGTTGTTTGTCTAACATCAATCTATTCCTTATTATATTATAATGCAAAGGTAGTGCAAGGCGAGCGCAATGCAAAACGAAAGTCAGAAAACTTTCGATTTGCATTGCCGAGCCGCTGCCTACCTTTTAAGGTAGAGTACAATCAAAATGTTTTAGATGCAGCAATTAGGGGCGCGGGCTTGTAGCC
>JBNMKQ010000006.1:0-41560 GCA_050874425.1 Alloprevotella sp.
AAATTTACCGAATTTAGCTTCCATAACAATAAGTTTTAGTATAGTTTGAAACTCAGTTGATTAGCACCTACTAAGTTACAAAATTTTCTTGACTTATTGTCCTTCCCACCCCATTATTTCGGGGTGGGAAACTTTAGTAAGGTAATTATCAAAAACCTTATAGCAGAGGGGTATATGGATCAAATGATGTATGTGAGAGATTGGGCTATTTCGCAATCACGTATTATCAACAACTTTGTTGCGGCTACTAGTTTTAATGAAGCCAATGCATCGTATGTTATTCAATCAATTGCTTATGGTTTGGGATACACCTCAACTAAACCTTCATATCAGCCTTCGGCAGCGTCACGTCCTTTCTCTTTGTCTAACGATCGTGCGTCGCAGAGCACCTCTGCTACTCAACACACTCGTAATACCACTTCCCCTCAAGGCATGAATTTAGATAAGACAGAAGGTCAATTCCTTAATTTGTCAGAAACTGCACAGCGAAAGTACAAAGAGACAGCAGAGTCGTACTTAGAGAGCATCATCGAGTTTAAGTCAGACATTGAAAGGGATTTAGGGGTAGCTATTAAGGCTTACGCAGAGTATGATGGTTATGGAACAAGTCTAAGATTTGAGATTGATGGCAAGATAAAGGTCCGTTATGATAGCTCTATCGACTTCCATGTACTTTATTATGATCAGTCTGGCCGAATTATCTGTAAAGATACAGCCTACGTAGGTATGAACCATAGTTCCTTTGAGGTTGTTGAAGGCTATATAAACTCTCCGCAATTTCATAAGGTCGGCAATATAAAGCGCATCGTCGTATACTATGAGAAAAACTAAAGAGGGTAGCAGGACGATCCCCACCTACTTACCTGTAATATATAGCCTTAATCAAGCAAGGAAGGTATGTCAAAGTTAAGTAAAAGAGCATTTGCTACAATGGCAATGTGCGAGAAGACAAAAGAGCCATTTGGCATTACGATAGACCCTCGTGATGGGTGCTACGCTTTTGTTTGGGCATTCAAGATAAAGCAAGAACAAGCGAAGAGAGAGGGATACGATCAAACGCATGTGCGAGGTGCTGTTACGTTTGATGAGCACTTTAATGGTTGTCCCCACTGTGGCGCAAAGAACTTTTATGTGTGTAGCAGTTGTGGCAGAGTCATCTGCTATCATGGCCAAGAATTTGTTACATGTCCTAATTGTGGCAGTTCGAGTATGTTGCAAGCAGCTGATAGTGTAGACCTTTCGGGGGGAGGCTTTTAATGATAAATGAAAGGGTATGATAGAATTAAATAAAGGAGATTTTATTAGTTTGACTAATGGCTCGCAGGCAAAGGTTGTAAAAGAACTAGGCCGTGGCGGGCAAGGCATCGTTTACCTCGTAGAGGTGAATGGGCAAAGTATGGCCTTGAAATGGTACTTTAATGACATGGGAACTTGGTTCTACCGCAACTTGGAAGAAAACGTGTCAAAAGGAAGTCCCTCAGAAGCATTCTTGTGGCCAGCATATATTACGGCGAAACAGAAGGGTAGCTATGGTTATGTGATGAAACTTCGTCCACAGGGCTATTATGAGTTTGGTCAATATCTTCTGGCTCGTGTAAGGTTTAAGAGCTTTGAGGCAATGGTCAATGCTGCGATGAAGATTTGTGAAGGCTTTAAGGCCTTGCACCTTTCCGGTCTGAGTTATCAAGATTTGAATGACGGCAATTTCTTTATCCACCCCGAAACGGGAGACGTGCTTATCTGCGACAATGATAATGTTGCTCCTGAGGGCGTTAGTTCGGGTATCCTCGGCAAGGCGAGGTATATGGCTCCAGAAGTAGTAACAGGTCGTGCTATGCCAAGCAAACAGACCGATCGATATTCACTCTCCGTAGTTCTGTTCCTATTATTTTATGCCAACCACCCCCTTGAGGGCGCTCGCGTATTGGCTTGTCCGTGTATGACCGAAAAGTATGAAAAGCAGTTTTATGGTAGTGAACCCATCTTTATCTATGACAAGGAGCATGACAACAACCGGCCAGTGCGTGGTGTACATAACAATGTGTTACGCCGTTGGAATGCTTTCCCTGCATTGTTGAGAGATACATTTACTCAAGAGTTTAGTACGGAATGTCTGAATGACCCAAGTAAACGAAAACTTGAACGGCAATGGCAGAGCGTAATTCAGCAATTGCGTGATATGCTCGTCGTTTGTCCAGAGTGTAAAGACGAAACGTTTGTAGAGGACAGCAGTGCTCCGAAGTGTATGTGCTGTGGTAAATCATTTCCTATTGCAGGCGTTTTACAAATCAATGACCGTAATGTCTTGCTGACATCAGGTACGAAAGTCTATGTCGATATGGACAACAAACCTGACATACAAGTTGTAAGCGTGTCAGACGATCGCTATCCTGTACAGTTGAAAAACATAACAACCAACAATTGGGTGGTTGAAACACCTTCAGGAAAGCTAAGAACCATTGAACCCAACATGACTATGCCTGTAAAGGCAGGGCTTAAAGTCAATTTGACAGGTGCTATTAAAGGCATTATTATCTAGTAGTTTTATTTTGTGTAACTTTAAAAATATCCGTAATTATGGGATTATTAGATAACGAAAGCATTCCAAGAAGAAAGATGATACTATTCTTCGTAATCGACACCTCTGGTAGTATGGAGGGTAGAAAGATAGAAAGCGTGAATGATGCGATAGAGAATGTGTTGCCAATGATTGGTGAAATATCAGACGAAAATCCAGATGCAGAAATCAACGTTGCCGCACTGGAGTTCTCTACGGGCACGCGTTGGCTTTATGATGAGCCAAAGGGAGCAAAAGACTTCATTTGGCAAAAGGTAGAAGCTGAGGGATTGACTTCTCTCGGTGAAGCTTGTGAGGAGTTGAACAAGAAACTTTCTCGTTCGGGTGGCTTTATGCCTACTTCAAGTGGTAGTGGTTACTTCGCTCCAGCTATCATCCTACTTTCTGACGGTGGCCCAACGGACAACTTTGAGGGCGGCTTAAAGGTACTTCAAGGTAATAGTTGGTATAAGAGTGCCATTAAGATAGCAATTGCCATAGGTGATGATGCCGACAAGGACGTGCTAAAGCAGTTTACAGGTTCGTCAGAGGCAGTTATCACGGTACATAATATTGAAGCGTTAAAGAAGATGATACGCATCATTGCTATCACTTCGTCACAGATAGGCAGTAAGAGCACCTCTTCGACAGATGCCACAAAGCAGGAGCAAGTAATAGATAAAGTAAATGAGGCTGCCGCAGAGGTGGCGGGCGCAGAAACTGTTATAGCTCCAGCTCCCACTGCCACTGATAACTATGACGAATGGGATTAACATCTATCACTATAATAAGGAATAAATGAACAGTATTTATTCTTACTGCAAGGGAGAAAGTCATATCCTTTCAGAGAAGCCTTGTCAGGACTATGCCTATGCGGAAAGTACTGACACCCTATCTGTAGCCATTGTTTCAGATGGTCATGGCGGTGAACGTTATTTCAGAAGTAATCAAGGGTCTCACTTTCTTGTAGATATAACTCGAAAGTCTGTTTATTCATTTGTCAAGACGCTTGCAGAGCAAAATGAAACGGTTTTTGAAGGGCAAGCTTTTACATCATATATAAAAGAGACTGCCACGGATGGCCAAGTAAATACTAAGATGCATAAGAAGTTGATGTGGCTGTTCTCTTCAATAATAAGCCAGTGGAACGCGGCCATAGCTCAACATGCTATTGAAAATGACTTGACAGCGTGGGAACTATCTCATGTGGAGGAAAAGTACAGAGAAGAGTTCCTCAGAAAAAGGAATGACCCTGAAGCAACATTCGAAAAGACGTATGGTTGTACATTGATAGCCTACGTTCAAACTCCGACTTATTGGTTTGCCTTTCAAATAGGTGATGGCAAACTTGTCAGAATGGACATTCTAAATGAGGTGCTTCATTGTGACCAACCTATTCCTTGGGATAGTAGATGCTTCCTTAACAAGACAACGTCAATATGCGATACGAATGCGCTTGAAGAGTTTAGGTATTGTTATCAAGGAGACGGCGGCTTTCCTAATGCGGTATTCTTAGGGTCCGACGGACTTGACGATTCGTATGGCGACGGAGAGCAACTTTATAACTTCTATGCCAATCTATTCAAGCAGATAGCCAAATCTGGTAAAGAAGAGGCTTTGAATGTGTTGAAGCGTTCTCTACCTAAAATTAGCAAGATAGCAAGCAAAGATGATATGTCAGTGGCTTGTGTGTATGATGACTCTTATCTGGAACATGACTTCTATGCAATGGGTCACTATCAGCGTGGCTTATTGAAAAAGGAGTGTGATGCGCTTCATCGAGAACACGACCTACTTAGTCAAAGGATAGAAAGCTATGGCCCGGAACAAACGCTTGACGAAAACGCAAGGATAAACCGACTCTATGCTCAGAAAGACAAGGAAAAGGTCGTTCAGAAGTGGAAGAGAGCACGTAGAAAACTTAGAGAACTAACTGATGAGGAGGTTCGTTTTGACCGAAATCTTCACCCGCATAAAACAATGACACCAATTAAAAACACTAAGTCCAAAACTTTGTTGGATAAAATGAAAGGAAGATAATAAGACTATGGGTACTTGTAAGTATTGTGGTAAGGGAGTAGGGTGGTTTTCTCATTCGCACAAGGAATGTAAGGAAAAGCATGAACAAGGCCTAAATGACTATCGTTCTGTAGTGAGTGCGTATTTCGCCATGCACCTTACTGCTGCAGACGTACAGCAGAGAGGGCAACGCTTAAAAGCTACTTGTTTCCTTTCAGAGGAAGATGTGTGCAATATAGCAGATGCAGCAATCAGACGCTATACAGCAAGTATTCACCGTCCTTTTTCTCCCTCCTCTATGAATTTGGTGACAGCGTTTTTGAATGCTATAGGTGTAAGTTATAGTAAGGTTAGTGAGAAAGGCGGCATACGCGAATTTGCCAAGAAGTTAATGCGTGGCTTCATGGTAGAGTATTTCACGGGGCAATTGGCTTTACCCATTGCTTGTCAACGATGTGAAAAGGTGCTTGGAAAGTTTCCAATGAAACAATCAGACATAGAGGACGCTTATCTATATGTACTCAATAAGGCAGCTACCATATTTACAAAAGGTGGTATGATTTCAAGTGCTGACCAACAAAAGGTGGATGACTATATAAGCCTATTACAACTACCGATTAATAATTTACCAACAAAGTATCAGAATAGTAAGATAAGTCATTTAAATCAACTAAGCATTTTGCAAAAGCTTCAAGGCGGTGTGTTGCCTTCGTGCCGTGCGTCTGTTCCAATAGTGTTAAGCAGAGGCGAAGCTATATTATGGACATATAATAACGTTTCGATGTATCAAGAAAAGACGGTACGAGAATATAATGGCAGAAGGAGTGGTTGGTCGTTTCGGGTAGCGAAAGGGGTGACTTATCATACGGGTGGTTCAAATGTACGACCTGTTGAGTATACCTATATGGACTGCAAAGGTATCGGAACGCTTTATATCACCAATAAGCACCTCGTCTTTCAAAGTCCGACGTCAGCACAGCGAATAGCCTATTCCAAACTAATAGGTGTTACTCCATATAGTGATGGCATAGAGGTGCATCGAGATGCGGCTAATGCAAAGCGACTTACCTTTCAAGGTTTTGATAGTTGGTTTCTGATGAATGTGATAGCTCAAATAGCTAATATGTAAATGAAGAATTTGTCATAGATACAACAAATGGGGACAAGCCTATGGCCTGCCCCCATTTGTTGTATTTATGACTTTTTATTTATACAAGAAGCGCTTGATGCTACGCTTAGGTGTCTTTTCGAATTCCGTTTCGTAGAGTTCAACGGCCGAGATGCGCTCGTATGAAGCCACCATCGTGTTAATGTCCTTGCGGTTTTGCTCCATGGCAGCGCGGAGTCCATTCTCGTCGAGTCCGTCGCGCTTGGCCTCGTCGTAGTCGGGGTAGATGAGTGCCACCAACTTTTCGCCACGTTGTACTACGATGCTTTCGTTAACGTAGGGGAGGGTGTTGATTTTATCTTCAATCTCTTCAGGATAAATGTTTTGGCCTGAAGCCCCCAAAAGCATGTTCTTGCTACGACCACGAATATAGAGGTTGCCTTCAGCGTCTAACACACCGAGGTCGCCTGTGTGGTACCAACCGTCAACGAGCGTGGTACGTGTAGCTTCGTCATTCTTGTAGTAACCCAACATAACGTTGTCACCACGTGTAAGAATTTCGCCAACGGTGTGTTGAGGATCGTCGCTGTCAATCTTTATTTCCATGCGCGGTGCAGCCTTACCACACGAACCCTTGCGGAACTTTTGCCAGTCTTCGTAAGAGATGATAGGCGCACACTCTGTAGCACCATAGCCTACGGTGTAGGGGAAGTGTATCTTGTTGAGCAAGTCCTCTACCTCGCTATTGAAGGCTGCGCCACCAATAATAATTTCGTAGAAGTTGCCACCGAAGGCAGAGATAAGTCCTTCGCGCACCTTGTCAAGAATACGTCCGCTGATGAAAGGCAACTTCAAGAGTACCTTCATGCTGGGTGTTTGCAACTTAGGCAATACGTTCTTCTTGATAATCTTCTCGATAATCAAAGGCACAGAGATGATAATCGTAGGCTTTATCTCGCCAAAGGCCTTGAGTACAATCTTGGGAGAAGGAATGCGCGTGAGGTAGAACACGTGGCAGCCATGTAAAAATTCGAATATGAATTCAAATGCCATGCCATACATGTGTGCCAAAGGCAACATCGAAATAATGTGGTCGCCCTTCTTAACTTGTTTGCCTAATACCTCAATGGCAAATTGATAGTTCGACCACAAGGCGCGGAAGGGAATCATTACGCCCTTAGAGTTGGACGTTGTGCCACTGGTGTAGTTAATCATAGCCAGCGCATTGGGGTCGGGCGTATGGGGATAGCTAATGTGCTCTTTGCGGAAGTATTTCGGATACTTCTTGCCAAAGAGTTCGTTTAAGCGTTCGCGTGCATTGGTAAGCAATTCGCTGCGTGAGAGAAGGAGTGAGTAGTCGGGAATGTTGATGATACCTTCCAAGTGGGGCATGGCCGTAGCATCTAATTCGGGCCATACCATATCGCCAACGAAAAGGATCTTAGCTTCAGAGTGGTTGACAATGTCGTGCACCTGTTGCGCTTTGAACTCGTGCAGAATGGGTACGGCTACAGCACCATAGGTAAGGGTGGCTATGAAAGCGGTTGCCCAATGGGCACTGTTGCGGCCGCAAAGAGCTATCTTATCACCTTTTGCCACGCCCGCATTCTCAAACAAAATGTGAAGCTTTTCAATCTTTCGCGCCACATCTTTATATTGCAAGGTAATGCCTTGGTAATCGGTCAGTGCGTCGAGGTTCCAATTAGTCTTCAGACTCTCGGCTATTAAATCGACGAAATCGGTATATGTTTCCATCAGATGTATTTAGTAGGGCCAACTCGTTGTTATGTTCTTAATGGCTGAATTGGCACATTAGATTAAGTTTTGTGCAAAAGTAGTAAAAAATATAAGGCTATACCATGTTGGGATATATTTATTTTTTATTTTGATAACTCAATTGGACGAAAAAGCAGTATTTTTGTTGCCAAAATGTTCAAAAAGGCATGCTGTTGAATGCTTAAAGAAATAGATTATGGACGAGAAGAAAAGAAAAGTGCTTTATGCCGTATCGGGCGTAGGCATCGTGTTGTTGGTAGTTTTCTATTGGTTGTTCTTTGCCAGTTTTAGTTCAAACAAGGCGGCATCGTACGTTTATGTTGACAAGGACGACACAGTTGATTCGGTTTACGTAAAGTTAAGGCAAACTGCAAAGCCCAGACAAATGGTGGGCTTAAAGATATGTGCCACGTTGATGGGCTATGGTTCGCACGTACACGTGGGCAAGTATACGACGGGGGAGGGTATAGGCTCTTTTGCTTTGGCGCGCAATCTGCGTGGTGGCCGTCAAGCAGTAGTAGAATTAGTAATCCCCGTTGTACATACGATTGACGACTTGGCAGGTCGTTTGGCACAACAATTAGGGGCAGATTCACTGACATTCGACCATGCCTTTAACGATGAAACCGCACTGAAAGAGTTAGGTTTTGACACCACCTCAGTGGCTTGCCTCTTTATACCGAACACATACGAAGTATATTGGGACATTACTCCACAGAAGTTGCTCAAGCGCATGAAGAAAGAATATGATGCGTTTTGGACTTCCAGCCGCAAGGCACAGGCCAAGGCAGCAGGTTTAACTCCCAATGAAGTGTATATCTTAGCTTCTATCGTAGAGCAAGAGTCAACCAATGAGCAGGAGCGCCCGATGATAGCCGGTATGTACTTAAACCGTTTGCATCAAGGCATGAAGTTACAGGCTGACCCTACGGTGAAGTATGCTTTGCATGACTTCGGTCTGCGCCGTATCATGCACAACCACTTAACGGTAGATAGTCCTTATAATACGTATCGTTACGAAGGACTTCCCATTGGGCCTATTTGTATTCCGTCGTTGAATGCTATCAAGTCGGTGTTGAACTATGCACACCATGACTATATATATATGTGTGCTAAGGAGGACTTTTCAGGTACGCACAACTTCGCTGCCACTTACGATGAACACATGGCTAACGCCAAACGCTACGCTGATGCGTTGAACGCACGTGGGGTGAAATAAACAACAATTTGATGGGGCCTCTCCCCCTAACCCCCTCCCCCATAGGCGAGGGGGAATAAGTAACCTTTACTTGCTGCGTTTCTATTTGAAAACCAGCAGAAAACTCAAGAAGTAAGAGTGACTTATTCCCCCTCCCCTATGGGGGAGAGGGTTAGGGGGAGAGGCCCCATCAAACTGGATTTTATCGTTCCACTCTCCACAATCGAATGCCGATAGACGAAGGGTGTTCTTTTAGATATTGGCGCAACGTTTTGGGCTCTTCTACCACTTTGTGGTGAATAGATGAGGCGTTGAGCAAGTGTAACTTGCCGTCTTTGCCCCATACGGCAAAGCCCAGGTGAGAATAGTCAATGCCCTTCTTGGTGGTGACGATAGCGATGAGGTCACCGTCGTGAATGGCCGAAAGCTCCTTCTGTGAAAGGTTTGTATATTGTTCCGTTAAGTAACGTCCGTCAGGGCCATTGTAGCGTTGCTCCATGCGTGCGATGCTGTCTACCCATTCGGGGTGAAGTTTTAAAAACTTATATTTGTCGGGGTGAACAGACATATAATTATTCTGTACGTTGATGACAGTCGTGTATTTTGTAGGGAGCGTTACTTCCTTAATGATACCTTTATCTTTGTTGTTGTGCCACCACCATGAGAAGTAGTGGAGGCGCGAAAGGTAACCATTCATTTGCCCGTCCCAATAGCGAAGGCGTTGCAAGTTATGGCAATAGTCCGCAAAACTGTCACTCTGCTGACGTTTTGTCAGTACGAGTGCCAGTGTCGTCTCTACCAAAGTCGTACAATCGAGTTCGCGAAGGTTGACAACCAATCGCTCTGGGTCTGCCACTTCAAGTGTTGAGGCCACATAAGGAATGCCTTTCAACTTTCGTGCATAAAAGAGTACATCGTTGCCTGTTGGCTTCATGCGGAGCAATTCTACAACGCGTGATGAATCAGCTGCGGTGTAGATCGTTTGGTTTAATAGGTTATCGGTCGTTCTTTCTCTTTCAGTAGCAATTTGTTTTGCTGGAGTAGTTTGTGATGTTTCAGTCTGTTGCTTGGGTGTTACACTGTTGCAGGCCGATAAGCTAAGGGAGAATAATAGGCTAAGTAATAATTGTGTCATTCCGTTATGAATAATTCTTATTAATTAAAGCTTTGCAAAGGTATCAAAAAAACTCCACCCTTGAATGGCTCAAGGGTGGAGTTAATGCTATGTGTAAAATTGAATGTTACTTAATTAAGTCAACAGATCGGTTGATAAACTTGCTGAGCGCCTCGCCGCGCAGCAAACCATTCTGCAACAAAGCCAAGTCGATGAGTTGAGGAACAACAGGGTTCTGCTTGCCATATTCAGCCCAAACCTGTTTGCGAGCTTCCTCTTGTGCGGCAATGTCGTCGTTACACTTCTTCATGTCCTCTTTGTCTGCATCGGTCAGTTCTTCAGGCTTCTTGTCCTTCTGACTCTGCTCAATGGCCGTGTGGCGTGCATGTAAGCCCTTGAGTTCGCTCTCAATGGGTTGCAACTTATCAGCCAATTGGCTCTTCATGTCGGCCAACACCTCTTTAATCAAACGATGGTCAGCATTCAATACGACGTTGTACATATCGGGCATTTCGCCATAGAATGACATACCTTGCTGATAGCGGCTAGCGTCCTTCATACGGCGCATGTATTCGCTCTGCGTAATAAGAATAGGAGTACCATTCTCACCCATAGCAGCAGACTCTACATGGAATTGCGCCTTGTCCATAGTTGGCATTTCAGCAGTGAAGACTCCCGTAAGTGAAGCGTTGTCGTCAGCGCTCAACTCACTCTTCGGGGCGTCGTCCTTCTGAATGATGCGGTCAATCACGTCGCCGTCCACACGGCTGAAACGGCACTTTTCTAACTTCTGCTCCAACATGCTCACCATCGGAGTGTCGAGTTGACCGTCGAGCAACAATACGCTATATCCCTTTGCCTTAGCTGTTTCGATGTAGCTAAACTGTTCGTCCTTATTGGTAGCGTAGAGATAGATGAGGTTGCCGTCCTTGTCGGTCTGGTTGTCCTTAATCAACTCCTTATATTCATCATAGGTGAAGTATTTGCCTTCAACGTCCTTCAGCAAGGCATAGTTCTTGGCCTTGTCGTAGAAGTCCTCTTCAGAGAGCATGCCGTAGTTGATGAACAACTTCAAGTCGTCCCACTTCTGCTCAAAGTCCTTACGGTCAGACTTAAAGATAGACTGTAAGCGATCGCTCACCTTCTTCGTGATGTATGATGAAATTTTCTTTACATTCGCATCACTTTGTAAGTAGCTACGGCTAACGTTCAAGGGAATATCGGGTGAGTCAATCACACCGTGAAGCAATGTCAAGAAGTCAGGCACGATGTTCTCAACCTGGTCGGTAACGAACACTTGGTTGCAGTACAACTGAATCTTGTTGCGGTGAACGTCTAAGTTGCTCTTAATGCGTGGGAAGTAAAGTACACCTGTGAGGTTGAACGGATAGTCAACGTTGAGGTGAATCCAGAAGAGCGGTTCGTCAGACATCGGGTAGAGTTCGCGATAGAACTTCTTATAGTCTTCGTCCTTGAGGGTAGAAGGCGTCTTTGTCCAGAGTGGGGTAGTGTCGTTGACGACGTTATCTTCATCGGTGTCAACCTGTTTGCCGTCTTTCCATTCCGTCTTCTTACCAAATGCAATGGCGATGGGCAAGAAGCGGCAGTACTTTGTCAGCAACTCTTGAATTTTGTTCTTTTCAAGGAATTCAACGCAGTCGTCAGACACGTGGAGCACGATGTCGGTACCACGGTCGGCCTTTTCGCAGTCGTCAATTTCGAAAGCGGGAGAACCATCGCAGGTCCATTTAACGCCCTTTGCATCGTCGCGATAGCTGCGTGTGATGATGTCAACGCGGTCAGCCACCATAAAGGCTGAGTAGAAACCAAGACCGAAGTGACCAATGATGGCCGAAGCATCGTCTTTGTACTTCTCCAAGAAGTCATTAGCGCCAGAGAAGGCTATTTGGTTGATGTATTTATCAATCTCTTCAGCGGTCATACCAATACCGCGGTCGCTGATCGTAAGTGTCTTGGCATCCTTATCAACGGCAACGTGTACGGTCAAGTCTCCCAACTCGCCTTTGAAGTCGCCCTTCATGGCCAACGTCTTGAGTTTCTGAGTGGCATCAACAGCGTTACTTACAATTTCGCGTAAGAAGATTTCGTGGTCGCTGTAAAGAAACTTTTTGATGACGGGGAAGATGTTTTCCGTCGTGATTCCAATATTACCCTTTTGCATGGTTGTTCTTTTATACTTTTTGTTATACTTTTTGTCGTAAGTAATGCAAATGCTGTGCCAAACGAAATAACAACTTTGGGTAAACTGCAATTTGATGAGGCCTCTCCCCCTAACCCCCTCCCCCACCGGGGAGGGGGAATAAGTAACCTTTACTTGCTGCGTTTCTAGTTGAGAACCAACAGAAAACTCAAGAAGTAAGAGTGACTTATTCCCCCTCCCCCAGACTGTCCGAGAACTCCAATTTGTTAATCCGACAGCTTACAATCTGCAACGAAATATACGTATTTATGATATTTATGTCTTACATTAAAGTATAATAGTTCCAAAACGAAAGTTTCAAAAATCAAAAATGGAGTTTTCGGACAGTCTCCCCCTGTGGGGGAGGGGGTTAGGGGGTGAGGCCATCGCTTACATCTCACAAGCGCTGCTGCTGCCGTCGAGTTCAACCTTTTCGTCCTTCTTGAGTTGACGAGCGGTATAGCCAAACTTTTCAAAAGCCTTGAGAAGCTTTTCAACCGTGGTCTTGTCAGCATCGTACTTAATGGTGACTGTTTGGTCGGGCACACTCGTTGTGATGTCCTTCACGCCACGCTCAAAGCGAAGGTTCTTCTTAATCTTCTTCTCGCAGTTCTCGCAATGCATTTGCGGATGAGTGGTTACAACCACCGTCTTAATATCCTTAGCCAAAGCCACAGTGGTGGCCATTAGACACATGAAAAGGAATGAAAGTAACTTCTTCATTGTTTCGTAAGTTTTTATGTTATTTTTTTATGTTATTTTCTTATTGAAAGTCGTAAAGAATTGCACACTACGCTCACACTACTCAATGCCATAGCAGCACCTGCTATCATGGGATTGAGCATGAAGCCGCAAAGGGGATAAAGCACGCCCGCAGCAATGGGCACACTCACTACGTTGTAGAAGAAAGCCCAAAAGAGATTTTCGTGAATGGTGCGTATCGTCTGCGATGAGAGACGTATGGCATCAGGCAAGCGTTGTAGGTCGGAACTCAACAGGGTAATCATAGCTGAATTAATAGCTGTATCACTCCCTCGCCCCATAGCAATGCTCAAGTCAGCTTGCGCCAAAGCTGCGCTGTCGTTAATGCCGTCGCCCACCATGGCTACGTGGTGACCCTGCCTTTGCAGTTGGCTTACAAACTCGGCTTTGGTCGTAGGCAACATCTGTGCCTTGTAATGGCGCACGCCCACTTCATTGGCTACGGCACGTGCTGACTGCTCGTTATCGCCCGTTAGCATATAGGTAGTGATGCCCATTTCGTGCAATGCACGGATAGCTTGCGCTGAAGTGGACTTTATCTCATCACATATGGCGAGTAAAGCTACCAACTCCGTGTCCTTGGCCATACATACTAAGGTGTAAGCATGGTCAGCCCATTGAGCAATGAGTTTCTCTTCATTCGGTGCAAAGATACAGCCTTTTTGTTTGATAAGGGCTATATTGCCAATCGTATATGTTACGCCCTCCACCTCACCTTGTATACCTCCGAGATATAGCTTTTCAATATTACCGACTCTTAATGTAGGAGTGCTGCGCATCGCATTACAGATAGCCTGCGCCAAAGGATGTTCTGACTCTTGTTCAATACTTTTCAGTACGGAACGGAGATGAGCAGCATCGCCCTTAAAGTATTGGTCGGCCACATAGGGGTGGCCCGTGGTGATTGTACCCGTTTTGTCTAATACCACGGTGTCAATGTGGCGTGCTGCTTGCAGGCAACTGGCATCTTTGATTAATATGCCTTGCGAGGCGCCTCGGCCTATGCCCACTATGATAGCTGTGGGCGTGGCCAGTCCTAACGAGCATGGACAAGCAATGACTAACACCGATACCATAGCTACCAGTCCGTGTGTCAGGCCATTGGTGGGCGAAAGCACCAACCACGCTATCAAGCTCAACATAGCTATACCTATAATAGTAGGCACAAATACGGCTGCTATGCGATCGACCAGATGTTGTATAGGTACTTTGCTGCCTTGCGCATCTTGCACCATGCTGATGATTTGTCCTAACAACGTGTCGCCCTTAATGCGCTGCGCCCGATAGTGTAAAGTGCCATTTTGATTAATGGTACCTGCCGTGAGTGGCAAGCCTTGGCTCTTTTGCACGGCTATGGGTTCGCCCGTTATCATACTTTCGTCGACATTGGAACATCCACTTACCACTACCCCATCGGCAGCGATACGTTCGCCGGGACGCGCCAATAGCACATCGCCCACCTTTATATCGTCAATGGCTTTAACGTGTTGCGTGCCATTCGGAAAGATGACCGTGACTTGTTTAGGCTGCAAACCTATCAGACTCTTTATGGCCTTCGTTGTGCGTCCCTTAGCACGTGCTTCGAGCAGGCGACCTAATAAGATGAAAGCGGTGATAACGCCTACACTATCAAAGTAAAGTTGTGGCTGCATGCCATGCGCTGTGAATAGTTGCGGAAAGAAGAGGTTGACGCAACTATATAGGTAAGACACGGTGATGCTGAGCGCCACGAGTGTGTCCATATTTGACGTGCCATGCTTGAGCAACTTAAAGGCTGAGCGATAAAATAGGCGGCCATACTTATACAGTGAAAACGATGCTAAGAAGAATAAGGCTACCTCTTGTCCTGAAAAGAGGTGGGGCACCAAACTCAGCACTAATAAAGGCAGGGCAACGGCTAAAGCGCCCCAAGCCATACGTTTGAGTTCGCCATACCCTTCAGTTGGGGGTGCAGCCTCAGCCGAAGAAGAGGATTGTGAAGAAGAAGCCTCAGTTATCTCCTCATTTATCAGCAACTCAAAGCCCATGCGATCAACGGCCTGTGCTAAGTCGGTAGGCGAACAAACGGCTTCATCATAGCTTACTTTTGCCGTGTTGGTGGCTAAGTTGACATTTACCTCACTCACGCCCTCTACACTGCGCAGTGCTTTGTCAACATGAGCCGAACACGAGGCGCAACTCATGCCACGAACGGGATATTTCTTAGTTACCATACACAATAGTTATATGCTTCGTATTTATAAAATAGTACTATAAAAGGCGAAACTGCACATTTGCACATTTGCACATTTGCACATTCGCACATTTGCACATTTGCACATTCGCACATTTGCACATTTTTTCTCAATAGTTTATGCGTATACCGGCATACACCATAGCTCCATGTACAGGGCCCCACACTTGTGTGGCATCAAAGCGATCGCTCCAAGGGTGTTCGGCATGCAAGATAGGATTCTTCTGCTTGTAATTGGTCAAGTTTTCACCACCCACATACACGCTGCAATGACGGAACCAACGCGTCACTTGAGCATTCAACTGACCATAGGGTAAGAAGTGGGTAGGAGCACTAGCCTCGCCATTGTTGATTAAGCGGCCTCCACCATTGAGTTGGGCTGTGAGGTCGAACTGCCACAGTTCGAGTGGCGTCTTATAAGAGGCAGTAAGAAGTCCTTTGTATCGGCTTGTCAAGGGCTTCTCTTGCAGACGTCCGCCCGTAAACTGTCGCACAAAGTTGTAACGATAGGCTGCTGTGAGCGTCATGCCGCGGAACAAGGGATAAGTAGCATCGACCTGTACGGTATGTGAGTAAGAACGTTTGCCATTCAGGTTGCGCAAATAAATGTGTGCAGCATCAGCGTCATAGTCTACTACGGCTTGTTCCTTGAAGTCGGTGAAGTAATAGTCGGCATTGATGTCGAGTATATGACCGCCCACGCGCAACTTTAAGTTGGTGCTTAGACCATAGTTCCACGCTGCCTCTTGGTTTAGCTTATCAATCGTCAACGTGCGGTTGCTGGCCATTAAGTAGTTGTATTCGCCCAAAGCATGCACCGTACGATAGCCCTTTCCGGCCGACAGGCGCAAGTTGAACACGTGATTGGGAGCATACTTTAGGTGAAAACGTGGTGTAACGAACGTGCCGTACTGCGAACTGTGGTCGGCACGAAGTCCTGCCATTATCACCCATTGGTCGTGCCAATTAAAGGTGTATTGAGCGTAAGCACCTGGCGTTGTTTCCTTCTCGTTCCATTGTTGCAAAGGCGCGTTGACATCATGTGTCAGCCGGTAGTGTTGCTTATAATAGTCGTGGTTTAAGCTCAAACCTGCTGAAAGGCTGTGTTGCTCAGTAAAATTCGTTTCAAAAATCAACGACGCATAGCCCGTCTTTTGCGTCACGTCATAGCGGCGGTGACCATACGTGGCATCAGCGTCATGATACGTGCCCGAAAGGATGAGGGCCAAGTTCGTTCCTTTCTCTTTATTCAAGATAAAAGCATTCTTAGCAAAGCCATTGAAGCGAGTTGTCTCCATATCAATGCCATAACGTTCTCCTTCAACATTGTGTGCTGTATGGTTAGTCTGTCCGCCTTCACGCTTCTCCGTCAGCCCACTAATAGCAGCTTGAAAGATGTAACGGTCGCTCACCCAAGCCCAACGGTTCATTACGTTGCCCTGACGCACTTTGGGCTTATCTAAGAAGCCGTCCTTATTTTCGTCATGGTGTCCAAAGTTATCCTCATAATGTGCCAAGAGACCTGTACTCAGTTTTTTCGACTTATCGAGGTGAATGTTACCGTCAACGTTTGCCTCAATGCGGCTTTTCGAGTCGCCATAAAGGTTTACTTCGACGGAAGGGTCAGCCTGTGGCTTTTTATATTCCACATTTATCTGTCCCGTAATGCTTTCGTAGCCATTCTTCACCGAAGCACTTCCCTTCGACACTTGAATGCTCTGCATCCAAGGCCCCGGCACATAGCCCAAAGCGTAAGGCGAAGCTGCGCCGCGCAGGTCGGGCACGTTTTCGCTCAACATCTGTACATAAGTGCCAGCCAGGCCGAGCAACTTTATCTGCTTTGCCCCTGTTGCTGCATCGCTATAACTCACATCGACCGAAGGGTTGGTCGTAAAACTCTCGCCCAAGTTGCAGCAAGCGGCCTTAAACAATTCTGTGCGCGTCATGAGCAGTGAATTTTCAGGTCCACTCATGCGTGAAACGGATTTGCGTTTCCCCACCACTTGTGCTTGGTTCAGCTCCTTCTCTTGTGGAGCAATAGAATCGGTGTCAATCATCTGCGCCTGTGCAGCAAAAGTCAGTGCAAAGGCAGAAGCGGTCAAAAAGTAACGTTTTGTCTTATGCATAGTTTTATTGTTTTGTTTTCTGGGTGCAAAGGTACACTGTTCGCCAAGAAAGCGTATTATACAATTTTGCAAATGTGTTGCATCTTGTCTTCAAGACAATAACTGATAGCAATAGACCTTGCGCAGTTACACACGGAAAAACGCCTTTAAGCATTCTGTTTTGAATGCTTAAAGGCTGATTATAGCGTCTTGTTTTTACACAAGTTCTTCTTCTCTCACACATTTACAACTTTTACACACAACCCATATTTCCAAGCTGTTTCAATCATATTCTTTGTACCTCGCGACTTGCCGTCCCAAAAGGCTACCAAAGTGCCAGCCATACGAGCCATTTGCTCATTTCGGCGAGGGCCAGCAGAGCGACCATAGGTCTTCCAATCAGCAGGAATGACTCTCAGCGGAAGATTATGTTCTCTCGCAAATCGCTCACCAAGTGCATCAGCGCCCGTTGCCCCACCCGAGATAATCTCTATCTCCAACTTACCGACAAACTTACCGATGTAGTTCATCATTTCCTTTTCTACAATAGAGTAGTCATTAAAGTTACGACCTCCAGCAATAATAATGTGCATCATAATTGGAATAATTTTAAAAAAACGTATATATCTTTATACGATTGAAATTTCCTGATTTTGGCATTTTGGGCACATCATCTGCAAAAAGTCCGCAGAACACACTATTTTTGTACGTTATATATTTGTATTTGTATATTTTTGCATCATAATATGATTAGTAAGACCTACCTTAGATACATTTGGCTTATCGACACCATTCGCCAGTCAAGAATACCACTCGACTATGAACACATCGCAAAATTATGGGAAGCATCTCCTTATGCCCACATGGGAGGTTTATCCATTCGTACCTTCCACGAACACCGCAAAGCCATCAAAGAGATGTTTGGAATCGTCATAGCTTGTGACAGATCTTTTCCGTTTCCCTATTACATTCAAAATCCTGAAGTTCTAAAGCAAAGCCCTTATGCACAGATGTTGTTGCGTAAGTATAGCGTCCCGCAAGATTTCTCCACCTTTAGCATGATGCGCGATCGCATTATCTTAGAAGAAATACCTCACGGCACGACTTACTTTGACACGATTGTTGAGGCTATGCGAAACAACACGGAACTCATCATTGACTACCAACGTTATGAGGGGCGACAAGAGACATTAACAATGCAACCATACGCACTGAAAGTGTACAACAGAAGGTGGTATTTGCTCGGTTACATAAAGGAAAAAGGAGCGATCAGACATTTAGCCTTAGAAAGGTTTATCGACTTACGTACAACCGACCATAAATTTGAAATGCCTAAAGACTTCGTTCCCCGAAAGTACTATGACAACGTGGTAGGTATATACGTGAATGATCAACGTAGATTCAGCGGAACAGGTGCAAATTACTTGATGACAACGTGGTAGGTATATACGTGAATGATCAACTGCCCATTGTAAAACTTAAAATTCGCGTATATGGTGTAGAAGCAGAATACTTGAGAATGTTGCCCCTACATAAGTCGCAATGTGAAGTCAAATCTAAGCATGGGGAGTACTCAGAATTTGCCTATCGAGTGTGCCTAACGCCTGATTTAAAAGCCAAAATACTGGCTTTAGGGCCAAACGTTGAGGTATTAGAACCACTCGAATATCGTAAAAAGATAATGGCTGAAATTGAGCGTACATTGGATAGATACCAACAAAAAGAATAAAAAAGAAACAGCATTCTGCAGTGTTTTTGCAGAGAATGTCTACAAAAAGGCACTTCGTACGATTTTCATTCGTATATATATAATAGAGGCACAACTCATTAAAATATAAATAACGATTACTAAATGACAAGGTTAGAAAAATTCAAGCGATTGATTCTTGACGAATACAAACGTCAAGAAATCGACATCAGGACACAAAGTGAGTCCGTACATTATGTATCTCCCCTTATCGAACTTTCTGAGGAACAAAGAGTAATCTTGGAGAAAGGAGATGGACAAAAGTCGAATGAATACAAGCAAATCAATTCCTCTACAGGGCTTGCTGTTAACTACTACAAGCTCATGGAGGACTTGGGCTTAATCAGCGAACTCATTTTCGAAAAGAAGCCTGCCATACCTTTGGAAAAGAGCCAAAAGCATGCAAATATTGACGTTTTCTATAAGAGAAATGGTACTTTGCACTTTGTTGAGAGCAAGTTCCTTGAGCCTTACTATAACGGCAACGAAGTCCTCGTCGATGCTTATTTTGATGAGGACAGATACCCCATCGAGATTCAAGCCTTTCGCAACGAGTGGCATCAATTGTTCCTACAATCAAAGGACTTCCAATACTATGATGTTGCTCAACTATGCCGTCATCTGCTTGCCTTGTACAGATACACTCACGGCTACGAAGGCTCAGAGTATCAGGGAGAGCCTATCGTACTTCAGAGTGTAACATGGGAAATGCCAGAACACTTTATCAATCTACTCTCTTCCCCTTCAGACCGCGACAAGATGAGAGAAAGAGTCAAGACACTCAAAGAAGAAGCTAAAAGATGTCACGATATGTTCAACACGTTTATCAACGAGGTTGATTGGAACAACATGACCTTCGAAACACTTCACTACAACCACATATTAGACGAAATTAAGCCTAACAAGCATTATAGTGATTTTTGCAAAAGGTATTTCTTCGATTTTTAAAGACAAAAGTTACTTTTGCTTTTTTCTTCCCCAATTGTGTTCTATCGCCCCTGCTGTAAACTTTGCACTTGACACTTGAATCTGCACAAGTTTGTGGCCAAATTCGACACGCTGACCGACCGCGAACGCGGATAGGCGGACACGCCTGTCCGCCCTTCGGACATAAAAATCCGCCCCTCAGACATTCGTCATGAATGCCGAGGGGCGGATCTTTCTTGTTGTTTCGTTTGCGTGTTAATGCTGCGTCATCTTGCGCTTTTCTTCCTTGCGGTCCTGAATCGTGAAATAAATGTATCCCACGACAGCAATCAAGGACATTGTAATACTTACTGCGATTGCTCCCATAACTTATTGATTTTGTTGTTTGTTTTTTCGCTGCAGCAATAAGCCGAAGCAAAGAGTTGCTATGGTGCCGATAAGTACAATCAGTACTATCCACCATTTGTCCATTTCGCCGAACGCGGAGGACAATAAGAGGGCTGTTGCCATATACTTGGCTATATCCATCAGCCACTTTCCAAATTCTTCTTTCATGAAGTTTGATGTTTGTTTCTGCTCGCAAAGATAGTGCAAGGCGAGTGCAAAACGCCAAGTTAACTTGAGCGTTATGCCGAGCCGCAGTCTATCTTATGCAAAGATAGTTCAAACCGAGCGCAATACAAAACAAAAGGTTTAAGACTTTTGTTTTTATTGCCGAGGTGCAGCCTATCTTATTAAAAGATACGCATTTCCATAATATTATTACACGTCTGCATCACATTTGCAATATTTTTTCGGCAAAACACTTGCACGGTTCAGATTTTCTTCTCACATTTGCAGTGCTTAACATTCATAACAAACGAAATCAGGCGGTAGATGACCCGCCGAACTCCCGAGCGGGATTTTTTGTATCCTTACGACTCGTGGTGTATGCTCGTCCCTCATT
The DNA here is from genome assembly GCA_050874425.1 of Alloprevotella sp. Taxonomy (GTDB): domain Bacteria; phylum Bacteroidota; class Bacteroidia; order Bacteroidales; family Bacteroidaceae; genus Alloprevotella. Next base: position 20,693 of record JBNMKQ010000006.1, read on the forward strand.
GACAGGGCGTGGCGTATGCATATCCCATACAGAGTTCCGCCCCTCGTGGAGCGTCAATGCGCCCACAGCCTGATTTCGTACAAGGTGTTAAGCAGAGGGTAGCGGAACTCTTTTTCAATTCCCGCTGATTAATGCTTAATAAAATGTACGAAAACAACAACGAGACCGAAAACCGAGTGATGAACACCTTGGCTGAACTGAACGCAGCCTATGCCGCACAGACGCAGCAGCTCCGCATGGAGAGCACACAGCGCTACGAGGACTTCCGCCTGCAGCTGCAGCCCGTGCACAACGAGCGCTCCGTGCGCATGGCGGAGTTCCACCGCACCATTGCAGCACTGCAAGCCAAGGTGGCCGACCTGCAGCGCACCATCGCCGAGGAGGAGTGCCGCATGGCAGAGTTCAAGGCTGCCTCCATAGAGCGCAGCACCCAACTCGAAGAGGCCTACCACCGTTTCACCACCGACGTGTGCCACCGCAAACTGCAGCTCAAGCAGTGGTTTGAGAAGGAGCATGAGAGGCTGGGGAATGTAGGACAAAAATAATTGAATGTTCAACTTCTTAAACAATATGTGCTATGGATTTTGGAGATGTAATCATTATTTTAGTCACATTACTAATTATGTTTGTTATCGGGAAACATCATTTTGCAACATTGAATCGCCCACCGAAACCAAAACGGAGAAAACACTATCGGAAAACAGTCGACAAAGCAGATATGCAAGATATGTATGGAAATTGGATGTACCCAGACCTGCATAGAGAAAAAGAAATACAAGAATTTATCAAGGAATACGACAACCCGTAGATAGGTCTTTTATGTATTGAATTAAAGTGCGTTACTTTGGAATATAATAATATTCAATGTAACGCACTTTATCATGGATGCAACAACTGTAAGAGAAGTAATAGTAAAGGTGAATGGCAAAGACGCAGAACAACGCATTGCCAATCTGCAAAAAATGCTCGATGACACCAAAAAGAAGAGAGACGAACTTGCTAAAAAGAATCCAGCAGGCTCTTCATGGTCAAAGGACGATCTGAAGCAATACGAAACTCTGTCAAAGCAACTAGACGTAACACAGGCTAAGTTATCAAGACTTGGCGTCAAGGCACAAGAAGCAGGAAATGTATTAGACCATCTATCTGATTCTAGTGTTCGAGAATTAAATAAAACGCTGAAGACGCTCCAAAAATCAATCCAAGACGTGCCAAGAGGCTCCGAAGAATGGGATGTACTGACTGAAGCTATAAGAAAAACAAAGGAAGAGATTGAAAAAGTAAACCTGATGCAGAAGACATCTTCCGATTCGAGCACGTCAACACTTGCCGATTGGGGCAAGAAATGGGTGGGGCTCGTGACTATTGTTGATAAAGCTAAGGATGCCTTCACAGATGCGATACAGACTATTGGGGAGTATGCAAATGAATACGCCGCAATGGCGGAACATACGGCTAATGTCACTAAGTATACGGGGCTTGCTAAAGAAGAAGTTGATAAACTTAACGAGTCGTTCAAACAAATGGATACTCGTACTCCCCGTGAAAAATTGAATGATTTGGCTGCAGACGCAGGGCGATTGGGCATTCAGGCACGAGAAGAAGTTCAGGAATTCGTCGAAGCTGCAGACCAAATCAATACCGCCTTAGGGGATGACTTGGGCGAAGATGCGGTTAAAAATATAGGTAAGCTTACACAAATGTTTGGAACTGATAAAGAAAAAGGGCTCAAACAGGGTATGCTATCAACCGCGTCAGTTATCAATGAATTGGCGCAAAGTTCTTCCGCTTCCGAGGGGTATATCATGGAATTTACAAATCGGCTAGCCGGCGTAGGCAACCAAGCAGGCATGACACAAGCGCAACTCATGGGACTCGCATCAGTGATGGACCAAAATCAAGTTGCAGTGGAGAAAGGCGCTACAGCACTACAAAACGTACTCACCGCCTTATTCCAAAACCCTGCAAAATTGGCCAAGACAGCGGGGTTGGAGGTAAGACAGTTTACTCAGCTTTTGAAAGAAGATGCCAACGCTGCATTATTGGAATTCTTACAAGCGCTCCAGCAAACAGGGGGCATGGATAAACTGGCCCCTCTGCTTAAGGAAATGAACCTAAGCGGTGCAGGAGTTACGCAAACGCTCTCAACCCTATCTGCAAAATTGGCCGATGTTAAAGTCGCACAAGAACAGGCGAACGAAGCATTTGAGGCAGGCACGAGTTGTTCGGACGAGGCACAAAAAGCAAATAGCAGTGTTCAAGCGAGCATAGAGAAGGCGGAAAAGGATTTGGCAGACCTTCGTATTGAACTTGGGCGACGATTATTGCCAGTATATATGGCTTGCACACAATCCGTACTAACTATGTGGAAAGCTATATTGTGGTTTGCTGATGCGGTAAAAACTATAATCCAGTTTTCGACGGAACATGCTCGTACTATAGTTACCGCAACTGTAGCTATCACTACTTTTACAGCATATCTAAAAATACACGCCTCATGGTCAAAAATTTGTTTATTAGCTGATGTAGCATGGGCGGCAGCTAAGAATGCTTGGACAGCGACAGTTGTGAGGGCTACTGCGGCACAAACAGCATTTAATGCAGCAATTAAGAGTAATGGCTTTACTGCAATTATTTCACTCATATTGTCGGCTGTAGCAGCTCTCGCTACGTGGATGTTTATGACAGATGAAGCGTCCGAATCAACCAAGAAAAATTCAAATGCAACTTCAGAGAATAACGATGCCTTATTAAAGCAAAAAGAAAGGCTCGACGCTGTGGCAAGAGCAAAGAAAACGGCTACAGATAACGCAGAAAAAGAAAAAACCAAAATAGAACAACTTAACGCAGTTCTGCATGACGGCAATGCAAGCTATGCCGATAGAAAGGCGGCACTCGAAGCTATTAAGCAAACCGTTCCCGCATATCATGCACAACTGACAAAAGAGGGAAAATTAGAACGCGACAATATCAATGCAATCAGAGACTATATTCAAGCTCTTGATGATAAGGCTGAAGCACAAGCTCTCTTTGATGAACTTGTAGAACAAAAAAAGAAAAATAGACAGTTAAAAAAGACACTTGACACAAAACAAAATAACGTAGATAGAGTAAACAATCAGCTTGACAACAATTGGACATTGAAAGAAATGCCCACGCCAGAGGATTCTCCATATCATCGTAATGGGTCTGGAAATAAGAAACGCGACGCCAAACTTCAAGAATTAAAGGTACAAGAAACTGCTCGTGACAAAGCCCAATCCGACTACAATGAGGGATTGCGCGAGGAGGCGAAACTAAAACAAGAATTGAATAAGCCGAACTTGCGTAAATATTCCGTGCAAGGGGAATCTAATGCCTCTGCGTATAGTTCTGATGCTCCGTCAGGAATAGGGGCTAAATCTTCTGGTTTAGACAATAACAGAACAAACTCTGACGAAGCAACAAAAAAACGAATAAATCAGTTAAGTCAGCAAGCGGAAGTGAGCAAACTTGCCGCGCGCATGCAGTACGATGCCGGCATCATTGAGCATCGAGAATATGCAGAGCAAATGCTTATCATAGACGAAGAACTCTACGAAGCTCAGCGCAACCTTTACAAGGAGGGTACGCCTGAATGGGTGCAGTTGGAACAAAAAAGGCTTGATGCTGTAGCAGCTGAACGCAAACAGTATAACGCTTGGAGTATTGCTGACATTGACAAACAGGAAGAGGAAGAGACGGAAAATATACGAGACAATTACATTCATGGTGTTATAAATGAAGAACAATATCAACAGGCGTTATCAGATACCAAATTGAAATATTTGAAGCAAAGAGCGGACATGAGCCGTGATTGGGGCGAAAAAGAAGATGCAGAAAAGTATGAATTACAATACCATCAAGCTTCACAAGAGGAAAAACTAAAAAGGCACGAAGAGTACTTGGAGAAGTTCAAAGCCATGCGCAACGAATACGAGCAGAAGTCTGCCGTTGAGCGCATGGAGATAGAACTGAAGATGCTGCAAGCCGTGTATGAAGCGACTGACGAAACGGGTAAACGCATCTCAGCCATGACCGAGGAGGAATATAACCGACTCAAGAAGCTTATCAACCTCAAGTATTTGGGAACAGATGGCAAAGTGGATGATAATGGTTCGGTAACTCCTGGCTCAACTGGCGAGGTGCATGACGACCTGCAAAACAAAGCAGATGACGCTATCAGCAAGGCACGATCGGACAAGGCTTCAGGCGCTTCTTCTGTAGGCGCTTCTACCGATATGGGCGTTTCGGCACTGGCAAGCGCAGCTCTCAAAATCAAAGCCAACAAGGAGGTCTATGACAACCTTAAGAACATGCGCGACCAAGGCTTGATTGATGAGCAAACCTACAATGAAGCCTGCAAAAAGCTCGACCAAGAACGCTATGAGAATATGCAGAACATAGCGCAAGCAGCCTACTCGGCAGTGTCGGCCATCATGTCATCTGCTTCAAACCTTATGCAAGCCAATGCCTCGCTGGAAGAAGCAAAGGTGACGAAACGCTACGATGCTGAAATAGAAAAGGCTGGTGCAAGTACGGCCAAGGGTAAACAACTGGAAGAGCAAAAGCAGAAAGAAATAGCCAAAATCAAAACGAAGTATAACAAAAAGCAGATGGCTATAGAAATTGCACAAGCCATTGCCACGACTGCGATGAATGCTATTTCTGCTTATGGTGCCATGGCAAAAATTCCTGTTGTCGGTCCAGCCTTAGGTATTGCAGCAGCGGCTGCTGCCACTGCCGCTGGCATGATGCAAATAGCGACTATCAAGAAGCAGCATGCAGCCGAAGAGGCTGGTTACTACGAAGGCGGCTTCACTGGAGGTTCCTCGTATCGTCGCACAGCTGGTGTGGTGCACGAGGGAGAATTTGTGGCTAATCATCAAGCCGTGAACAATCCTAACGTACTGCCAGTGCTACAACTCATCGATGAAGCCCAGCGTAATAACCGCATCGCTTCGCTCACGGCGACTGACGTGAGTCGTGCTATCGCTGCTCCCATGGCGACGGCATCCAACACTGCTTCGTCAGTGTCCGCACAACCCATGGTGCAAGTGATAGATACTTCGCACGAACAAACTGCTGAAACGCTGCATCGATTAAGCGAACGTTTGGACGAAGGTATCAGAGCGACCGTTGTCATAGACGGTCCTGACGGATTAGACAGACAGTGGAAACGATACAATAAAATGAAGGAACAATGATGCAACTTTGGATTAACCACCGAAAGGCGGTGCTAAAATCGGGCACTTCGTTTAAGCTGACACGAATGAATTCCTACTTTGAGGATCAGGGCGACTACACCTTTGAGGTGCAGTTGCCCCTTGCGGGGTGTAGGGACAACCAGCTCATCTTTGGCGCGGTGCATCGTGTCGAACACCCTCTTGTACCATTAGTGGGCGTTAAGTATGATATGCGGCTCATTGCGCCACCTCTCGACATCAGTGGGTATGCGCAAGTGACTAATGTCACCGATGAAGAGGTCAAAGTGCAGTTGGTCGCCGGGCGTTCGTCTTTCGCACGAAGTATCGAAGACAGTGATGTGTATGTTGATAAAATATCATTGGGCAATGCGTGGAGCGAGTTTTCAGGCTTCTCAGATGGCGCAGACGATTGGACTCCCGGATATAGCGTCGAGGAACAAACACAGATATTCGGCCGTCTACCTAAAGATATAAAGGGCAAAGCGAATGTGAAAACCATGATGCATGGCACCTATGGAGAAACGGACTGCGTGTGTTTTATGACTTATAGCTCCACAGAGCAGAAAGTTGCCAATCCGCATGTCATTACATTGGATATGCCTGAATACTTTACGGACCTATACGGACTTCGCTTAACATACGATGCAAACGGGGACGGAGTGGAATGGCTTTCTGGTAATACAATCCTCGCCCCACAACCTTACCTGCTGGACATCATCAAGCGTATCATCAAGGCCGTAGGATACAACATTGGGAATCTCGCTGAAGTGGAGGAATCATGGATGAAAGGCATCTTTATAGCCAACTCACGCGCTGGCATACGGCGTGAGATAGCCTTGCCACATTGGACGCTGCCCGACTTCCTGAAGCAGGTGCAGAACTTCTTAGGGGTAGTTTTTGTGGTAGATGGAAAGAAGAACGTAAGCATGCTGAAACGAAGCTCCTGGTATGGCAATAACGACAACGCACAGACGCTCCATAAGGTATCCGATGACTTGTCTACAGACATAGACAAAGATGGAGATAATAAGGGTTCGTCGGCAGGAAATGTGGACTATGATTGGCCGGAAGAGGACGATATGCTTCGCTTGCCTGACGAAGTCTGGGAGAATGCAGAGGTTATAGAGTTGTCCACTTTTGCTGCTATCAAGAACCATTTCGATTCGCTCAAGGCAAAGGACAAAACTAAATCGCTCTACGTCTATAAAGATAAACAGACGGGGTATGTATATGCCATTCTTCATCGTAAGGATAATATTAACACCTACGAGCTGCATCGCGTAGACCAATGCGCACCGCTACTGCGCAATGCGAATAGCCGAGATATTGATACGGCACTGAAGATTATGCCCGCGCGCATGGTAATGGCAGCCTATCAGAATAGCAGGTATGACGCTCCAGGTGATTTGAGGGCCGGAGATAGGAAAACAGGTATTCCAATACTCTCCGTGTCTGATACCGTTTTATCCGTCACCAATTATTATAGCGTGGATAATGCTATTAACCCGAAAGACGATGCCAAAGAAACAGCCGAAGACGAAAAGGATAAATTAGAAGTTGCCTACTACAATGGGGATACTTATTATGATGGCAATACAACGTACCCCATACCCGTAGCAGTGCCTTATGTTACAGACGAGACAACAGGATTTAGAGAGAAGCCAAGCAAACTAATAGACAAGTCTGACCGCATGCCTAATGACGGAGTGTTCGCACTGAACGGCATGAGAGACAACACCATAGGCGGTGAGATGTCAAATGGAGCTTCTATCGACACAAGGGCAGAGCATCTGTTTCAGTTTGTAGACGACATTGAAGGTGACCCCACTGTGCCTTACTTGATTAGAGGCAAACGCTATGCTTGCCACAAACTAGAGTTTACGATTGATGAGAACGGCATCAATCCGCTCAAGAAAGGATACTTCTATGAAATAAACTGACGAAATAAGGGCTGCATGGAACTAAACCCATGCAGCCCTTATTATGCTTCTATTAAAGTTCGCCCTTAAAGTGCTTCGTCTCCTCGTGCACGGTCTCTTCCGAACCCTTCAGATACTTGTTCGTTGTCGATATGTCCGAATGGCGAGCTTGGTCACGTGCCACCACGATACCCTCTGCATTGGCCAAATCGCGGATGCCCGTATCCTTCAGACTGTAGAACTGGTAGCAATCAGCCCATCCTAATTCGCCACGCAATTTTTTTAACCGCTCGCGGAAGATGCGGCCAGACTGCTTCTTGTCGCCAGGTTCGAAACGCCGCGTGCCAAAAAGGTACTCACCAGAAGCATGACTGAATACATCCAAGTCAACCATCAACTTCAGCACTTCCTCATTCAAACCGACGGTGCCGTTCTTCCTATTCTTCGTAAACTCCCCATGTAGACGAACATATTGTCCCTTTACGCTGATATCCTTGATTTGAACAGAGCACAATTCTTCAGGACGTATGAAAGTGTAATACTCCAACATGCAAGCCAGCAGAAAGGACTTGTCCCGTTCGCCAAGATAAGTGCGAAGCTGGTGGAGCATCTCAGGAGTAAGTTGCTCACGATACTTTGCGCTTTCGCGCATCTTCTTATAGCCCTGCATGGGATTGCGATCGAGCAACCCCTTTCCGACCAGCCACTCGCAAAAGAGGTTGAGCCATGAGGCGTAATTGTTGTGTGTGCGTGCGCTCACGTTGCGCTCCATGACGAGGTACTCAAGAAAATCCATGCACACCTTTTTGGTCAGTTGGAACACCCGGCTCAACGGTATGTTCTTCTCTGCTATCCATTCACAAAAACGATTGAGATAGGTAGTGTAGTTTTCTACACTGCTTTTGCGCAATCCGCCCTTCTCTTTTTGCTTATTTATAACTGAGATATATAACTCCTTTGTGGCTTCAAAACTCCCATACTGACTGGCATCTCCCTGACGTATCCATACGTTCCAACCAGTGCTCAATTTCTGGTTGATAGCGGTGATAAGCTGCGATGCATAAGCATTGCGTTCGCGTTTCCGTTTGATGTGATTGAGGTGGTAGCGTTTCCGCTTTTTCTGACCCGTCGTAGGATCGATTTGATAAAACTCGACGAAGACACTTTTCCCTTCATGCAACTTCGGAAAAGTGTAAGAAAGCACCTCGCATGCGGTGCAAGAGTTTCTGTTTGCTTTGGACATTTTTTTTATTACGGGGACCATGAAAATGAGCCTCGCGCGACCAAAAAACGTACGAATAGCGTACGTCTGAAAACACAGAAACCGAAGTTAACTCCTGATTATCAGTACATTAACCTCGGTTTGGTCGGAAAGAGGCGACATTTGGCTCATGGGTTGCCTACTTCCAATAAAAAAAGCGAAACCTATTACTAAGTTTCGCTTTTCGTCGGAAAGAGGCGACTCGAACGCCCGACCCCTACGTCCCGAACGTAGTGCGCTACCAACTGCGCTACTTTCCGATTTTGTGGTGCAAAGTTATAAACATTTTTAGAAACTGCCAAACTTTGCACGGTCAAAATAAAAGACAAATTTATTTCTGCACGACTACGTCAACTACTATCTTCGAATGTTCAGGGTCGTTGGTGATGAGCAACACACGACGACGGCCCTTGAAGTAGGTCGTGTTCGCATTGATCGTTATCTTCAACTTTTCAGCCTGCCCTGGATCTATACGGCGCTTGTTAAGGCTGACGCTGATGCCTGGGTTGTACACCTGTAAGGCATTGATGACGAGCGGTGTTTTACCCGTATTGCGTATCATGAGTTGGCCCGACACTTTCTTTTTCTTACCCAACGGAGGCAGCGTGATATGGGTGCTATCCAATTGTGCTACGGGAGCTAAAGCCAGGCCTGAAGGGGTTTCGATAAAGTCGGGCAAGAGCGTAGCAGACACATTGATTTCTGTCTCTTTGCTCACGCGGTCACCCATAAAGCGGCTTAAGTAGACGCTTGTCTGCGTCAAGCCCATCGTGTGCAACTCGTTGCTATTAAGTGTGAGCAAAACGCGCCCTACACGTCCTGGACGAATCACAGCAGGGTCAGCCTGCGCCGTAAGGTATTTGGGCAGGTGCATCAGCTCTGGACGGTATGACTTCTTGCTGGAGTTGAGTATTGAGAGCACGACTGTAGGCGTGTCACCTTTGTTTACGTCGTCAAACTCTATGTCGTCTGTACTCAAATAGTAGTCACCCACTTTGTAAGGATATTCAGCCGTTTGTTCTACGGCATCATTCATGGCTACGACACCTACTAATTGCAAATAATGAGGTTTATCGTCTAAGTTGGTGTATACGGCCAGTCCTTTATTGAAGTGGCCCAACATCTCAGCATCGTAAGTGGCCTTAATCATACCACTACCGCCAGGGCCAATGGGCGTTGTAGTCCACTCAGCATCGGTGCAACCGCAGTCAGTACGCACGTTGGTAATCAACAGGTCTTGCGTGCCCTTATTCGTTACTTTAAAGGTAGCCGTGCGAGGGTGATGCCAAAGCAACGTGCCCAGCTCTTGTGTCGTATGTTCAAATTCCAACCGTGGTTGTGCCTTGACGCTCAAGGTAGTCATCAAGACCAACGACAGTAGAACGAATAAATGTTTCATTCGGATTTTTATTTTTATTTCCTTCGGATTGTCTGTAAAAAAGATGATGCAAAGTTAAGAAAAAAAAGCGAGTTGTCACTTTGTATCAAGATAAGTTGTTATCTTCGCACATATAATAAGTTAACGAACACGATTAAAATGAAATTTATATCATGGAATGTGAATGGCCTTCGCGCTTGTGACGGCAAGGGGTTTAGAGAGGCTTTCGCACAACTCAATGCAGACTTCTTTTGTCTGCAAGAGACGAAGATGCAGCCTCACCAGCTCGACATCGCCTTCGACGGCTATCAGTCTTATTGGAACTCAGCCGAGAAGAAGGGCTACTCTGGTACAGCTATCTTTACACGCCACACCCCGCTCAACGTCACTTATGGCATAGGCATTGATGAACACGACCATGAGGGACGTGTCATCACACTTGAAATGACTGACTTCTACCTCGTAACGGTCTATACCCCCAACTCACAAGATGGACTGCGTCGCCTTGACTATCGCATGACATGGGACGATGCTTTTCGTGACTACCTCAAGGCGCTCGACGCACAAAAGCCTGTCATCGTCTGTGGCGACATGAACGTGGCGCATCAGGAGATTGACCTCAAAAATCCGAAGACCAATCGTAAGAACGCAGGCTTCACTGATGAGGAGCGGGCTAAGTTTAGCGAACTGCTAAACGCGGGCTTTACCGATACCTTCCGCTTCTTCCACCCCACACAAGAGGGCATTTACTCTTGGTGGTCGTATCGCTTTCGCGCACGTGAGAAGAACGCAGGGTGGCGCATTGACTACTTCTTGACATCGAGCCGCTTGCAGCCTCAACTCACCGATGCACAGATTCACACCGAGGTGTTTGGCTCTGACCATTGCCCCGTTGAAGTAGACATCGACTTCTCAAAATAGCCGCTTTTTCTGTAGCAAACGCACCCTAACATGCGTCAAACACAGAAAACTTGAGTATTAACCAAACTACACACATGAAAGATTTCTTAAAATACGTACTTGCTACTATTGTTGGCATCATTTGCACGGGGTTTCTGATGGGTATGATGAGCCTTTTTATGTTCATCGTTATGGCCATTTCGAGCAGCGACACGCCTTCTGTCAAGGAGGGCTCCGTCTTGCGCATTCAACTGAACGGCACGCTCAACGAACGCGCCAAAGAAAATCCCTTTGCACAATACTTAAACAGCGACATCGCTCAGACGCAAGGACTGGACGATATCATCAGTGCCATTAAGACGGCACAAACGAACGACAAGATTAGTGGCATTTATCTCGAAGGGGGTGCGCTCATAAGCGACATGGCCACGGCGCAAGAGTTGCGCAAAGCATTGGCAGACTTCAAGAAAAGCAAAAAGTTCATCTTGGCCTATGCCGACAACTATTCACAAGGTTCGTACTACGTAGCCTCGGTGGCCGACAAGGTGTTGGTCAACCCAAGCGGCATTGTCGATTGGCATGGTTTGGCTTCGCAGCCTATCTTCTTTACTGACCTCTTGAAGAAGGTGGGTGTAAAGATGCAAGTGTTTAAAGTGGGCACGTATAAGAGTGCCGTCGAGCCTTACATCTTGACGAAGATGAGTGATGCCAATCGCGAACAGGTAAGTTCGTTTGTTGGCGACATTTGGAAGAACCTCTGCGCCGACGTGGCCAGTTCACGAAAGATTAGTGTTGAAGGTCTCAACGCTTACGCTGACCATTACATCACCTTTGCCGATGCAAAGGACTACGTCAAAGCACATTTAGTAGACGGATTAGCTTACGCTGACGAGGTGCGCACACAACTCCGCGCACTTAGCAAACAAGATAAGGTAAACTTTATCGCTCCTGCTGATTTGGCAAAGTTGGCCGAGAAGAAGAGTGGCGATGGCACCATTGCCGTTTACTACGCACAAGGTAACATTGTCGACGCCGTAGCCGACAATAGTCTTATGAGCAATGAAAGCTATATCATAGGCTCGAAAGTAGTTGAAGACCTCGACCGCTTAGCCAACGACGATGACATCAAGGCCGTTGTATTACGCATCAACTCTGGCGGTGGCAGTGCTTACGCTTCCGAACAAATGTGGCGTGCCATTCAATTATTAAAGAAGAAGAAGCCCGTAGTCGTATCAATGAGTGGCATGGCTGCCTCTGGTGGTTATTATATGTCATGCGGTGCTGACTACATCGTAGCCGAACCTACCACGCTGACGGGTAGTATCGGCATCTTTGGCATGATACCCGATGCCAGCGAATTATTGACGGACAAATTGGGCTTGCACTTCGATATGGTGAAGACTAATAAGAGTTCAGACTTCGGTGCTCAAGGCCGTGCGTTCAATGCCGACGAGGCGAACGTGATGCAACAATACGTCAATCGTGGTTACCGCCTCTTCATCAGCCGCGTCGCAGCTGGTCGCCATATCTCGCCCGAACAGGTTGACCGCATTGGTCAAGGCCGCGTATGGACGGGTAGCCAAGCGCTGAAGATTAAGTTGGTGGATAAATTGGGCACACTCGACGATGCCATTGCCGAAGCTGCCAGCCGTGCAAGACTGAAGGATTACGACATTCTCTCAACTCCCAACAAGGAGTCATGGGTTGACCAATTGCTCAACTCTACCGTAAAGCGCGACTATATGGAAGAGAAGTTGCGCACAACACTAGGCGTATACTACGCTCCCCTTCAATTTGTGGGTACACTGAATGGCATGAGTGCGAAGGATTACCTACAAGCACGCATCTATTACATTCCTAATATTAAATAATAGGCATTGAAAGGACTCTCAAAGATACTGACCATTCCCCTTGCAGCCGTGTGGTGCTTGGTAGCACGGCTGCGCGGTTGGTTGTTTGACAAAGGGTGGGTAAAGTCGCACACGTTTCCGTTGCCAATCATTTGTGTGGGCAACCTCGCCGTGGGCGGAACGGGCAAGACACCTCACGTCGAATACCTACTGCGTTTGCTCCACCAAGAGGGCTACCGCGTGGCAATGCTCTCACGAGGGTATGGCCGCAAAACGAAAGGATACATCTTGGCCGACCCAATGCACCATACGGCTACCGACATTGGCGATGAACCCTTTCAGATGATGCACAACTGCCCTTTTGCCACTATTGCTGTATGCGAAAAACGAGTTGTTGGTATACAAAGGTTGCTAAAGTTACAACCCGCGATAGACGTCATCGTACTCGACGATGCCTTTCAACATCGCCACGTAAAAGCAGGGTACAACCTACTACTCACCGATGCGCACCGCCTCTACACGCACGACCACTTATTGCCCTGGGGCCGCTTACGCGAACCGGCCTGCGCTGCCCGTCGTGCACAAGCTATTGTGGTGACGAAGTGCGAACCCAACCAACGGCCGGCGATTGGCATTGCAGATGACCAACAATTATTTTATAGCCGTATCGTATATGGCGAACTACTAACGCCCGACATGCAACCGATGCCTCACCTCTCGCTCAAGGGGCAACGTATACTTCTCATTGCGGGCATAGCCAACCCTACCCCACTCGTCAAATACTTGGAGGAAGAAGGTGCAGCAGTGGAAGTGGTAGCCTTTGCCGATCATCATGCCTTTACGACTAAGGACATAGCACGCATCAATCGTCTGTGGCAAGAAAAGCAATGCAGCCTTGCCCTAACTACTCAGAAGGACATGACACGCTTACTGCCTTGGCTCTCACATTTTGACGAATCGTTAGCGAGCAACCTTTTGGTACAACCTATTACAGTCCGCATTGCATCAGCTACAAGCGCTAATAATAACGAATCTTTTAATCAAACCATCTTACAATATGTTAGAACAAATCAAAGAAACCGCAGCGTGGATTAAGGCCCACACCGCACTTCAACCGCAAACAGCCATTATCCTTGGCACAGGTCTTGGCCACTTGGCCGAAGAGATTGACACGGTTGACGAATTTCCATATCAAGATATTCCTAACTTCCCCGTCAGCACCGTTGAGGGACACAGTGGCAAACTCATCTTTGGCCGCTTAGGTGGCAAAGAGGTTATGGCACTGCAAGGCCGCTTCCACTACTACGAAGGGTATAACATGAAGCAAGTTACTTTTCCTATTCGCGTTATGTATGAATTGGGTATTAAGAACTTGTTCGTAAGCAATGCCTCAGGCGGTATGAACCCCGACTTTAAGATTGGCGACTTGATGCTCATCACCGACCACATCAACTTTATGCCCGAACACCCTCTTCATGGCCCCAACTTCCCCACTGGTCCTCGTTTCCCTGATATGCACGAGGCTTACGACCATGAATTCCTTGACATGGCACGCGCCATTGCCAAAGAGAAGGGCATTCGCACGGTAGAAGGTGTATACTTAGCCACGCAAGGTCCTACGTTCGAGACGCCTGCCGAATATAAGATGTACCACATCTGGGGCGCTGACGCTGTGGGCATGTCTACCGTGCCTGAAGTAATCGTAGCTCACCACTGTGGCATTCGCACCTTTGGTATTAGTATCATCACCGACTTAGGCGTTGAAGGCAAGATTGTTGAAGTAAGTCACGAAGAGGTACAAAAAGCTGCCAACGAAGTACAACCCCTCATGGCTGATATCTTCCGCGAGATGATTCACCGCATAGGATAAGCACTATCGTATAAACATCGATTTGAAGCCTCTCCCCCTAACCCCCTCCCCCACAGGGGAGGGGGAATAAGTCACTCTTACTTCTTGAGTTTTCTGTTGGTTTTCAACTAGAAACGCAGCAAGTAAAGCTTACTTATTCCCCCTCCCCTGTGGGGGAGGGGGTTAGGGGGAGAGGCCATAGTTTTCTAAATTAGAAAACGTTCATTAACTCAGTCCTACGATTTCACCATCAACGAAGTCGATTCGATTAGCTTGTGGCGACTTGGGCAAACCTGGCATGCGCAAGATATCGCCTGCTATAGCAACAATCATTTCAGCACCTGCGTTCAACACCACGTCCTTAATTAAAATATTAAAGCCACTCACCGCACCATACTGCTTAGCATCAGCAGAGAAAGAGAACTGCGTCTTAGCAATGCACACGGGGAAGTGAGCCATACCATGTTCTTCAGCCAACTTAATGCGCTTCAAAGCAGGTTTAGCAAACGTTACACTGGCTGCACCATAAATCGTCTTAGCCACCTTTTCTATCTTCGTCTTAATGCTATCATCGTCATTATACGTAAAGTGCAAGGGTTTGGTAGAAGGATGTTGCTCAATGGTATCAACCACCAACTGTGCCATTTCCTTTGCTCCTTCACCACCTTCAGCAAAGGCATTATTAATCACGAAAGGCACACCTAATGATTGTTCACAATGTTCACGCAACAAAGCCATTTCTTCGTCTGTATCCGTAGCAAAGCGGTTGAACACAACCACTACACTTTGGCCAAAACCTTGCAGATTGTGTACGTGGCGGTCGAGGTTAGCTAAACCATTACGCAAGCCCTCTTCGTTCGGCTCTTTGATCTTATCCAATTCTACCCCACCATGCATTTTCAAGCCTTGAGCAGTAGCGACGATAATGGTCAAATCAGGCTCTAATCCACTCTTGCGACAAAGAATGTTGTAGAACTTCTCAGCACCCAGGTCAGCACCGAAGCCAGCTTCAGTAATCGTATAGTCAGCATGACTCATTGCCATACGCGTAGCCACCAACGAGTTACAGCCATGCGCAATATTAGCAAACGGGCCACCATGTACGATAGCCGGTGTATTCTCAGTCGTCTGTACCAAGTTGGGCTGAATGGCATCCTTTAATAATACCATTATGGCTCCTGCCACACCGAGGTCTTTCACTGTAAAGGGCTTACCTTCGTAAGTATACCCCAACAAAATATTTTCGATACGACGACGAAGGTCTTTCTCGTCTTGAGCCAAACAAAGAATGGCCATCAACTCTGAAGCTGGAGTAATATCAAAGCCAGCTTGCTGGGTTATGCCATTGGTGGCAGGGCCCAATCCCGTAACGATAGAGCGCAAAGAACGATCGTTTACATCGAGCACGCGACGCCAAAGTATCTCTTTCAAACCAAAGCCTTCGCTTTGATGCTGATATAGATAATTATCAAGCAAGGCAGCAATCATATTATGAGCTGAAGTAATTGCATGGAAGTCGCCCGTAAAGTGTAGGTTGATACGTTCCATTGGCAATACCTGGGCATAGCCACCACCTGCAGCGCCCCCCTTCATGCCGAAGCAAGGACCGAGTGACGGTTCGCGCAAAGCCACACAAGCCTTTTTGCCAATGGCGTTTAAGCCAAGAGCAAGTCCAATACTTACCGTAGTCTTGCCAATACCCGCCTTTGTAGCCGTAATGGCTGTAACGAGAATGAGCTTACCCTTCTTCTTCTCATCAATGAGTGAAAGAGGAAGTTTGGCAATGTGCTTACCATAATGTTCAATGGCCTCAGGGTCGATGCCCAACTGTTGTGCCACTTCGTCAATGCGCTTCAACTTCGTGTTATGCGCTATTTCAATATCCGTCAACATGGTGAAAGAATTATATGTGATTTGTAAAATGTTTTGCGTTAGAGTTTATGCTACTCATTGAGCAGCAAAAATATTTCTTATAGGTTCTGTTCTTTGTCTTTTCAAATCTAATATAAATAGGAATAACTAAGCGCAAAGTTATAGATTATTTTCTAGCGAGCAAAGTAGCATATCGTATTATTTTTTTAGAAATAATTAATCGTTTTGTAATATTTGTGTAACTTTGTCGCGGACTAATACTGTTCCACAATTAACGAAAAACAAAAACAACAATATAAATGAAGACATTCGGCAGATTTACTCCTGGTCTTTTTGCTACCGCTTTAGTGTGTGGCGCAGCCATGTTTACAACGCTTGGCCTTACCAGTTGTAAGGAAAACGTTGACGACAGTGCATTCTACATCAGCGACAAAAAGCAAGCAATGGAATTGCTTGAAGCTGACACCACGCAATACTCTGGCATCATCAAAATTTTTAAAGAAGTTAAGTTAGGATTGAGCGAAAATGCATCTCCACTCTCAAGCGTACTTTCTTCACGTGGTAACTACACACTCTTTGTGCCCACCAATGATGCACTCAAAACGTTTATTCACGACAAGTTAGAAGTGAATAGCATTGATGAGCTTACCGATGAGCAGAAAAAGACGATAGCTTACAACTGTATTATTGATAATGGCGACCAGAGCGCCTACGAATTATCTGATTTTCCCGCAAACGGCACAACCTTCAACATTGCTACACTTGACGACCGCCGTTTATCATCAACTCAGAAAAGTGATGGCGACTACTATATCAATTCTGAGTCAAAGGTGTTGACCTCAAACATTGAGGCCAGCAATGGTATGATTCACGTAGTTGACCACGTTATTTATCCCACCTCTGAAAGTGTGCCCGAAGTAATTGCCTCTGCACCTAACATGCGCATCATGGCTCAATTACTCAAAGCCACAGGTTGGGCTGAAAAGCTAAGGGCACGCACTGACTTAGAGGACGATTACGTGCGCACCAATGCTAATCGTATCGGTACAAAAGAGTTGTTTGAAGGCCAAGGTAGCAGCTATCCATTCATGGAGAAACGCCGCATTCGCTACACAGCCTTTATTGAACCCGACGAAGTGCTCAACCAAGAATGGGGCATACCCATGCCTGATTATGACGAACACGCAGGCGAGGTTAAGAATTGGGACGAAATTCTCAACGTGATTAAAGAACGTTGTGCCAAAGCACTTCCGGCTGAAGAAGGCGAGGAGCAGAGTGACGACATTACCAATGAAGACAATGCCGTAAATAAGTTTGTTGCCTACCACCTGCTCAATGGCGGTATGCCACTTAATGGCATGGTAATGCACTACAACGAGTATAATTACAACCATGGTTCTGACACTAAAAATCCTCAAACCAACAACCTTACGGTTAACGTATGGGATTATTACACCACCATGGGTAAGCACCGTGCATTGCTAAAAGTTACCCAATTGGCCGAAGGCAACCACAACTACTATCTCAACCGCATTAGCCAATATGACAACACTTTCTCTGGTAATTACAAAGAGTTGTCACACACGGATAATCAAATTGTCGACAATGTGCCAAATGGTTTGAACCTTCGCATTAAAGAACGCAACGATGTGACAAATGCTGATGGTACAACGACCAACTACAGCAACAATGCATTGAATGGTTATTACTATCCTATTGATCACATCTTGATTAATAGCGAAGCTACCAGCCAAGCTTTAGGTTCTGAGCGCATTCGTATGGACGTGACCACCATGTTGCCCGAAATGCTTTCTAACGACCTTCGTATTAATGGTACGTGGACTTACTTCCCCCAAGGCTACTTTGACAATATTACCAATGAGGGATCGAGCACACGAATCTTCTATTTGAACACAAAGGCACAAGGCGAAGCTGGTTGGAAAGACTATCAAGGTGATGAATTCTTGGTTACTGGTGCTTACCAATTTGTGCTCAAGTTGCCGCCCGTTCCCAAGAGTGGCTACTATGAATTGCGCATGAGTTGTGCCAACAACGTCAACCGTTCAATGGTACAATGCTACTTAGGCGACAACGAATTCCCTGCAGTTCCTACAGGTTTGCCTATCGACCAACGCGAGGACGCTAATTCACACTGGCCTTCAGGCATTTGGATTGCCGACCTTGACAATCAGTACGATGAAACGGCTTGTCGTGAGGCTGACCAAAACTTGCGTAACCAAGGCTTCTTAAAGGGTCCACAATACATTTGCGTAGACGGTACGCAAGGTAAGACAACCGTTCGCAACCACTATGGTGCAGTAGGTTGGGGTCCGAGTCTTCGTTACATCTTGGCTCGTCAATACTTTGACAAGAACAAGACTTACTACCTCCGCTTTAAGAACGCATTGACAGAATTGAACACGCAGTTCTTCCTCGATTACTTCGAGTTCTGCCCCTCAGAAATCTATGCTTCACCCGAAGGCGAAGACATTTGGTAAAACACAAATAACGCATAATATTAAAAAGCTTGCCAACACTTGTTGGCAAGCTTTTTTTATTACTTCTTGATAATCTGCAATTTGGGCCTCACCCCCTAACCCCCTCTCCTTGAGGAGAGGGGGACTGAAGTTACCTTTTTCTCCCCAGTTTCTTGCTTGAGATATTTCCTGAAAATGAGCAAGAAAAGGTGACTTGTCCCCCCCTCTCCTCAAGGAGAGGGGGTTAGGGGGTGAGGCCCAAATTGCTGTTTACATTTCGCCAGCAGGCCTTAATGTATCTATTAAAAAAGTCTGTAACTCAGTTAAAATTATTAACTTTGCAGTCAGAATTAATTAAAACTAACAACTTAACTGTATTAATGAGTCATTCAGCCTTTGCGCCGCGCTTAGTTAGCGAACTGCGGCATTACAACAAAGAGAAGTTTGCTGCCGACCTTATGGCCGGCTTAATTGTAGGCATTGTAGCCCTCCCATTGGCTATCGCCTTTGGTATAGCTTCGGGCGTATCACCCTCACAAGGTATCTTAACCGCCATCATTGGTGGTTTTATTGTTTCTGCATTAGGCGGAAGCCGCGTACAAATTGGTGGACCTACAGGTGCTTTCATCGTTATTATCTATGGCATCGTCAGCAATCCACAATTAGGCCTTTCAGGACTGATGTTAGCCACAATGTTGGCTGGTATTTTTCTAATCGTGTTGGGTGTATGTCGTCTGGGCACCATTATTAAGTTTATTCCTTATCCCATTGTCGTAGGCTTTACAAGTGGTATCGCCGTTACAATCTTTACCACACAGATTAAGGACCTATTCGGACTAACCATTGAAGGCAAACTCCCTGGGGACTTTTTGTCAAAATGGATTGTTTACTTTCAAAATTTCAGCACAGTAGATTGGATTACCACTGCCGTAGGTTTGGTGAGCATTCTATTGATTACGCTTACCCCAAAAGTATCGAAGAAGATACCAGGCTCGTTGGTAGCCATCATCGTGATGACCATTGGCGTTTACTTCTTAAATGCAAATACGGACTTTCACGTAACCACCATTGGCGACCAATTTGGTGAAATCAAAGCCTCTATTCCCGAACTTCAAGTGCCCAACTTGAGTTGGGAAAACGTAAAGAGCCTCTTCCCTACAGCTATGGTTATAGCCGTGTTAGGAGCAATAGAATCACTGCTCTCTGCTACAGTAGCCGATGGTGTGTGCGGTGATCATCACAACTCTAATCAAGAACTCATTGGTCAGGGCGTAGCCAACCTCTGCACCCCACTCTTTGGCGGTATTCCTTGTACGGGTGCTATTGCACGCACAATGACCAATATCAACAATGGCGGTCGCACTCCCGTAGCAGGTATCATTCATGCTGCTGTACTGTTGGTTATCTTCTTGGTATTAATGCCTTTAGCTGCCTACATTCCTATGTCGTGCTTAGCAGGTGTATTGGTCATTGTGTCGTATAACATGAGTGGTTGGCGCACCTTTATGCAATTGATGAAGAACCCGAAGAGCGACGTAATCGTATTGCTCATCACCTTCTTCTTAACTGTCATCTTCGACCTCACCGTAGCTATTGAAGTTGGTTTGCTCATTGCTTGCTTGCTCTTTATGAAGCGTATGGCTGAGTCTACGCAGATTAAGGTGATTGCTGACGAGATTGACCCCAACGACGAAACCGATGCTGAGGTACATGAGGAGCACCTTATTATTCCCAAGGGCGTTGAGGTGTATGAAATCAATGGTCCTTACTTCTTTGGTATAGCCAACAAGTTTGAAGAACTTATGGCTGCTATGGAAGATCACCCCAAGGTGCGCGTTATTCGTATGCGTCGTGTACCATTTATTGACTCTACAGGCATTCACAATCTTCAAAACTTGTGTGAGATGAGCCACCGTGAAGGTACACACATCGTGCTTTCGGGTGTAACTCCTAACGTATACAATGTACTCGAACACAATGGCTTCTGCCACTTATTGGGCAAGGACCATATCTGTCCTAACATCAACGTGGCTCTTGAGCGTGCCGCAGCAATTGTGAAACGTCCATAAATAAAAAAAAAGGCCTATAACGAATCGTGTGGGTAAACTGCAATTAGGCCTCACCCCCTAACCCCCTC